>JAAUZS010000012.1 GCA_014804495.1 Lachnospiraceae bacterium
AAGGGCAATGAACAGATAAATAGTGTATATAATTGGAAAGAGCGTTTGCTGAAGTTCGCCGGTCAGACAGGAAATTATTTTTTAAAAATATATTTTCTTATACTTATAGTAGTATATCCCTTTTATATGAAAGATGGCTATAAGGAAATCGGAGCAGTTAAATACTTTTTTTTCCGTAGAATAAGCATATTAGTGATTGGGATTATAATACCTTTCATATTGATTATTTTTTTGTGTAGCAAAAAGACACAAGGGAATAAAAAGAAATTGTTTTTTGAGAATTGCCAAAGATCGACGGTTACAGACCTGTTTACATATGGATATCTGTTGATAGTTATTATTTCATATCTGCTTACGGATTTTCGCGGTGAAGCTTTATGGGGGGCGGATGGCTGGTATATGGGCATGATAAGCCAGCTTTTATTTGTTTTCATATATTTTATGTTTTCAAGATATTTCTTATGGAATAATGATATGCTGTATGTGATGCTTGGCAGCTCCGGACTGGTGTTTTTACTTGGTATTCTTAACAGATATTCTATATATCCGATCCCGATTCAGATAAAGGCGCCGGAGTTTATTTCCACGCTTGGAAATATTAACTGGTTTTGCGGATACTGGTCAGTTTTTGCTCCGCTTGGCATTATGTTTTACTGGAATAGCAGGGATGGCTGGCAGAGGTTTGCGGCGGGGGTATATGCGGTGATATGTTTTGTTTCCGGAATGACGCAGGGAAGCAGGAGCGCATATCTTGCGCTGATGGCCATTTTTGTGTTATTATTTTATCTCTCGTTTCATGACAATCAGAAGATGTACCGTTTTCTGGAGATATGTGGCTTTTTTGCGCTATCCGGTCAGATAGCCAGACTGATGCGGTATCTGCCGGGATTCACTATGAATTACGAAGACGGTCTGGCAGGTATATTTACTGACACAGGATTGACATTATACATAGGAGCGGTTATTTTTGNNCTATATATNNTGTTNCATTATNTGNCAGNNCANAAGGGATNTATNATANNNAGATANANNATNCTGCGCCGNTGCGCCATGGTCATGATTGCCNTGATTTTATTAGCATACATTTTCCTCACAATAGTCAATACATNTATTNCGGGNGGNATANCAGNACTTGCTGATAAACAGGNCTTTNTATTTAATGATAANTGGGGAAANTCCAGAGGCATTACGTGGANATGCGGTCTTGCTGGCATATAGGAANATGACTCCGTTACAGAANCTTNTAGGTGTNGGNCCTGANTGTTTTGCAGAATATNTATATGNGATTCCGGAANTGNCAGAACGCATCTATNTGNNATTCGGTGATTCCCGATTGACAAATGCGCATANNGAATGGATNACGATNTTGNTAAATCNGGGAGCCTTGGGAGTTATNTNCTATGNNGGANTTTTTGTTTCTGCATTTANACGGTTCTTAAAGAAGGCGCCGNAANAGNNNNTTTTATANTTGTNNGCNGNAAGCATCTGGGCTTATATGNTACATAATATTGTGAGCTTTCAGCAGGTACTNAANACACCGTTTGNCTTTTTGATNATNGGAATNGGAGAAGGAATCNTGANGGNAAGGCCAANCGGAAAANGATNAATGNTAATGGAGGAGCATATGAGTACAATAGTAGTGCTTGTTATTATAGCAGCAGCTACCGTGATGGCGATTAGGAGCATAGTGCGTAACAGGAAAAACGGNAAGCCGTCATGTGGCGGTGACTGTGGGAATTGCGGCGGATGCAGATGATNTTTTAAAAGGATNTAAAAGAANTCNATAAAAAACACTGGTAAAAATTCCTTTTTTTNTATACAATANCAATATANGAAATATTNCAAAAAGTGATGATAGGACAGACGACCATCACTATAATAAAAATTCGGCTGGCTTAATGACTATTTTATAAGGAGGAGACTATCATGGGTAGTGAAATCAGAGACATTAACTTGGCCGAATCAGGCAAGCAAAAAATCGAGTGGGTGAAGAGAAACTGTGACCTGCTCCGTACCTTGGAGAAGGAATTTTCCGAATCAAAACCCTTTGCAGGGAAAAAAGTGGCGCTTTCCGTACATTTGGAAGCAAAAACCGCTTATCTGTGTCTGGTACTTAANGCAGGCGGTGCAGAAATGTATGTGACAGGTTCCAATCCGTTGTCTACACAGGATGATGTGGCGGCGGCATTAGTTGCGTCAGGGTTGGAAGTACATGCNTGGTATAATGCAACACCNGAGGAGTATGANAGNCATATCCGCAGCGTACTGGAGATAGGTCCGAATATCATCATTGATGATGGCGGCGACTTGGTAAATATGGTGCATAAGGAGATGCCACAGCTTATTCCGAACATAATCGGTGGNTGCGAGGAAACTACGACCGGAATCATNCGNCTGGAGGCGATGAATAAGGCNGGAGAGTTGAAATTCCCNATGGTTCGCGTAAATAATGCGGACTGCAAGCATCTTTTTGATAACAGATATGGTACNGGACAGTCTGTATGGGATGGAATCAATAGGACAACCAACCTGATTGTGGCCGGCAAGATTGTCGTAGTAGCAGGATATGGCTGGTGTGGTAAAGGAACGGCTATGNGGGCTAAAGGGACTTGGCGCAAGAGTCATTGTCACGGAAATTGACCCTATTAAAGCAATCGAGGCTGTTATGGATGGATTTGACGTAATGCCAATGAATGAAGCNGCTAAAGTCGGTGATTTCTTTGTTACCGTAACAGGCTGTGACGGAGTTATAGATAAAGAAGATTTTGCNGTTATGAAAGAAGGCGCTATTCTTTGCAATGCAGGACACTTCGACTGTGAAATTGANATGGCATGGCTTAAGAAAAATGCNGTAGAAACGNGAGAGCAGAGAAAAAATATTATGGGATACAAACTTCCTACCGGACANTGGATTTTCGTTCTGGCAGAAGGNCGTCTTGTNAATCTGGCAGCAGGAGACGGACATCCGGCGGAAATNATGGATATGAGCTTTGCAATTCAGGCGCTTTCTGCAAAGTATCTTGGTAGAACACGGAAGTGAATTAAAAGAAAAACTGATAGATGTTCCCGAAGAGGTTGATAAGGATGTGGCAAAACGCAAACTTGCATTCCTCGGAAAGGAAATTGATGTTCTGACGCCGGAACAGGAAAAATATCTGAACAGCTATTCTTTGTAAAAAGATAAAAGTGTTTGTAAAATCCCCCGTATATTTTGGTACGGGGGATTCCTCACCTGTGCGGTGAATGGATTTGCAGACAGTAGAAGGGACAAGGATTCAAAGATGAAAAAAGAACGGGTTTTATATCTTGATTTGATCCGCATCATTTGCTTTTTGATGGTGACGGCATTTCACTTTTCTGTTGCGGCAAGGACGCTTGGCATCAATGCAAACGTGGAAGTGTATCAAGGAATTGTACATATTGTGTGGGGACCGATTGCAGTATCATGCTTTTTTATGGTATCCGGTGCGTCGTTAATCTATCGCTACGAGGAGAAATTCTCACTGAAAGAATTTTATAAAAAACGATTTCTTGGATTGTATCCATTGTTTTGGTTTGCGTATCTGTTTGCGTTTCTTGACTTTTTTTACAGGATGAAATCCATGCCTGGAGGACCAAAAATTAACTTTTTGCTGTCGATAATCGCGATGGACGGGTATTTTAGCGAATGGATTCCTACATTTTATATGTTGGGCGAATGGTTTCTGGGTGCAATTGTGATGCTCTATATTTTGTTTCCGCTGTATCGGTTTGTTATGTGCAAGTGCAAATATATTCTGCCTGTCGTGTTTTTTGCTCTGAGTGTGGTGTTGCTTTATCATAATCCGTTTCCGATGATGATTGAAAAAAATCTGATAGTGTGCAGTATGTATTTCTTATTAGGTATGCTGCTCGAGATGCTGCGCAGGAGTCCGAAGCAGCGCGCGGTCAGGATCGGAAGGGGGATTGCGGCAGCAGTCGGTGTCGTGCTTTTCATTGTGGTATATGCAGTGGAAAAGACCGGGTACTTGTTTAATCCCTATCATGTGATTTTTGCACTGTCGGTATCNCTCTNTCTGATCGTGATGGAGGTGGCGGAGTGGATTANATCGGAGAAGNTNNNAAGGCTGATNGGTATGATCGGAAANCATTCNTATGCTTATTTNTTATTNCANCATGTGTTTTTGTATAAATATCTTCCGAATTTTTCAGGTNNCACNATGNANGNTTCCAANACGTTNTTTTTNTNTNTNANTTGTGTGGTGTATATTTATGCNCTGGCGGTTGGNNTGGANNGGATTTATGCCGCNCTNGTGCGCTCCATNAGGAAGGAGTAGGGTTATAAANNATGAAGCTGCAAAATNAAACTGCATCAAAATATAAAGCCGGAGAATTATTGAGNAGATTTCTCCCATATTATAAAAAATACTGGACTGTTGTAGTGATTGATTTGCTCTGCGCCGGTCTGACAACGATATGCGAAATGGTTCTGCCGATGATTATAAGATATATTACAAATACGGGCATGAACGATTTGGCATCGCTCAGTGTGAATATTATACTCCGTATGGGAGCTTTGTATCTGGTGTTGAGGGTAATAGATACCCTTGCAAATTTCTATATGGCATATACCGGGCATGTCATGGGAACGAAGATTGAGACGGACATGCGGCGGGATGCGTATGCCCATCTGCAGAGACTTTCCGATACATACTATAATAATACGAAGGTTGGACAGATAATGGGGCGGATTACCAATGACCTGTTTGATGTTACAGAATTTTCGCATCACTGTCCGGAGGAATTTTTTATTGCAGCGATTAAGGCAGTAATTTCCTTCATAATCCTTTCCGGCATCAATCTATGGCTGACGCTGATTATTTTTGCTATCGTGCCTGTNATGTTAGTTACCTGTACGATTATTAATCTGCAGCTTCGCGCTGCGTTCCGCCAGCAGAGAGTTCAGATTGGCGAACTGAATGCCAGAATAGAAGACAGCCTGCTTGGGCAGAAGGTTGTCAAGACATTTACCAACGAAGAAAAGGAAGAAGAAAAATTTGAAGAAGATAATCAGAAGTTCTATAGAATCAAGAAGAGAGGCTACAAGTTCATGGCGGCCTTTCAGACTACGACAAGGGCTTTTGATGGGTTGATGTACCTGACAGTATTAACCGCAGGCGGTATTTTCATGGTATATGAGTTGATTTCCCCCGGAGATCTGGTAGCGTATGTCATGTATGTTTCAACTCTTATTGCGACTATAAGAAGAATTATCGAATTTGCTGAGCAGTTCCAACGGGGTATGACCGGAATTGAAAGATTTGTTGAAATCATGGACAGCGAGATAGAAATTTTTGATGAACCGGATGCTGTGCCGTGTAAGGATGTAAAAGGCGATATTTCCTTAGAAAACGTAAGTTTTGCATATCCGGATGACCATAACATTGTTTTTCGCGGATTAAATCTGGATATACATGCCGGAGAGAAAATTGCCATTGTCGGACCTTCCGGCGGGGGTAAGACAACACTTTGCAATCTGATTCCTCGATTCTATAACTTAGACGAAGGCGAGATTATTCTGGACGGTCAGAACATTCGCAAGTATACGTTAAAGAGTCTGCGCCGGAATATCGGAATGGTACAGCAGGATGTATATCTTTTTTCGGGAACGGTTTATGAGAATATCGCATACGGCAGAGACAATGCGACAAGGGAAGAAGTAATTGAGGCGGCAAAAAGGGCAGGCGCGCACGAGTTTATTGAAGCATTGAAGGATGGATATGACACTTATGTCGGAGAACGTGGCGTAAAGCTTTCCGGCGGACAGAAACAGCGAATCAGCATTGCCAGAGTATTTTTGAAAAATCCGCCGATTCTGATTCTGGATGAAGCGACTTCTGCATTGGATAATGAAAGCGAGTTTCAGGTTGCAAAATCGCTGCGTGAATTGGCAGAGGGCAGAACGACGATTACTATAGCGCACAGACTGTCCAGTATCCGCAATTCTGACAGGATTCTGGTATTGACAGAGGACGGAATTGTTGAGGAAGGAAACCATGAGCAGCTGATTGAACAGAAAGGAATATATTACAACTTTTATGTAACTGCGAATGAACTGAAATAAAATCTGAAATAAAAAACGCTTACATTTTTAAAAATTTAATGCTAAAATTATTGTATAGCAGTTGATTTATTAAGGGTTTTACTTGTTTTTCAGTGTCAGGAGGAGAAGGCATGTTTGAAATTGGTGAATTAATTATGTGTGGGGGACATGGGGTTTGTCGTGTTACGGCAATTACGGGAAATCCGATTGATAAGCTGGATAAGAAGAAAAAATACTATATTCTGGAGCCTGTTTTTGAAAAGGGAAGTACCATTTATACGCCGGTAGATAATGATAAGGTCATCATGAGAAAAATCATGAATGAAAAAGATGCAAAGAAGCTGATCGGGAAGATTCCCGATATCGAGACAGTGTGGATAAAGGAAGAGAAGACCAGAGAGCAGATGTACAAAGAAGCAATCCGCACTTATGACTGCCATAGTCTCGTGCAGATCATTAAAACTCTGTATCTTCGTAAACAGGACAGAGTGCAACAGGGGAAAAAGGTGCTTTCATCCGATGAACATTATTTGAAGAAAGCGGAGGAGCTGCTTTACAGCGAAATGTCACTCGCATTATCTATTCCGAGGGAAAATGTTGAAGAGTATATCGCTGAAGAAATCAATAAGAATAGAAAGTAGTACNGGCTTTTACTAAATACAATGCGGTAAAAATGGTCAAGTGTACGTGTTTGCACGTATACCNGACCNNTTTTATATAGCGNTATTTATTCAGNNGTATTGNNNTCAGCGGGTGCCTGNTCGCTTGGAGCGGAGTCGTTANCTGAGGAAGCCTGTTCTGTATTGGCGGTATTCAGAGGCGGATGATGAGGGTGACTTCCTATTATGGTAATAGCAGAAACAACTGCGGTTAATATCTCGGCTTCTACCTGAGTGGAGGCAGTATCAAAACGATGCATAACAATACCCTTAGCAGTACGCGCATACTTTGGCTGTAAGCGGTTTAATGCATAAGTTGCCATATCCAGTTTGCAATCGTCACAGGAGCAGACATTCGGCATAGTGGGCAAAAGCTGATTAAGCGCATGCTCCACATTATCTTCCATCATATTCTTTAGTCCTTCCATTATAAATCCTCCATAAGTAATTAATCTCTATATTTTTGAAGCCATTAAATCANATATATTANTCTATTATACTATATATTATAACTTTTTTAAATGATTATCAATATTAATTTGTAACAAATGTATAATATTTTTANTTTTTTATTGACCTTTTTGATAAATNTGGTTAATATTTATACAATCTGAGACATTAAANGNNGGAAAAGAGNTTGTAGAAAAGANAGTATTATATGTTAGACATTATTTTGGACACTTTACTGGACAGCGTAAGATTATTACCGTTTTTATTTTTGTCTTATCTTGCGATGGAATATCTGGAGCATAAGGCAGGAGAAAGGATGCAGAGTACAATCCGTAAATCGGGTAAGTGTGGCCCTGTTATTGGTAGTATTTTGGGCGCTTTTCCCCAGTGCGGATTTTCTGCGGCAGCGTCTAATTTATATGCAGGAAGAATTATCACGCTCGGTACTTTGTTGTCTATTTACCTGTCTACTTCGGATGAAATGCTCCCGATTCTGATTTCCGAAAATGCCGGGCTCAGCATGATATTGAAGTTGTTGGGGACGAAGATAGTAATTGGTATGATTGCCGGATTTCTGATTGATGCAGTGGTTAATCGTTTTTTTATTAAAAAAGAAAGAGAACCGGAAATAGAGCATTTGTGCGAGCAGCATAATTGCCATTGTGATGAGGGTATTATGAAATCTGCCCTGCATCACACGCTGGAAATCTTTATTTATCTGTTGATTGTTTCATTCATACTGAATATACTGATTGCCATAATCGGTGAAGATTTTCTGGCAAATTTGGTTCAGAACCGATTGATTGTGGGAGAAGTACTGGCAGGGATAGTAGGTCTTATTCCAAACTGCGCCGCTTCCGTAATCATTACCCAGCTTTATTTGAAAGGTATTCTGGGTGCGGGCGCCATGGTGTCGGGATTGCTGGTGGGAGCAGGTGTTGGTATTCTTGTATTGCTGCGTGTAAATGACCGACCCAAGGAAAATGCCGGAATTATTTTCCTGCTCTATACAGTTGGCGTGACTGCCGGTATAGTTGTTGAACTGCTTGGGATTACTTTTTAAGTCATAGTAAAGTCACTGCTTTTCCGGCAGAAGGCTTTACGACGGGTAAATCGGGAAAACGTTCTTCCAAAGCCTTTTTCAAAGGCCTGGTATCTATATGATTGGAAATGGGCGGAAAAGCATCGTCAAAATGGTCTAAAAGAACCGTCCGTGGTTCAATTTTCTCAATAATGGAAAGTGTGGGAGTAACTAAATCCGTTGCGCCCTGATAAGGAAGTATCAGCATGTCCACATATTTGGGATATTCTACGCTTTCATCCAACCCCAGACTGCCGAAGACAAGAATACGTTTGTCGGCTGTATCAATCTGAAATGCAAGCGTTTCATTTCCCTCAGGATGTGTATGATTCTTAAAAAGTAAATATAGAAAATTAGGAAAGTACCTCAGTATACGGGTATTCAAAAGGGTATGCCTGATTAGTTTTGAATCAAAATTGATATGTTTTCCTGACAGAACCGTAACCCTTATTTGCCCGAAATGCAGTACATCACCCGGACGGATGATAACAATCTGATCGCTGTCCACATTCTTTTTCTCCAAGGTAGCGGCCGGAAGTTCACTGCAATATACCGTAGCATCTGAGTCCTGAAGAATTTTCGGAATACTGCCAAGATGATCAATATGTCCGTGCGTAACCAGAATAGCCCTTTCTTTTTTATAATCCAATAAAGAAGGATGATTTTCTGAACCTCGCAGTGGCAGAAAGGGATCAATAAGAATCTTGTCGTTTCCTTTTTCAATTAGCAATGATGCCGTTCCATACCATGTGATTTTCATAATAATCCGCTTTCCTTTCTTAACCAGATATCTCAATTATGTTCATTGTATGGCAGGAGACGGATTTTTGCAAGCAATTGCGAGTCAAAAATTTTTCATTACATTAAACTGTTCATTCATGCTAATCATATTGATAATCTTCGCTTTTTTTCCTACACTATGTATATAAGAGAATAAGTATAACCGTATTGTGGGAGGAAGTTATGTACGTTAATGGACTTGGAATGCGAAACATAGGGCAATTACAGACAGCCGGAAGCGGTAGTCAGAAGACATCGAATATAAATAACTTTGAAGATAATATGCAAAAGGCTGTGGAAACCTGGAAGGCAATAACAAAAACAGGAGATGGTTCGGATTCTTCATATGCTAATAGCAGCGAGGATTACTGCTGTGACCAATGTTATATGAACAGCAGGATAATTAACCAAATGCTGATGCGGAGCTTGTACTCGCAGAGCCTATCCGGAAGTATGATGGGGTTGTCGTCTTATGGAAGCAGCAACTCCGTTCTGTCAGCTTATGGGAATACGCTGGGGCTGCTTGGCAGCAGCATATTTGGCAATATACAGATATAAAGATTTAAAAGTAAAAGTCAGGCTTAAGATGCCTGATTTTTTTGCGCCCATTGAAGGCGGCTCCATTGCATCTGGTATTAGGAGTTTATAGTATAAAAAAAGCACCATCCCCAAGGCACTTACGTCCTCAAAAATGGTACTCCCCACTGCGCCTTCAGGGGCTCGAACCCTGGACACCCTGATTAAGAGTCAGGTGCTCTACCAACTGAGCTAAAAGCGCATATTTACAACGTAAGTGTTATTATAGTATAATGTTTTTTAGTTTGCAAGTATTTTTTCACATTTTTTTTTATAAATTTTAAAGAAATTTTTAGGAATATGCTTTGAAGCTGTGTTTCGGAGGAAAAAAGATGATATTTGAGAGCCACGCTCATTATGATGACAAGGTGTTTGAGGAAGACAGGGACATGCTTTTGCAGTCCTTACAGGCAAATGGAATAGATGCGGTAATTAATGTAGGAGCAGGTATAGACAGCTGTAAAAAGACAATCGAGCTGATGGATAAATACCCATTTATTTATGGGGCGATAGGCATACACCCGAGCGAGACCGGAAAACTTGATGAAGAAAGCTTTAAATGGCTGAAAGAAAGCTGTGGCCATAAAAAGACGGTTGCCGTCGGGGAAATCGGTCTGGATTATCACTATGAAGAACCGGAACATTCTGTACAGAAGGAATGGTTCGAGAGACAGTTGGGACTGGCAAGGGATGTGAAACTTCCGGTTATCATTCATTCCAGAGACTCTGCCAGAGATACTTTAGATATAATGAAAAATCTTCATGCCGAAGATTTGGGCGGCGTAATTCATTGCTTCTCATATACGAAGGAAATTGCAAGGGAATACCTGGATATGGATTTTTACTTTGGAATCGGCGGAGTGATTACTTTTAAGAATGCAAAGAAAATAAAGGAAGCGGTGGAATATATTCCGATTGAGAAGATTTTATTGGAAACAGACAGCCCATATCTTGCGCCGGAGCCGAATCGCGGGAAACGCAATTCATCTTTGAACATTCCTTATATTGCTGAAGAGATTGCATTACTAAAGGGAATAAGCTATGAAGAAGTGGTTACGGTCACACATGAAAATGCGGAGAGGCTGTTTCGTGTCAGATGATGGACAAATAGTAGAGAAAACGGAAGGATTATCGATATGAAAAATCTGGGGAATGTCGGAAACACAATAGAGATTTTGCAGAAATATAACTTCAGTTTCCGCAAGAAATTCGGGCAGAATTTTTTGATTGACGGAAATATTTTGGAGAAAATTGTGGATGCTGCACAGATAACTGAGACAGACTGTGTGTTGGAGATTGGGCCAGGTATAGGCACAATGACGCAATATCTGGCGGAAAGAGCCAAAAGTGTCGTTGCTGTGGAGATTGATGCAAACCTGATACCAATATTACAGGATACACTTTCTCCATATAATAATGTAAAAATCATCAATCAGGATATTTTAAAAGTAGACATAAACCATATCGTTGAAGAGCAAAATGGAGGAAAACCAATTAAGATAGTTGCGAACCTTCCCTATTATATAACAACGCCAATTATTATGTCATTGTTGGAAAATCATGTTAAACTGCAAAGCATTACGATTATGGTGCAAAAGGAAGTGGCAGACAGAATGCAGGCAGGACCGGGAACAAAAGATTACGGTGCGCTGTCGTTAGCAGTACAGTATTACACTAAACCTGAGATTATTGCCAAAGTTCCCGCTTCCTGCTTTATGCCAAGACCTAATGTGGATAGTACGGTCATAAGACTGACAAGATATGAGCAGCCGCCGGTGGAAGCGTTAGATGAGGAATATCTATTTGCTGTTATCAGAGCATCTTTTAATCAACGAAGAAAAACTCTGATAAATGGTCTTTCTAATGCGGGCAATCTTGGGATATGTAAAGAAAGAGCAGCGGCGGTTTTGGAACAAATGGGATTACCGGCACAAATTCGCGGCGAAGCGTTAACTTTGGAACAATTTGCAGAATTTTCCAATTATATTTTGCAAAAGAAAGAATAGGGAAAGCTTAATTAAAAAGATACAATATAAAGGAAATTAATATTGCGATATCACCATATCTGGTATATACTATTAGGATAGAGGTGATATTTTTTCTTTATGTTTATTTACACCGATATTTGTCTATGATAAACTAAGGCAGTAAAAAGAGATACTATTTACGCAAAGTACAGTGTTATGAGGTGAACATTTTGGATAAATATGAATACAAGGTTCGCGCTGATGAAATTAAATCACTGATAGCAGAGGGAGAATATGGAGAAGCGGTAAAAATTGCAGATACCATTGACTGGCGCAGGGTTAGAAGCGTCATGATGCTATGTACCATTAGTGATGTATATAAAATAAATCGGAGATATCAGGAAAGTAATGATATTCTGTTATTGGCATACGAAAAACATCCAACGGGAAGGCTGATTGTATATTCGTTGTGCGAGCTGGCAATTAAAATGGAAGATTATGCGAGGGCGGTTGAATACTTTAAGGAATTTGTGCAGATAGCGCCCAGAGATACCGGTAAGTATATTCTACAGTATCGTTTATATGAGGCGCAGGAGGTTCGTCTGGAAGAACGGATAGCTGTTCTGGAAGAATTTAAGAAACGTGATTATCGTGAGAAATGGGCATATGAGCTGGCATATCTGTATCACAGGATCGGACTTGCAACGAAGTGCATTGAAGAATGCGATGAAATGTATCTTTGGTTCGGGGAAGGGAAATATGTATGTAAAGCGCTTGAATTGAAGGCGCTGCATGCTCCGTTGAGCGCTGAACAGCAGGCGAAGTACAACTTATGGGTTAATGGACGCAGCGTAGAAGACAGCCTGGAAGAGGAAAGCCAGACTGATGAAGAAAACGCTGAAGATGAAGAAATTAGTGAAGAAATAGAAGAGAACGAAAGCGAAGGAGAAGAAGAGGAAGAAAACGAAGAAGTAAATGATGACATTATGACCATGCCTACTACAGAACTTCCGGAAGTGAAGACCGTAGACGTAGGTCAATATAATACATTAAATTTACAAAAGGCTTTAGCGGAAAGTATGAAAGAGGTTCTGGAGGAGGATGAGGCATCTGCTTTGGAAGAAGCACCCGATTCAGAAGAAGAGCTTTCCGTATCGGAAGAAGAATATCCTGATTTAGAAGAAGGACCTTCCGATTTAGAAGAACCGTCTATTGTAGAGCAGATAATCGCTCCGCTGTTACAGGAAACAGGAGAGATATCCGGTCCTGAGCTTGAGCAGTATAGGATCGACGAGCCGGAAATTAATGTGCAGGAAACTAATGAGCCGGAAATTAACGAACACAATGACACGGAAATACAAACGGATGTGATGCGTCAGGAGGCGGTGAGAAATTTCTATGTGCAGCCAAGCAGATATGACGGGGTCTTGGCGCAGGAATATGACGGACAGATTAGTCTGGTAGTTCCTGATGAAAAGAAAGTTGAAAAACAGATTACCGGACAGCTTAGCATAGAAGATGTTATGGCTGAATGGGAAAAGATGAAAAAGAGTAATGAACAGAAGCGTATGGAGGCGGTTCGCCAGAAGATATTGTCCGACACAGGAGGTCTGTTTGCAGAATTTGACGAGGCGACCAAAAGCGGTCTGTTAGAGCAGCTTGAGAAAGTTTTCGAGATGACGGAATCGGTAGAAGATGATATTGCTCCTGCCGTTAAGAAAGTGATTATCCCGAGTGAAGCGGAATTAGAACTGAATGAGGATATACAGACGGAAGAAAGCACTGAAGATTATGCAGTGTCACAGGAAATGTCTGAGGATGTTCTGACAGAAGATGATGAAGTTGAAGAATTAGAGGAAATTGAAGACGCTGAAACGGTTGAAGAACCTAAGGATAGCGAAGCCGCCGAAGTGCATGAAGAGGTCAAAGAGCCTGAGACCGTCGAGCCTGTTAAAGAAACCGAGAAGCCAAAAGATACAGTTGTCGATACACCGAAGGCACATCCGCAGCCGCCGCAGGAGCATAATCGTACAGTCAGAGAATTAACCGATGAAGAAAAAGATTTATTTGGACCTTGCGTTAATAATAAGAAGACAAAGGATCAATTAATCCATACATTGGATAATATGAGCATGGCGGCATATACCGGTAATGTTATTGTTACAGGCGAAGAAGGCAGCGCATTGGATATGGCAAAGAACCTGATTCGCGAAATGCAGAACAGCGACAGTAACTTTTCCGGCAAGGCAGCTAAAATATCCGGAGCAGTCCTGAATAAAAAAGACTTACACGAAACAATAGGAAGACTTGTCAATGGAGCGCTGATTATTGAGAAGGCATCCGGCTTAAATGCCGAAACAATTGTTAAGCTCAATAAAGAGCTTGAGAAGTATAATGTGGGCTTGCTGCTGTTCATGGAAGATACAAAGCGTGATATGAACAAGCTGCTGGCAAAAAATGAGATATTAAAAGAGAACTTTAACTTAAGGGTTGATATTGAGCCTTTGGACAATGAAGCGTTAGTTGCCTGTGCAAAGCAGTATGCGAAGGAGATGGAATATTCCATTGATGAATTCGGAATTTTAGCGCTGCACACAAGGATATCGGAGATGCAGACTAGTGACCATGCAGTGACTGTGTCGGAAGTGAAGGAATTGATAGACGAAGCGATTTATTACGCAAACAGAAAGACACCGAAACATTTTCTGGACATTCTCCTTGCAAAAAGGTATGATGAAGAAGACATGATTGTATTGCGGGAAAATGACTTTATGCACAATTAATAAAGATGTAGGGGGGCTTTATAATGGCAGGTAAGGTAGTTACAAAAAAAGAAGCAGGTAGTAAGGTGTTTATTTCAGAGGATGACCAGTATTTATTCGCTCAGGGAACGCACTATGATATTTATAAAAAACTTGGCGCGCATCCATCTGTGGAAGATGGGGTAAAAGGAATGTCTTTTGCAGTATGGGCGCCTAATGCAGCAAGCGTGAATGTTATAGGCACATTTAATGACTGGAATGAAGAAAGCCATCCAATGACGAAGCTGGGATCCGGCGGAATATGGCAGTTATTTATTCCTAATGTTGGTGAGAATGAGATGTATAAATATCTTATTCATACACCCGGCGGAGAGAAGCGGTATAAGGCGGATCCTTTTGCCAATTATGCAGAGATGCGTCCGGGAAATGCGTCCAAGACTTTTGATATATATAAATTTAAATGGACTGACAGCGCATGGATGAGCGCGAGAAACGGCAAGGATTATAATAAGGAGCCGCTTGCCATTTACGAGTGCCATATCGGTTCCTGGATGAAACACCCTGACGGAACTGAAGAGGGATTCTATAACTACCGTGAATTTGCAGACAGGATTGTAGAATATTTAAAGGAAATGCAATATACTCATATAGAACTTATGGGAATCGCAGAGTTCCCGTTTGACGGTTCATGGGGTTATCAGGTGACAGGATATTACGCTCCGACTTCACGATATGGAAATCCTGAAGATTTCATGTATCTGATTAATGAATTGCATAAGAACAAGATAGGAGTAATTCTGGATTGGGTTCCCGCACATTTTGCAACCGATGCGCATGGTCTGGAAAGATTTGACGGGGAGTGTATTTTTGAGCATCCCGACCCGAGACGCGGTGAACATCCCGACTGGGGTACTAAAATTTTTAATTATGGTAAAACGGAAGTAAAAAATTTCCTGATTGCCAATGTTCTGTTCTGGGCAAGGGAATATCATGTAGATGGTATCAGGGTGGATGCGGTAGCATCTATGCTGTATCTGGACTATGGCAAGCGCGACGGACAGTGGCTGCCTAATCAATACGGCGGCAATAAGAATCTTGAAGCAATAGAGTTCTTCCGTCATATGAATTCGGTTGTTCTCGGCTCTATCCCCGGATTCATGACGATTGCGGAAGAATCTACAGCATGGCCTCTTGTTACGGGCAAAATTGAAGGCGAAGGTCTGGGATTCAGCTTTAAATGGAATATGGGCTGGATGCATGATTTCTGCGAATATATGAAATTGGATCCTCTTTTCCGTAAGAATAATCATTATGCCATGACATTTGCCATGAGTTATAACAGCAGCGAGAATTATATTCTTCCGTTATCTCACGATGAGGTTGTGCATTTGAAATGCTCAATGCTTAATAAAATGCCTGGTTATCCGATAGATAAATATGCTAATCTGAGAGTCGGATACAGTTATTACTTCGGACACGCAGGAAAGAAACTGCTCTTTATGGGTCAGGATTTTGGACAGGAAAGAGAGTGGAGCGAAACAAGGGAACTGGATTGGTTCCTGCTGGGTGAAGAACTGAATCTGGGTATGCATGAGTATGTAAAAGAATTACTGAAGATTTACAGGAAGTATCCGGCAATGTATTCCATCGATAATGATTGGGGCGGATTTGAATGGATTAACGCAGACGATGCTGAACGCAGTACATACAGCTTTTACAGAAAAGATGCAACAGGGAAGAATAATATTTTGTTTGTCCTCAACATGACTCCGGTGATGCGGGAAGGCTACAAAGTCGGCGTTCCTAAGAAAAAGAAATATAAGCTGCTTTTGAACAGTGATGATAAGCGTTTCGGAGGTAATGGACATGTGATACCGGCTGAAATTGCCGCGAAAAAAGAAACCTGCGATTTCAAAGATTACAGTATTACATTTGACTTACCGCCGCTTACGGCTGCGATTTTTATATTCTAAAGTCTGCTATGGTGGATAGTTTCAGATTGAACCGCTATATTTAGGGGTTAAGAAAATTAAAGAGTATGCCGAAATAGAAAGTGAATGTAATATAATACATTCACTTTTTATAATACCTACTACATGGAGCGTGTATATGAAAATTACATTTGACAATAATAACGCAAATCAAAGTGTAGACAGGGTGATGACAACTACATATCGGGACACCCGGACAGATAAGGCAGAACGAACGGGTGGATATGCATTAGACATTTCTGGCACAGTTATGGATAACACGGCTTACAAAGGTCATGGAAAGACCGCAGAAGAAGTTATGTTAGATGCAGGGCAAATTGATGTTGCCGTGCAAAGCGACTATATGACAGTTATGTCTAATTCTATGTCTGCGGAAGACTTCGACAGAATGAGAAAAGAAGGCTGGCAGCCCGGAGATATGAAGATAGAAGAGGCCGTTACCATTGTCGATACCATAAAAGCGGAGCTGCTTAAAGGCGGTACGCAGATAGATGGTTATACAGACGAAATTGATGAACAAACATTAGAGAAAATTACAGGCAGCAAAGCTTTTGCCAAAGAACTTAGCGAACAGTTTAAAAAGCATGACATACCTGTGACGGAAGAAAATGTCCGTGAAGCAAAAAAGGCTTATGACAAGGCGGCGGAACTGGATGACTTAACGGAAGGCGCTGTTAAATATATGGTGGAGAACCAGATGGCACCGACGATAGACAATCTGTATCTGGCAGATTACAGTTCTACGGATAATAGCGATAGACAGGGAAAAGGCTACTATTCAGACGGTGTCCGCGGATATTATTCTAAAAAAGCAGAGGAATATAATTGGCAGCAGTTACAGCCTCAGATGGAAAAGGTTCTTAAAGAGGCAGGTCTTGATGTGAATGAGGAAACTCTGGAAGAAGCAAAGTGGCTGATTGAAAAAGGAGTTCCACTGACAACAGAAGCGGTAGAGAACTTACACACTTTGAATACATTGTCTCTTCCACAGGATGAAAAGCAACTTCTTTCTTCTATTGCGTCGGCTATAGCTGACGGAAAGAGTGCAGGCAAAGCTAATCTTGCCGACGATAGAAGTAATATGGAAAAAGCAGCGGAATATGTGGAGAAATTTGCACAGATTACGGATGAGGCAGTTGATAAGACCGTAGCAGAAGGCAAAGAGCTTAATCTGAATAATTTAGAGGAAGCGCAGAATCAGATAGAAAACGAAAAAACTTCTGTAGAAAAAAATGCAGTTGAGACTATAGCAGTAAATACTCCCGAAACAGAATATCCGGAAAATATTACAGCCAGAAGGCAGCTAGAGGAAGTTCGGCTGATAATGACGATTGAGGCCAACAGAAAGTTAATAGAAAGCGGATACTCAATTGATACTACCGAACTTGAGCAATTGGTAGAAGCCCTAAAGCAGATAGAAGCGGATAGAAATCAGCTTCTATTCGGAGAAGAAGATATTGACAAAGCAGCGCAGAAAGCGGCGATTTATACACAGACACGCCGGACGATGGCGGAGATACAGTATCTGCCGGTTGACGTTTCCGGAAGATTTAAAGTAACGGATGAAGATTTTACTCTCGACAATGTTCAGATAGAAGGCAGTGCATTAAAAAATGCATATGATGAGGCGAGAGAGAAATATGAAACGCTGATGACGGCACCAAGAGCCGATATGGGAGATTCCATTCGTAAAGCATTCAGGAATGTAGACGATATTCTGACAGACATGAATCTTGAGACCAGTGAAGAGAATCGTCGTGCAATCAGGATTTTAGGCTATAATCATATGGAGTTGTCACATGAGAATATACAGGCAGTAAAAGCATCTGATATGGAGCTTCGCCGTGTGATTAGTAAGATGACTCCGGCAGCAGCATTGCAGACTATACGCGATGGTAAAAATCCTCTGGAAATGACGATTCCTGAGTTGAACGATTATCTGGATTCCATGCAGTACGATAGGGAGCAGGAGACAGAGAAATACAGTAGATTCCTGTATAAACTGGAGAAAAACAAAGAAATAGATGCGCAGGAGCGAGATGCTTATATCGGTATCTACAGGATGTTCAGACAGCTTGAAAAGACAGATGATGCGGCAGTCGGAACAGTTATAGCTAACGGAGCGGAGCTTTCCTTTAAAAATCTGCTGAGTGCGGTGCGCAGCAGCAAAAAGCACGGCATGGATTTTACAGTGGATGATATGTTCGGCGGTATTGACAGTATAGCGAAAAATATGTCGATTACCGAGCAGATTGAAAGCGGATTCGGAAGATATTACCGCCAGCTCGCCGGAGAAATGGCGGATCAAATGGCCAAGGAAGACGCTTCCATACAGGAAGAATATCTGGGAGAACAACTGCAGGATTATAGGAAGCTGAATGAAGTAGAGGATGCTGTTGTAAATGAGCTTTTATCTGACAAACAGCCGGTAACTGCAAATAATCTGCTGGCTGCTGATATGTTGATGAACAGACGCGGTTTTCTTTACAAAAAGCTGGATGATTTGACAAAGCATGCCGATAAAGATAAAGTAAAGGCAGCGGTTTCCAATCTACATGAAAGCATGGCGAATAAAGATGCCGCATCAGAAGCCTACAAAGAAATGCAGCAAGTTTTTGAAGAGGTTTTGGATGAAGCCCAATATGATGCAGGTATAAGTTATATTGATCTTAAGGCTATCCAGAGCTGTCGTAAGCAGCTGACGTTAGCGGTAAATCTGGCACAGGAAGAAAATTATCATATACCTGTTGAAATCAATGGCGAAACGACTTCTATTCATTTGAAGGTTCTTCATGATAAAGAAGATTCCGGTAAAGTAAAAGCAACTCTTTCTACGGAAAGCTATGGAAAGGTTGCGGCGGAATTCAGTATCAGAAATAATAAAATATCGGGTTATATAGCATGCTCCACATCAGAAGGATGTGAAAGTTTGCAGGGAAAAGAAGAAGACCTACGCTCGGAACTGAAGGAGAATTTTGCGGATATACTGCAAAATAATACGGAGTTTGGAAGTATCGGCGTAATCCATAGTAAAGAATTGGATTTGAATGGATTTTCGGCTAAAGAAGCACAGAACGGGCAGGAAACAGACAATACTTCTTCAGTGCAGACGGCTTCATTATACCGGATAGCAAAAGCATTTATTTCATTTATTTCAGATTAATAATTACAGATCTTGTAAGGAGGAATACAATATGAGAATCAACTATAACGCAACTGCAATGCGTGCCAACAATGCATTAAATGTAGCAGATAACAGAGTATCTTCATCTTTGCTGAAACTTTCATCGGGTCTGAAGGTAAACCGTGCTAAGGATAATCCGTCAGGATACGCGATTGGCCGTAGAATGGATGCGCAGATAGAAGGTGTTTCCGTAGCGACACGTAATGCCAATACAGGTATTTCCATCATTGAAACATCGGATGGAGCATTGACAGAAGTACATGAGATGCTGCAAAGAATGAATGAACTGGCAATCAAAGGTGCTACAGGAACCCTGACCACGGCTGACAGGGCGACATTGGATGCAGAATTGGTTCAGCTGAAAAAAGAAGTTACAAGAATTGCCAAGGATACGGAATTCAATGGACAGACGCTTTTGGACGGGACCTTTGATTTGAAGGGCTATACTAATGATTTAAGTATAAAAGTCGGTTATTACAGTGATGATGTATTGGTTAAGAAGTATGAAATCGATGCGTTGACTGTTGTCTATAATGATGACGGTAAAATTGATTTGGACAAAACAAAAGCTACTTTTGTTCCGGGAGCAAATTTCCCCAAGGGTTCAGATATTACTTCCGTAGGGGAAAACTGTGTCACGATTACGGACGGTAATGGATTTGAGATTACGCTGGATATTTTTGAGGACAATCCACAGCTGATGATTTTAACCGAAAATAACAGCACTGATACTGTTGCAAATGTTAGGATAATGAGTGACGACGACCCCATATTCAAGGGAGATTTTTCTATAACATTGGAATATGATGGCGGTACTCTTAAGGCGACGCCGGGGAATGATGCGACTGCGAAATTCCTTGATGGCGCAACAATTAACAGACTTGGAAATGATGTTAGCATCAGCAAGGGAGACGAAGAAATAACTGTTCAATTGACAAATGATGCAGTAGATTTATTGGATGGTACTAATATTGGAGGTAACAATCCTAATCCTGGTACACAGAGTTCCATAAACGTAAGTTTGAATCTTGAAGTTGAGTATCATGTTGAAAGTAAGGATCTGGAACTGGACATCACCGGTATCGGAGCCATGGATACGCAGATTGGAGCTAATGAAGGTCAGACTTTGGCAATCCGTATCCCTACTATTTCATTGCAAAGACTGGGACTTACCGGTGCGAACCTGATGACTCAGGATAGCAGCAGCGACGCAATTGTAGCTGTTAAGTCAGCTATTGCATATGTATCAGCCGTAAGAAGCCGCCTCGGAGCATATCAGAACAGACTGGAACATACGGTCAGCAGTCTGGATATTACGAATGAAAATATGACAGCTGCATATTCCCGTATTATGGATGTGGATATGTCGGAAGAAATGACAACTTATACTTCACAGCAGGTTGTTTCACAGGCAGCGGTTTCAATGCTTGCACAGGCGAATGAAAGACCTTCACAGTTGTTACAGCTTTTACAGTAAGCCGAAAAGCTGTTGGTCAGGTAATAGCATGATTAATCAGAAAGGAGCGCAGCAATTAATATATGACGAAGGAATTAAAACAGGAGTATACGTTAAGAATTACGCAGGCTAATAAAACGCAGCTGATTACGATTTTATACGAGATGATTTTGACTTATCTGGATGAAGCGAAAACAGCGCTTGATGCGGAAGATAAGGCTGAATACAAAGCCGCTATCCGCAAGATAAGAGGCTGCATGAATGAACTCACGGCGTCGCTTCATTTTGAATATGAGATTGCGCAGAATCTGTTACAGCTTTATTTGTTTATAAACAAGGAGCTGGTACATGCAGGCATGCACTATGATAAAGAGAATCTGGAGCATGTTGAAGCAGTCATCAGACCTCTTCGCAATGCATATAAACAGATTGAATCGCAGGATGTATCCGGACCGGTCATGGGCAATACTCAGACGGTTTATGCAGGACTGACATATGGCAGGAATACACTGTCAGAGAATATTGCAGACCCTACTGCAAACCGGGGATTTTGTGTATAGAATAATTAAGAGTTTAAGCGTAGGCCGTTTGGCTTGCGCTTAATTTATGTTAGGCTGTCTTTCAGAGACCTTCCCTTCGATTTCTTCAATCAGCAAACCGCTCTTTTCAGCCTGCTCCAACAGATACTTGTACCTTTTCATAATAGAGTTCACTTCATAAATATAACAGTCTATCAAATCCGGATCGGTTACATTATCGAAACCGGAGTAAGCGATTTCCAAAGCACGTCTGGTCTGAAGCAGCTCTTCCCGTATAGAAGGCTTACAAAGTTCTACTATGTCCTCTGTATTGGTCTGATTGGATTTTTGATGAAATAAAATCTTCATATAAGAACCAATGCTCCTTTCATTGCCGCTAATTTGAGTACAATAAAATCTTTCTAAAAAAGTATAGTCAAAATATGGAAAAAATATTCCGGTTATATTAATGCAGCATAGTGCATATAGATTAGAGAAAACAAATAAAAATGCCAAGCAGTATGACATAAAGATAAAGGAAGGATGAATAATTATGGAAAAAATAAGCAGCATGGCCGCTATTTTAGTTGTATGTACTCTGGTACTTGTAATAGGCGCATTCGGAAGAAAAATTGAATGGATCATTAATTTTGTTCTGCGCGCAGTACTGGGAACAATAGGAATTTATTTTCTAAATAATTTCCTGATTGCAAGTAATATTTCGGCTGCCGTAGGCATTAATCCCATGACTGTTTTGACATCCGGAATCCTTGGATTTCCGGGGCTTGTAGTACTTTATGGCATTAATTTTTTCAAAATATTGTGAGGTTTTCACAAAAAAGATTTTTTTATTAAAAACCTCTGGACAAGATTAAAAGATGCATATATAATTCGATTTACAACTCAGGAATTCTTACATTGCGTATATGGCAGCCTATGCTAATGAGCGCCATATCACATCAGTTAAAACTGCTTCTGCAGTTATCAGGGAATATCTTCCAATGATTCCGTTGAGTAGATTTTTTGCAAAGGGGGTGGTCTTAATGGACTGACTTGCTATCACATTCTGTTAATTCTATTGCTAATAGCAGCTGTCATTATGGATTATAAGCATGACAGGATACCTAACGGCATAATTATGTTTGGTACTGCCATCGGTCTTCTTTCCCATTTCGGGGAAAATGCCTGGCAGGGTATATTAAGCGCCGGTGTTGTTATACTTATTTCTTTCTGTATTTTGTATCCTTTATTTCGTATTGGAGGCATAGGAGCCGGAGACGTGAAACTGCTGCTTATGACAAGCAGTTACTTCTCGGTTGACGTACAGCTTCATATCATGATGTTTTCTTTCATTTTCGGAGCGTTTTTATCCATTGAAAAAATGATATCGGAAGATAACTTTAAAGAAAGAATGCAATATCTTTTTTCATATATGATGGATGTGCTGTATACAGGGCAATGGAAATTATATGGAGAGAATCTGAATACGGATTCCCATAAGTACAAAAGTAATAAAATACATTTTGCGTTACCGGTATTTTTAAGTGTAATGCTTGGATTAGGAGGAATATTTTGAAACAAAAGATTTTTGCAGTCTGCGATTTGGAAGAAACTTATGCATTTCGAATGGCTGAGTATATCGTAGATAGGATATCGATGCCATATGTTCTGCATCTTTTTACCAAAACGGATGAATTACAGCCCTTCTTAGAGAGACAGGAAATTTCTGTTTTGATGATTGGAGAGAGCGCCATACGTCAGCTAAAAATAAAACCCACTGCGCCAAATATCTTTGTCCTGCAGGAAAATACAGAGGAGAGCGGGCATGTAGACGAATTGTTGGCAGGGACTGAGATGGGAACTAGCTATAAGTATATAAATAAATATCAGAATCCTGAACAGATAATATGTGAATTGCTGGAACAGATTACAGAGCTTAAGGAATGGGGCGTGGAGAAACAGGCACAGGGATTAAAAATAAAGATAGTGGGAATATATTCTCCGGTACGAAGATGCCTGCAAACTACATTTGCGCTGACTATGGGGCAGTTA
Source organism: Lachnospiraceae bacterium (assembly GCA_014804495.1). Classification (GTDB taxonomy): domain Bacteria; phylum Bacillota; class Clostridia; order Lachnospirales; family Lachnospiraceae; genus UBA3282. Next base: position 23,559 of record JAAUZS010000012.1, read on the forward strand.
TTAGCCAGAGAACATAAAGTATTATATCTGAATTTTGAATGCTTTTCAGGATTCAGCAATATGCTTCATAGGGAATTTCCTGCGGATATGATGGACATGGTCTATTACTTTAACTGTGCCAAGGAGAAGATTTCTACCAGACTGCCTTCAATCGTACAGAATATTAACGGATTGGATTTTATTCCGCCGGGAGAAGCCAACCTTGATATGCAGGGAATTACAGGAGAAAAATGGATAGAACTCATAGAAACNATTGGGAAAATAAGTGATTATGAATATCTGATTCTGGATTTGACAGATGGAATGAATGGCCTGTTTGAGCTGCTGTCGCATTGCTNTAAAATTTATACGATTACGAAGGATGACAGTTTTGCTATGGCTAAGATGAATCAGTATGAGAAGATTCTGCAGTTGAATGAGTTAAACGATATTGCGGATAAAACTGTGAAGTGCCGATTTCCATTTTTTGAAAAAATACCATCGGATATGAATCTGATGACGCACGGCGAACTTGCGGGATATGTTAAGGCAATTATAAAAGAGGATTTATATGAAAAACAGACAGGATGAAATAAGAAAACAGTTACGTGAAACGTTGGCGGCAAGTATTGATTATTCCAGAGAAATATCTGATGAAGAGATGCAGGAACTTATTGATGAGCTGCTTATAAGGGAAGGCAAAAAACAGGCGCTTAATCTGACTGAGAAAGAAAGTCTGCGTAAAGAACTTTTCCATGCAGTCAGAAAATTGGATGTACTGCAGGAACTTATCGACGANACTGATGTTACGGAAATAATGATAAACGGACCGGAAAATATTTTTATTGAGAAAAAAGGCAGATTAATACATTCGGACATGAAATTTGAAAGTAAAGAAAAGCTAAGTGATGTGATTCAGCAGATTGTAGCGGCTTGTAACAGAGTTGTCAATGAGTCGTCACCTATCGTTGATGCCCGGTTGGAAAACGGTGCAAGAGTTAACGTGGTTTTAAATCCTATAGCTTTGAACGGACCGATTGTTACGATTAGAAGATTTCCGGACAAGCCGATTGCCATGGAGGATTTGATTTCGTTCGGATCGATTCCGGAGGATGTATGCCTATGGCTCAAGGATTTGGTGAGGGCGAGATACAATATTTTTATAAGCGGTGGAACCGGTTCGGGAAAGACAACCTTTTTGAATGCGCTATCCAATTATATTCCTAAAGAAGAACGAATCATCACCATAGAGGATAGCGCAGAGCTACAGATATTGAATATTCCTAATATAGTCAGACTGGAAACAAGAAATGCAAATGTGGAAGGCTGTAGGGAGATTACTATTAGGGATTTGATTAAGTCGTCTCTTAGGATGCGCCCGGATAGGATAATTGTCGGTGAAGTCAGGGGAGGCGAGGCTTTTGATATGATGCAGTGCCTGAATACCGGACATGACGGTTCCATGTCAACAGGACATGCGAATAGCTCCGGTGATATGCTTTACAGATTGGAGAATATGATTCTGATGGGTATGGACCTGCCGTTAAATGCCATAAAGCAGCAGATTGCTTCGGGAATTGATATTATTATTCATCTCGGCAGACTTCGGGATANATCCAGAAAAGTATTGGAAATTGTGGAAGTTCTGGGTTTTGAGGATGGAGAGATTAAGCTAAAGCCATTGTATCGGTTCGAGGAAGAAGGCGAGGATAATAATGGCAGAGTATTGGGGATATTACGGCAAAAAGGAGAACTGACTTATGTTGAAAAACTTAAAACAGCAGGGATTCGGACGAATGAATGTTGATTATGGCAGCTATATGTTAAGCGGAAGGGAATGGATAATATATTCTGCCGAAGCCACGCTGATTTTAGCTGCCATAGGATATTTCTTTTACCGCTCTGTATGGGCGTGCCTTGTTTTGTCACCTATACTCATTATTTTTTTGAAGGAGAAGAAAAAGGAACTTGCTAAAACAAGAAAGCAGGAACTCAATGTGCAGTTCAAAGATGCGGTATTGTCGGTTTCAGCCAATCAGAGAGCCGGATATTCTGTGGAAAATGCTTTCAGGGAAGCATATAGGGATATGGCTATGTTATATGGAACTGAAAGTGATATCTGCCGTGAAATCAGTCATATTGTAAAAGGTCTGGACAATAACGTTACGTTGGAAAGGCTGCTGTATGATTTCGGAGTCAGAAGTCATGTACCGGATATTATGCAGTTCGCAGACGTTTTTATGATTGCCAAGCGCAGTGGCGGTAATATGACAGAGATTTTGTCTTCAACGGCGGATACAATTGAGCAAAAAATTACTGTAGATAAAGAAATACAGGTTCTGGTCAGCGCTAAGAAAATGGAGCAGAAAATCATGAATATGGTTCCGTTTCTGATTATTATCTATATCGAACTGACATCGAAAGGATTTTTTGATGTGTTGTATCATAATTTAACCGGGATTCTTATTATGACAGTATGTCTCGTCGTTTATCTGGCAGCATTTATGATTTCAAAAAGACTGGTGGAAATAGAGGTTTAGTAGAAAAGAGAGGCATGGTTATTTTATGGTTTATGTATATCTTGTTATTTTAGGTATTTTTCTGCTGTTGTTTGCAATATCACGAACAGAAAATGTATCTGCGTATGTAAAGAAGGAAGAAAAGAAATCTTTTCCGGGTGAAATATTTTTTTTGAGGGCGGCTCTGTGGTGCATGAAGCAAAAGGAGAGAATCATAGAAAAAAGCGCGGGCAATGGCATGAGAAATAAAGAATTGCTCTATAGAAGCCGGCTTGAGAAGAATTTGAAGCTTCTGAATCCATCATTACCGGAGAAGCAGCAGGCAAAGGAATTCTGTATACGGCAGTATTCTATTATGTTGATGGTGCTGTTTGCCGGAANCCTGCTTTCGNTGTGTATGGCGCTTAGTTCGCGTNCNGACAGGCTTTTACAGGAAGGAAAATATATNAATAGAAAANCATATGGGCAGGGAGACATAGAGGTTGCTCTATTAGCAGAGGTGGAAGGAAGGGAAACGGGAAGTATTCTGTATACCGTAGATGANCAAAAATATACGGATGGAGAAATTGNATTGTTGTATCAGGATGCTGTGGCGCATCTTCCGGAAATAATTCTGGGAAAGAATAAAAGTATGGATGAAGTAACGGAANACCTNAATCTGNTAACTGNGATAGAAGGCTACCCATTTAAGATAGAATGGGAAAGCAGCAGTTATTCNCTTATCCATACTGACGGTACTGTTAATAATAAAGAATTAGAAAAAGCGGAAATAGTGACATTGCAGGCATACTTCCGGTATGACGGAATGGAGTTTGAGCAGATTTTCCCNGTGCAGATACAACCGGCAGTTCTGACGGAGGAGGAACTGTTTATACAAAGTGTAGAAGCTTCTCTGGAAGAACAAAATCAGGCGAGCAGAACAGGGAACGCCATGATATTGCCGGATTATATAGAAAACAAAAATGTCATTTGGAAGGAGGTGATTCAGGATAACAGCGGCTNTTTCTTTCTGCTTATATGCGTCGCTTCCATACTGATATATTTTTCCAAGAGCAGGGATGTGGAGNAGGATNTGGAAAAACGNAAAAANGAATTANTNTTAGATTANCCGGAAGTNATCAGCAAACTGACATTATATATGGGCGCCGGAATGACTATACGAAGAGCTTTTTTCAAGATGGGGGAGGATTATAAAAGAACAGGAGCTTATAGTAAAAAAAGATATGCCTATGAGGAAATTTTATTGCTGGTGAATGAACTGCAAAGCGGTATATCGGAGACAGAAGCTTATGTNCATCTTGGAAAACGGTGTCAGCTGCAGCCATATATGAAGTTGAGTGCGCTGCTGTCACAGAATCTGCGTAAGGGCAGTAATGATTTGCTGATGATGCTGCGGCAGGAAGCAGCGGGNGCATTTGAGGAAAGAAAGAATACCGCAAGGAAATTNGGTGAAGAAGCCGGAACCAAACTTCTTATGCCAATGATGATGATGCTGTGTATTGTCATGGTGATNATAATGTTTCCGGCATTCTGCTCCTTTTAGAAATCTAAATTAGAGAAAATCTAANCAGGAAAACTGTAGAAAGAAATTTTTTAAAAGAAAAGGAGAGGAAAGTTATGGGTAAAAAGAGACTGAAAGGATTTAAAGACTTCCTAAAGGAAGAAGAAGGAATGGGAACAGTAGAGATTATTCTGATTATTGTGGTGTTGGTCGGTCTGGTAATTATTTTTAAGGCACAGCTGCGCAGTCTGGTGCAAAGTGTATTTGAAAAGATTACATCAGACAGCGGTACAATAATGTCATGAAAAAAGGATACATAACGATTTTCCTGTCATTATCGTTAACATTGATTCTGTCCCTTGTATTCACTGTAATAGAAGGGGCGCGAATCAGTGCCATCAGGATGAAATTCGAGTGTGCAACAGACATTGGGATGAATTCGATTCTGGCAGAATATCATAGGGAATTGTTAGAGCAGTATGATTTATTGTTTGTGGATACATCTTATGGTGGAAGCATACCGTCCATTGCCAATACGGAAGAACATTTAAGGAAATATATCCAGGAAAATTTTAATAGTCGGGGAAAAAGCATCTTTCGGAGGACAAGAGATTTTCTGGATATGAACGTGGAAAGTATAGAACTTACTGAATATTCTATTGCATCGGATGAAGACGGTGATGTGCTAAAAAGGCAGATTAGTGACTATATGGCAGATTATCCGGTGGGAAACATACTTGCGCGGATTACAGGAAATTTTGCACAGGTTGAAAGCTCTCAGATGGAAACACGAAATGTCGAAAGTGAAAGAGAAAGCGCTCAGTCACAAATTGATGAAATAGATTTGCCTTTGCAGGAGATGGAAGACGGCACATATGAAGAGGTTCCGCTAGATAATCCTGCTGATGCTGCCAATGCGACGCGCAGCATAGGAGTATTGAATTTGGTTGTGGATGATATAGACAGTATTTCAACAACTAAAATTATGCAAGAACAATATATTTCCGGACGTACATTGATGCGGGGGAGCGGGACATGTACAGAGGCAGAATCGGTTTCCGGAACATCAAATGAGATTCTTTTTCTGGCTTATTTATTTGATAAATGCGGTTACTATGGAGCTGAAAAAGAAGACGCTATGCTGCAATATCAGATTGAATACATAATTGCAGGCAAGGATACGGATTGGCAGAATCTTGAGCAGATAGCCAAAAGGCTTCTTAAGTGGAGAGAGGCTGCTAATGTACTTTATATAATGTCAGATGGCGCGAAAGTCGCAGAGGCAGAAGCAATGGCTCTTGCGCTGACTGCAGTAATGCTTTGCCCTGAACTGGTTGAACCTGTGAAGTATACGATTTTATTCGCATGGGCATATGTAGAAAGTTTGCAGGATGTTAAGGATTTGTTCGGAGGCGGGCGTGTGCCGATTTATAAAACTGCTTCTGACTGGAAAACGGGAATTAACAGTATTAAGAATGTGAAAGGAAGTCTAAAAGATTCGGAAGACAGCGGCAGAGGGTTAAGCTATAAGGAATATCTGGAAATTATGTTGTTTCTTATGAATTCTCATGATAAGACTTTTCGGGCTATGGATATCATGGAAATGGATATCAGAAAAACGCCCGGAAACAGCGACTTCCGCTTGGACGGATGCTTTGATACATATCGTGCGAGACTGGCGGTTACGAGTGGATTTGGATACAGCTATGAAATGGAAAGGCTGTATGGATTTTATTAAGCGGAAAGGAGGTAAAAGGGGATGCCCTTTTTACGGTTAAAAAATAAAAATAAAAACAAATCGACAGCATATTCTCTCCGGACATATCTAGATGTTCTTCACCAAACGGAATCGATAAAAAGGGTGTCCTCTTTTACCTCGCGGAAGCTTAATGCATCAATGACAGTTGAAGCTGCTTTTGCATTGCCTTTGTTTTTGTTCTTTATTATAAACCTTATATCCGTCATGAATGTAATTGGTGTACAGAGCAGATTTAATGCGGCTGTTCATCAGGTGGGAAATAAAATGGCATTTTATGGATATGCATATGAAAAAACGATAGGAGATATACTGCCTGAAGGAATGGCATCTGTATTGCTGACACAGATGTATGCCAAAGAGGAAGTTATGGACTATGTCGGAATAACGTACCTGAATCAGTCCTGCATTAAAAACGGAGCAGCCGGTATTAGATTCGATGGAACATCAATTATGGAGCGCAATGATATTGTTGAAATATGCGTGAATTATCAAGTTATTCCACTCTTTTCAATTCTTGGATTTGATGGGTTTGATATGAGTCAGCGTTATTACGGAAGGGCATGGACGGGGTATGATGTAGAGCTTGGAATAAGTGATTTTACGCAGGATGACCCGATGGTATATGTGACAGAGACGGGAACTGTATACCATACGAATAGGAACTGTACATATCTAAACCCATCCATTTCCGCAGTCAATGAAGACAGCATAGCGGATATGAGAAACCAATCAGGTGGAAAGTATTATCCATGCGAACTCTGCGGCAGCAGTAATGTGCAGGGTACTGTGTATATTACATCTCAGGGCAGCAGTTATCACACTATGATTACCTGCTCAGGATTAAAAAGAACAATTTATACGATACCGTTATCGCAGGTAGGAGGAAGAGGGAGGTGTTCAAGATGCAGATAAATGGCATTATTACGGAAGTTATAATTTTTGCTTTATTATGCATTTGTTCAGTATTTGATATCAGAAAAAAAGAACTTCCGTTAATGATATTAATCACAGGCTTTTTGGCGGCACTGGGAATTGAGACGTGGCATGTATGTAAGGGATTGGAAACTGTTTCCGAAATAGCGGAATCTTTATTGCCGGGAGTATTTTTTCTATTGCTTAGTTTTTGTACGAGAGAAAAGGTAGGATATGGCGACGGAATTATGCTTATAATATTGGGATTATTTTTAGGATTTTTCAGATGCTTTCTTATCTTATGCGTCGGCCTGATTTTTTTATCCGGATTTGCATTGATTTTGATGGTATTCCGCAAAGTGGGAAGGAACAGCAGGCTTCCGATGGTTCCGTTTCTTGCTATCGGAATGGGGGTGAGTTTCTTTGTTTAGGAAAATAAAACATATAACAGTAAATGGATATATGACATTGGAAGCCTGTTTTATTATGCCGTGGGTTATCTTTATGTTTGTCTTTTTGATTTATATTTCTTTTTATTCATATGATAAATGCGTATTGTTTCAGGATGTTTATACATTGTGTTTACGTGGGAGTATCCAGAAGGAAGAAGGCGGAGCTGTGAGCTATATTAATACCCATATGAATGAACAGTTCGGAAAAAAATATTTTGGAACAGACAAGGTAGTAGGAAGTGCAGAACAGCACGGGCAGGAGATAAACGTATATGCGCGGTGCAGCGTACAAGTGCCATTTAACCATTTCATGACTATGGTTAAGGCAGGAGGCTGGCAGATTCAGGCAGAAGGTAAGGCATGGGAGATTAATCCAACGAAGTTGCTCCGCAGGTTTAGAATGGTGGAAAATTTCTTATAATTAATTAAGAACAAAGAGGGATGGTAATAAAAGGAAAATGATAGAAGCAAAATATTTTAAAGATTATAAACATAACTATATGATTCTAAAGTGTGAAGAGACAGGTATGGGAGAAAATTATCTTAGGAGCATGCTTGCGTATAATAGGATAGATGGTATTGTGAAATGCTCTGTCAGAAATGTTAACGGAGAGGTATACCTTTATTATGACGTTAGTTCAAAAATTACTCTTGAAAATCTATATCAGGGAAAGAAAATGTCTTACGAACAGGTTAGGGATTTTTTTTGCCAGATAGATATGATTTACCGTAATCTGGGACAATTTTTTATGGAAGAAAAAGGATTGTTGATGCAGCCGGATTGTATTTTCTATGATTTCTCATCTAAGAAATATTATGGGGTGTATTATCCGGTTAAAAACTTATCAAACGAGAATCCCTATGAGCCGTTGATGGATTATCTGCTGAATCATTCAGATACGGGAAATCAAAAGTTGACGGATATTATTTATCAGATTTATGAAATGTCGGAAAGCCCGTTTTTTTCCGTAGCTGATGTGTTAGCATTTTTCGATGAATCGGAAGATATAAAAGAAGTGGTGACGGTAATTGATAATGGCTCCGTATTTGGAGATGAAAGTATTGCGGAAACCGGTACAATAGGTGTAAATACAGAGGAATCCATAGAAACAGATAATGAAAATTTTTACGCACACCATGAAATCAAAGGACAGACAGAGCAAAAGAAAAACACTATATATTATGCGGTCTTCAGCATAGTGTCGATATGTGGAATCGGCGCCGTATTGTGGATTTACAATAATTATGAATTGACACCGAATGAAATGATGATGATTATGTGCTGTATGGCTGTTATGGGTTTATGTTTTATTTTTTCTATAGCACAGGTCTTGATGTCAGGAAGAAGAATGCAAAAAAAGGAACAGGAAGAACGCGAACTGTTAAGAGACATCGAAGATGAGTTTCGTGAGGAGAGTAATGTTGCTTTGCAAAATGTACTGGATAAAAACATGGGAATGACATCTGCAGGCAATGTAAGAGGAACAAATGCAAGACCAGTATATAATGAGCAGGAGCATAATGAAAGCTATACCAGAACAATTTTTATGGATGTCAAAAGGCAGGAGATGGAATACAAACTGTATGCATTGGATAACAAAAATAAAAAGCATATTGAATTAACCAAGTTCCCTTTTACCATAGGAAAAATGGCGGGCTGTGTGGACTGTGTTCTGTCAGACGATTCTATTAGCAGACTTCACGCGCGTATTGAGAAGCAGGGTGACAAAATTCTTCTGACGGATATGAATTCTATGAATGGAACATATAAAAACGGGCTGCGGATGGAGCCAAGTGAGACGGTAGAAATCGAGCCGGGAGATGAAATCCGGTTTGGGAAACTGAATTATTGTTATCGGTAAGATTATTGACTAATCATTCAGAATTGATATAATTTTTATAATACACATTTTAAAGGAGGCAGCACAGTGCAAATATTTATCAACGAAAAAAACAAAAAAGGACATATTAACCCTGAAATTTACGGACACTTTTCCGAGCATCTGGGAAGGTGTATTTATGAGGGATTGTATGTGGGAGAAAACTCGGATATTCCCAATGTAAATGGCATGAGAAAAGATGTGGTAGAAGCCCTGAAGGAAATTAAAATACCGGTACTTCGCTGGCCGGGAGGCTGTTTTGCAGATGAATATCACTGGAAGGACGGCATAGGGCCCAAAGAAAAAAGAAAGAAAATGATAAATACGCACTGGGGCGGCGTGCTGGAAGATAACAGTTTTGGTACGGATGAATATTTTGAACTGTGCGGACAGCTTGGCTGTAAGACCTATGTTAATGGAAATGTGGGAAGCGGTACTGTGCAGGAGATGAGCGAATGGGTAGAGTATATAACATTCGACGGAGTTTCTCCGATGGCTGACCTGCGTAAAGATAATGGACATGAAAAACCATGGAAAATAGATTATTTTGGCGTGGGGAATGAAAGCTGGGGCTGCGGCGGTAATATGACGCCGGAATACTATGCTAATCTTTATAGAAGGTATCAGACCTTTGTCAGACAGTATAGTAACGATGCGCCGATTAAGAAGGTATGCTGCGGACCGAATGCATCGGATTATTTCTGGACTAAGGATGTCCTTAAAACCTGCTATTCGCAGCCGCATTCAGATCTTACACATGGATATATGGATGGCTTGTCACTGCATTATTATGTTGTTCCTGAGAATTGGAGCAAGAAGGGAAGCGCTACGGATTTTGACGAACAATCATGGTATAAGACATTGTCCAAAGCGTTATATATGGATGAACTGATTGTACGTCATGGTGCAGTCATGGATCAGTATGACCCTGAGAAAAAAATCGGTTTGATGGTGGATGAATGGGGATGCTGGTATGATGTAGAGCCGGGAACTAACCCCGGATTCCTGTATCAGCAGAATACAATGAGGGATGCGCTGACAGCAGGCGTTACGCTGAATATATTCAATAAGCATTGTGATCGTGTCAAGATGGCNTGTATTGCGCAGCTTGTTAATGTTTTACAGGCGGTTATTCTGACGGAAGGACCTAAGATGATTCTGACGCCGACTTATCATGTTTTTCATATGTACAGGCATCATCAGGGAGCTGAACTGGTAGAAAGCTNTATAGAAGGAAACAAAACGATTGGCGTCGAGGAGGAATATCAGNTATCGGAAGTCATGGAATCCGTATCTGTAGGTGCAGATGGGGTTGTTAATGTAACGGTAAATAACCTGTCTGCNTCTGAGGCTGCTCCTATAGAAATAACATTTACGGAACTTGAACCATCTTCCGTAGAAGCATCTATATTAACAGGCGGAATACGCGAACATAATACCTTNGANGAGCCGGAAAATGTAAAAGAGAAAGCNTTCACCGAATTTAAGACAGAAGGACGGAAGATAAGCTTTANGGCGCCGGCNTGCAGCGTTATCAGTTTACGCATTAAGTAATGGAACAGCAAAAAAGAATCTGTAGAAAATGCCTGACCGCAGATATGGATCAGGCGGAATATTTTACTAATCTGCATACTTATATCGCGAATNTGGATNCAGATATTAAGGTTGACAGTCNNANATATAATGAACGGCTGGCAGTCTGNAAAAGCTGTGATTTGTTAGCAGATGGAATGTGCAGAGCCTGCGGATGCTTTGTTGAGCTGCGGGCGGCTATTTGTAAGAATAGCTGCCCGTATGATAAGTGGCTGGCGCAGAAGCTGGAAGNTTCCGATTTGACATGACCGGGTTAAAATGTTACTCTCAGAAGTAGGAGAGAGGCATAAAATTATNATGGAATATGGACAATTGGAACATCTATTAANTGAACAGGGATTTTATAAGGTTTCNTTAAACCTTCCGGAATTTACTTTTTTCTTTCATCTTGAAAATGCGTATGTGAATGTGCTTCAGGTTATCGATTATCATCAGGGNATTTATATCGCTGTGGATCAATATGAGCATATTAANGAGCTGATTCGGAAGTTTTTTCAGAATAAGAATATAAATAATGTNCATTTNTTATCAATTATTATCAGTNCAGATNCTGGAAAGGCTAAGCAGTTATGTGNAGANGACGCNTTCTGNTGGCTGATTGATCCGNTNANTAACAGANTGATAATNCATGAAAATCGNGTGGCNGATTTTTACGGAATGAAGGATATTCTGGAAAACTTTCTTTATGCTGTGGCTNATGGAACTTANGAGAATCAGGATACCTNCTATTCGGAACAGCCGGCGTACGGAGAAACCNTCCCGGCAGGAGCTCCGCAATNCGGAGNGCGCAAGAANATAGTGTGCTGGGGAAATATTTTTCTTGTTGCAATTAATGTGATTTTGTTTATCGCCTGTATGTTCACGGGAGATTTGCTATATTATACAGGNGCTTTCAGCATAAGAAANGTGATAGAAGACAGAGAGTGGTATCGTATTATTACGAGCATGTTTCTTCATGCAGACATTCAACACCTTTTTAGTAATATGCTTATCTTGTACTATATTGGAAATGTGGTGGAAAAGCATATTGGATGTGTGCCATATATGATAATNTATTTTTTGTCGGGCATTGTCGGAAATATGTTTTCCGCAGGACTTGANATGTTNACCGGGAGTTATGTNAGNTCGGTAGGAGCAAGCGGCGCTGTTTTTGGAATAGAAGGAGCGCTTTTGATGTTGGTTATAATATATAAAGGTAAGTGTGCAGAGGTAACGACAGGCAGACTGGTATTTTCGATTGCATTTTCGTTATACTGCGGTTTTAGCAGCAGCTATGTCAATAACGCAGCCCATATCGGCGGCGTATTGGCCGGATTTGTGGCGGCAGGTATTTGCTGGCTGNTGATTCCTGAAAAGAGAAAAAAAGAAAGCAAGGGAGTGGGGCATTATGAAAATTAATATTTATTATGGCGGNAGGGGATTAATTGATGATCCGACACTTTTTGTATTNAGAAAAATAGAAGAGGTATTGGATGAGCTGCATGTTACAGTAGAGAACTTTAAGCTTATGGAATTGAAAAACAGTATTACTACNCTGCCGCAGACATTGAAAAATGCTGATGGAATTATATTGGCAACGACGGTAGAGTGGTATGGCATCGGCGGATACATGCAGCAATTTCTGGATGCCTGCTGGCTGTATGGAGATAAGGAAAAAATCAGCAATATTTATATGTGTCCGATTGTTATGTCTACGACCTATGGTGAGCAGGAAGGTAAACTGAATCTGGCAACGGCATGGGAAATTTTGGGTGGACGCCCTTGCAGCGGTTTGTGCGGGTATATTGAGGATATAAGCATACTGGAGAACAATGANGATTATGTGCGTATCATTGAGAAGAAGGCGGAGAATCTGTANCGGACGATNAATCAGAAAATGCCNTGTCTGCCGGCAAGCAATCAGGCGGTTAAGCAGAAGATATCAGTTCCTCATAACATTGATTTGACGCCGCAGGAATCAGAGCAGCTTTCACAATACGTTTCCGATGACAGCTATGTGCAGCGTCAGAAAGCTGATATTCAGGAACTGACCAGCTTATTCAGGGATATGATGGGAAGCAGCGAGAAAGAAGATGAAACGGAATTTTTACAGGAACTGCGGTCNCATTTTAANCCCATGGCGGGGTTTGCCGCTAAATATAAGCTTATTATTGAGGAAAAGGACAAGCCGTTAATTATTGAATTAGACAGTGCACGTATGGATTGTTTCTATGGNGAGNCAGATAATTTCAATGTGGAAATACAGTTGAATCGGGAGATTATGTCAGAAATCATTTCAGGAGCAGCCACATTNCAACGCTCATTCATGGCTGGTGACATGAAGATGAAGGGCGACTTCACGGTTCTTAAAATGCTGGACCAGATTTTTGTATTCCAATAGAAAAATGTGGATAGATAAGCGAGAGGAANGAGCAGGATTATTAATATGAAGGATGACAATTGCATTTTTTGTAAAATTGCTAATGGAGAGATACCATCTAAGACNTTATATGAGGATGAGGAGTTTCGTGTTATTTTGGATTTGGGACCGGCCGCGAAAGGGCATGCGTTGATCCTTCCAAAGAATCATTATGCNAATCTGTATGAATTGCCGGAGGAAACGGCAGCCAAAGTGATGATGCTTGCAAAGAAAATGGCAGCGCGGATGACGGATAAACTGAACTGTGACGGGTTTAATCTGATGCAGAATAACGGAGAGATAGCGGGACAGACGGTATTTCATTTTCATATGCATTTGATCCCACGGTATAAAGATGATGGTCAGAAAATAAACTGGAAGCCGGGTGAACCTTCGCAGGAAGAACTGGAAGAGATTAAGAATCAGATTGTAGGGTAATTGTAGGATAGAAGTATTTAAACGCGGCATGGAGGAGCATAATGCGTACAATAGACGTAGCTGAAATTACGGAAAACATCAAAGAGATGTGTATTGAGGCAAATCATTTTTTGGCACAGGATATGGATGNGGCCATGAAAACAGCNGCGGATAGTGAGAAATCACCGCTCGGCAGGCAGATTTTGTGCCAGCTTCAGGATAATTTAAAAATCGCCGNGGAAGANATGATACCAATCTGCCAGGATACAGGAATGGCAGTAATTTTCCTTGAGATAGGTCAGGATGTTCATTTTACGGGAGGCATTCTGGAGGATGCTGTTAATGAAGGAGTAAGAGCNGGATATACTGANGGNTACCTAAGAAAATCCGTTGTAAAAGACCCGCTTATCAGGGAAAACACTAAAGACAACACGCCGGCAGTTATACATTACGAGATGGTTCCGGGAGAGCGGGTGAAGATTACGGTTGCACCNAAAGGGTTTGGCAGTGAGAATATGAGCAGAGTATTTATGCTNAAACCCGCGGACGGAATAGAAGGCGTAAAGGACGCAATACTTACTGCGGTAAAAGATGCCGGTCCAAATGCCTGNCCGCCGATGGTAATAGGCGTAGGTATTGGAGGAACCTTTGAAAAATGCGCATTGATGGCGAAAAANGCNTTGACCAGACCGGTCGATGAACATTCCGATATTCCTTATGTGAAAGAGCTGGAAGAGGAGATGCTTAAGAAAATAAATGAGACNGGGATAGGTCCGGGAGGCTTAGGCGGAACGACCACGGCGCTGGCGGTCAATATTAATACATATCCAACGCACATTGCGGGACTTCCGGTTGGTATTAATATCTGCTGTCATGTGAACAGGCATGCAGTCAGGATAGTGTGAAAAGATCAAGATTATGAATATAAAAAACAGATAGGATTATGTAAGAGGTGACTGGAAGATGGATCAGTACATACAGGCGCCGATGAGCGCAGAGGATGCAAAAAAGTTACGTGCCGGGGATTATGTTTATATTACCGGCACTATTTATACGGCTAGGGATGCGGCGCATAAAAGGATGTATGAAGCGTTGGAAAAAGGAGAATCCCTGCCGCTTGATATGACGAATAATGTGATTTATTATATGGGACCTTCCCCTGCAAGAGAAGGCAGACCAATCGGTTCCGCAGGNCCTACGACGGCAAGCCGCATGGATAAGTATGCGCCTGCGCTTCTGGATTTGGGGNTGATAGGAATGATAGGNAAGGGAAAACGCTCTAAGGCTGTTAAGGAAGCTATTGTCAGGAACGGAGCCGTATACTTTGCGGCAGTAGGCGGAGCAGGAGCATTGCTGTCCAAATCTATTCAATCTTCAGAAGTAATCGCATATGACGATTTGGGCACAGAAGCAGTACGCAGGCTGGAAGTTAAGGAGTTCCCCNTTATAGTTGTGATTGATTCGGAAGGAACNGATTTATACGAGACTGTAATGAATAGTTGATTTATAGAAAAAAGTTATAGCTTTTTTCAATGTTTGTGATATAATGAAGAAAAAAGTTTCGAAAAGTTTCGCAAATGTAGAAAGGAGCATGACTATTAAGATGAAAAAGAAATTGGGTTCGCTTTTTATGGCAGTAATGCTGGCGGTTACACCGATTTTAGCGCCATTTCTGAGCGNGGTGACGGTAAGCGCAGAGGAAAATCCTACTCTAAAGCTGCATTATCACAGGGATGATGGNAATTACGACGACTGGGATGTATGGTTATGGGATGATGGAGGAGAAGGGGCAGGATATCCNTTCGTAGAGGAAGACGGAGANATGGTTGCCACTAAGGAAATCANCCCCGGTACAACACGTATAGGATTTATAGTACGAACTTCAGATTGGACAAAGGATTTTGACGGAGACCAGTTTGTTGATGTTTCTGAGTTACTTTCCGGTACCGTACATATTTATGTTGAGTCAGGAGTGGAAGGATACACTAAAGAATATAGTGACGATGCTGTTACAGGAATAAAGCTAAGAACGGCAAAATATAATGATGATGGAACGGTTACGGTTACGATGACAGGTAATATTGATGGAGATGCATCCGATGCCTTTTCTGTTACAGGAAAAGAAGGNGNGATTGNCATTTCTGATGTAACGGAGAGTGCGAATTCCGTATACACCATTACTTTAGAGCAGGAACTGAATCTTTCCAAGAGCTACACCATTATTTTTGAAGAAGTGGAATATGATATTGTTATGCCAAGCATTTATTCGACTGCGTCTTTTGAAGAAGAGTATACTTATAACGGGAACGACCAGGGTGCGGTATGGACTGAGAATGGAACAAGCTTCCGCGTATGGGCGCCGACAGCAGAGACAGTTACTTTGAATCTTTATGAATCAGGTCAGGGCGATGCGGATGATTTGATAGAAGAGATTGAAATGACTCCGGATGTAAACGGAACATGGGTTGCGCAAAAGGATGGCGATTTAAAAGGTGTTTATTATACCTATTCAGTAGTAGTTGACGGTGTACAGAGGGAAGCATGCGACCCGTATGCGAGAACTACAGGCGTTAACGGCGAAAGAGCTATGGTAATCAACCTGGATGAAACNNATCCGGAAGGCTGGGACAACGATGTAAACCCGCATGCCGGCGAGAATATTAATGATGCTGTTATTTATGAACTGCATATACGGGATCTCTCCGTAGGCGAAGATTCAGGAATTGACAATGCAGGAAAGTTTTTGGGATTAACGGAAACAGGAACTAAGACNGCNGGNGGAGTTTCTACAGGTATAGATCATATTAAAGATTTGGGAATAACNCACTTGCATTTNCTTCCNATTTATGACTTTGGCTCNGTTGATGAGACCAATATCCAGAACAANCCTTATAACTGGGGTTATGATCCGGTCAACTATAANGTGCCGGAAGGNTCNTATTCAACTGACCCNTATAACGGNGAGGTNAGGGTTAANGAATTGAAACAGGCGGTCAAGGCGCTCCACGATAACGGAATAAGCGTTGTTATGGATGTTGTCTATAATCATGTATACAGNGCCTCGGATTTTTGTTTTAACAAGATTGTACCGGATTATTTTTCACGTGTGGATGAAAACGGAGNTTATTCCAGCGGCTCAGGCTGCGGAAACGATACTGCNTCCGAGCGTTCTATGGTAAGAAAATATATAGTGGATTCCGTATGCTATTGGGCGGACGAATATCACATAGACGGATTTCGTTTCGATTTGGTCGGACTTCTGGATACCGAGACTGTCAATGCTATCATTGAAGAAGTTCACAAGGAGCATCCTGACGTTATTTTCTACGGCGAAGGCTGGACAATGACGACTGAGCTGACCAAGAGTGGGTATACCATGGCAACACAGCTTAATTCCCAATATACACCGGAATTTGCATATTTTAATGATACNATTAGNGATGGTTTAAANGGAAGCGTATTTGANGATAAGGACTTAGGCTATGCGTCAGGTAAAAGCGGTATGGAAAGTACTATCAGCCGCTGCTTTATNGGTGCGGATACATGGTGTGGCAGCCCGTCACAGACCGTCAACTATGCATCCTGCCATGATAATCTGACATTATTTGACCATTTGCAGACCGCCAGACCGGAAGCTGACGAGGCAACCCTGATTAGAATGAATAATCTGGCAGCGGCNGTTTATCTNACTGCGGAAGGNGTTCCGTTCATGCAGGCGGGGGAGGAAATGCTGCGTACNAAAGTNAAGGATGACGGNACTTTTGATTCTAACAGNTANTCTTCGGGNGATAANATAAACTGCCTGAAGTGGAGCGACTTGGAAAAGGATAATTATNCGCAGGTTTTTGAATANTATAAAGGNCTGATTGCCTTTCGTAAGGNACATGGCGCACTCCGCCTTNCTTCGGCACAGGAAGTTGCCGCAGCCGTTACACAGGTAGAAGGATTAGATGCTAACGTCATTGCTTTTGATATTCAAGGCGGCATGAATGGCGAATCTGCGGAAGAGATTTTTGTCATATTTAATTCCAATGANGCCGTTNCGACAGTNACNCTTCCGGACGGNACATGGAANGTCTGCATTAATGCTGAAAAAGCCGGAACGGAAGTGCTGGATACTGTTACAGGCGGCAGTGTAACGGTAGAGCCTATTTCGGCAATGGTGCTTGTAAAGGCAGATGGAGAGGAAGCTTCTNNTTTGGATACAACAGCTGATACTACACCAGACACAACGGCGGATACGGTAACAGACGCGACGGCAGATGAGAACAATAGTTCAAATATTGCATTGATCATCGGTATTATAGCTGCACTAGGCATTGCNGCCGGTTTTGGCATAATCGGCATAAAGAATAAGAAAAAATCATAGTTATTATATCAGATTATATTTTTATTAATGAAGTCAGAGGAAGGACAGGGTTATCTACCTGCTTCCTCTGACAAAAGTTACAGTCTGAAAANTANCAATATAAAATTATACGGAAATTATAACCGCAAAAGCATTGACAAATATTTTTGTCTTATGTATAATAACATTTGCCTTGTGTGATNGGCATANNTTCATATTGGTAGAGGAAGAGTTCAGACTATGGAGAAATACTCAAGAGGCTGAAGAGGCGCCCCTGCTAAGGGTGTAGGTCGCTTACGCGGCGCGAGGGTTCAAATCCCTCTTTCTCCGTTTTATCTATTGATAAATTATCTACCGATAAATTAAAACTCGAAAGTGCCGGGGTTTAGCATCTTCGAGTTTTTTATTTCAGTTTTATTCAAGACTTGNTACCGCCACAATTCAAATTCTTCTTCCCACCGCGACTCTGGTATAACGGCTGCTTTAAAAAACATACCTGAAATTTTAAAATCCCAAATTTGTTTCTTTATAAAGCTTNATCCTTTTACCTTAGCATTTCTATAGCTATAGTATTTTATCAAAGCCGGTATTAACCAGATTAGGATACCTACAATAAATATACTGATGTAAAAATCGGGAAAATCATAAATATAACTACCCAGGTCCAGATAATCCAGGGTAAAAACTCCGCGGATACGAGTGAAAATCCTGTATATTGAAGCTGAAAATGCAAAATCGGTAATATGAAGCCAGAGCATACTCATATGAAAGAAGCGTCCATATGCTTTAAGAAAGCGAAATGAGTAGAATATTATCAATAGAGTGACTATATCTTCAAGCGCGAGCATCCATCTGATATATCCGATTCCAAGTCTTCCGTGAATCCAACTGCCATTTTTATTATAAATCGGATAAATTCTTAAAAAATTGCCGAGCACAATAGGAGATTCGCGCAGCTCATGAAAATGGGAATATACTACTCCTTCCATCAGTCCGGCGATAAAGACTAAGATTACTATTACTNNCAAATGGACTTTNATATTTTTNANTTTTTTNATCATATGTATATGCCTGCCCTTTTTNTTANATNTTTTGCGTTATTGTACCATATTTTANTTAATTATCNAACACATGCTTTTCCGATGTGTAAAATGAATGTGACAAAAGAATATTTTAATCATACTTGAAATGGATATGGCGGACTGTTACAATAGAGAATAATAAAATTTATAGATTTGTACCTTCTTTGATGGGGGAAATCGGAAAGGCATGGAGTCACGATGAGTGTAGTGGAAATTTCAGGAAATATTCGTTATGTAGGTGTGGAAGACAGGGATATTGATTTGTTCGAGTCACAGTATGTGGTGCCGGAAGGAGTTACATATAATTCTTATCTTATTCTGGACGAAAAAACAGCATTGATGGATACGGTGGATGCCAGAAAAACGAAAGAGTGGTTGGAAAACTTAAAAAAGGAGTTAAACGGAAGGACACCGGACTACCTCGTAATTTCACATCTGGAGCCGGACCATGCGGGAAGTATTGCGGCAGTGGTAGAAGAGTATCCGCAGATGAAACTGGTAGGAAATGCCAGAACCTTTTCTATGTTTCCCCAGTTTTTCGACATAAATATAGAGGATAAAAAAGTGATTGTGGCGGAAGGTCAGGAATTGTCGCTGGGAAGTCATACACTACAGTTTTTTATGGCTCCAATGGTGCATTGGCCGGAAGTTATGGTCACCTATGAGCAGAAGGAGAAGGTGCTGTTTTCGGCTGATGGCTTTGGAAGATTTGGAATGCCGGAGGACGATGGAGACTGGGCATGTGAAGCGAGACGCTACTATTTTAACATTGTAGGGAAATATGGTGCACAGGTGCAGGCACTTCTGAAAAAGGCGGCTGCGTTGGACATTGAGAAGATCTGCCCGCTTCATGGACCTGTACTGGATGAGAATCTAAAGTATTATATTGATAAATATGACGTTTGGAGTAGTTATACACCGGAAGATAAGGGCGTGTTGATAGCATACGCGTCCATTCATGGCAATACGGCGAAGGCAGTAGAAGAACTTGCGCAGATGCTTAAGGAAAAAGGGGAAGAGAAAGTGGTAGTGTCTGACCTTGCAAGAGAAGATATGGCGGAGGTTATAGAGGATGCATTCCGTTATGACAGGATAGTACTTGCATCTCCTACTTATGACGGCGGACTGTTTCCTTGCATGGAGAATTTCCTGATGCATTTGAAATCCAAAGGATTTCAGAAAAGAACAGCTGCTTTGATGGAAAACGGCTCATGGGCGCCAATGGCAGCAAAGCAAATGCGGCAGATGTTGGAAGATATGAAAGACATTACCATTCTGGAACCTGTTGTGTCTATTCGTTCTTCCGTGAATGATAAAAACAGGGAAGAAATGGAAACACTTGCTGCTGAAATAACCTCAGAAAAAAAGGAGTAAGAAAAGGGATAAATTTCCTTGACAAGCAGTAATACCAAGTGATACAATGAAATTCCACCGCCACTATGGCAAAAAGGCGTGGAAGGAAGGGACGTTAAGTCACTGATCCTTCATAATAGCGCTTAAACAGCTGTTAGTAAAAAATATTTTCAGAAATGGAAAAATTTTTAAAAAACCCCTTGACGCGGGATGGCGGGTGTGATA
>JAAUZS010000013.1 GCA_014804495.1 Lachnospiraceae bacterium
CGTCAGCCGTATCCACTCACTGTATTCAACCGGTTTATATGAATTCTGCTGAAACATATGCATGATATAAATTTCAAACCAAACGGCGCCAAGAAAATAAGTGCCGAACCAGATAATCCACAAAATAATATCCATAAATGAATTCCAGTTCCTTTCTTCGTTCACATGCAGGAAGCTTATACTCTCTGTTACATTATCCCAAAAAAGCCTTCAATACGCCATGCACCTTAGCAGGCTGTTCCAAGAATGAATAATGCCCTGCTCCTTCGCACACAACAAGCCCTGCATCCGGTATCAACCGTTCCATCAATTCCGCGTCCGATATAGGCGTTGCCGTATCCGCATCCCCCCATATCAGAAGTACAGGACAATTTAGTTTCGATACAAGAGGTTCCAAATCTTCGTTGACAACCTTCACTAAAGTATTTCTCATAATCGGTGTTGCATTATTATAGTCTGCGGATCCTCTCTTTTTCCTCATATTTTCTACTGCATCAGGATAGAGAAAATGCAACACTTTGGTACTCATAATGCATCTTGCTGCCTTATATATCCGCAGACTTAACTTCTGTTTAAGAGTTTTCTTAGGCATAATTCCCGCGCTGTCTATTAAAACAGCTTTATGAATAACAAATGGCAGTTCCTCCCTAACGTTCAGCTTAAATAATACCCTGCCGCCAAAAGAATGTACTAGAACGCTGAATTCTTCTATATTCAGATAGTTAAGGAATTTGGTGATAAAATTCACATAGTCATCTACGCACCATGGTTCCGGAGGTTCAGACGTCTTTCCAAATCCCGGCATATCCGGCGCAACGACTCGATGATTTGGCGAAAGAGTCTTAACAATACCGTCAAATAAAGTAATGTTAGACCCCCATCCATGTAATAATAGAATTACGTCTCCATCGCCCACATCTATATAGTTAACCGAGATATCGTCAATTTTGGTAACCACACAAAGCTCCTATCTTTATACATAATACCAAGTACAGATTATAACATTATGACTGGTTATAATTTATTATATGCCATAAAACGCCTTTTAGATACTTATTGCCATGCATTGCGCATTTCATTCACAATGTTCCATTATACTTTCAACTATTTCAGGATATAAAAATGTCATATTCTGTCTCCTGAACAGCCCAAAGTTTTCTCCACTGCCGGAAAAAGAGTTATTATCCCATACGCAGCATGTAATTCCGCTTGCTCTTGCCGCCTCAATATAATATGCCGTGAAGTCTGTTCTTGCCTGTAAATTACCGCTTTTATCTCTGGCGCCATATTCACCGATTACAACTCCCGTACCATTTTTAACAAAGGTATCATACAGCTGCTTCATCAAGTCATCTATATCCTTCGTACTCGAAGAGCTGGTCATATCAAATGCATCGGTACTGCCGCTCTCCCCTTCTCCCTGCAAAGCAAAAGAATATGGCGTATAAGCATGAACGGAAACAAGAATTTTATTCTGATTATCTTCAGTGTCTGTCGGCAGACTAAAGTATGAATTCACCGCTCCCTGCAAGGACGCATCATATCCCGGTACCATCAGATATCTTGTCGCATTATTGCCGCCGGAGGAGCGTACTACATCTACAAACACCTGATTTATTTCGTTGATGCACTCTATGGAATCAATACATTCCTCATTCTGGAAATCAAGCCACCATTCATTATTAGACCCCACCATACGAGGCTCATTCATAGACTCCATGATCAGATGGTCGTCATAGTCTTTGAATCTATCCGCCACCTGTGTCCATATATCTGTAACGTATGTTTTAGACTGCTCTAAATATTCACTGGTAGGATATATGTAATCCGTGCTGAAATCATGATGAATATTGATAATAACATACATACCGTCGTCTATCGCATAATCCACAACTTCCTGCACTCTATTAAGCCATACTTCGCTTATAGTATGATTGTCATCTGTCAGATGATTATGCCACGAAACAGGAATACGAATTGTCTGAAATCCTGCCTCCTTAAGTGCATCTATCATTTCTTTGGTAGTAACAGTACCGCACCACATAGATTCATATTTTAGATCATTTCCTGAACTGCCGTTATCCGATGCGTCAAAAGTATTCCCCAGATTCCAGCCTGTTTTCATATTTTGCACAAACACCAGCGCTTCCGAATCCGGCAGCTCTTTCTGCTCTATTTCAATTACAGGAGTCTGTATGCCATTCGACTCGCCTTCTGAATTTTCTTCTCCCGCAGTTAAATTTGTGTCCGTTTCCGAATTCGTTCCCTCATCATTTCCTGCTGCATTCCCGGACTCATTTACGTCTGCGTTTTCTTCCACAGTGCTGTCAGGAGCCGCCGTATTCCCTGCACAGCCGCTAAGCGCCATGACTGCTGCCATAATTAACGCCAACCTGCGATACTTCTTTCTCATTTCATAATCCTCCTATTCCATTATACAAAAGCATCAGCCTTCATATAAATATTGACAGATATATTTTATCTTATATGCTTGCCTTAAGCAAGATTCTCTTTAACATATTCTTCATAATCTGTCTCGCTCGCAAATAACATATAGCTCCCATTTACATATCCCATGTATCCGCTTTCAATTGCATATCCCTTCATAATGTTATCTCCTTTCAGAATCCATATCTTACTCTCCATTAAACTAAAGACGGTAAGTATTTTTTGTTCTGAAAACAGAATAACATTTATGCAGTCCAATAAAACGGTCTTTTATGAACAGTTGTTCTGGTTACGACAACAGCAATTCCTGCATATCGCGCAGCAGTCCCTCCGTAAGTGATAACAGTAGTTTTTCATCCTTCTCTACTATCCCATACTTTTTATAACGGAAGCGGAATGTCGGCTGCCCTTTTGGGTCAAATGAAAGCTTTCCTTTATATTTCTGTAGCAGCAGAGGGATATTTTCTATCTCTATCTGCGCATCCGGTCTGAAAATAAACTGAATCAATTCATTTTTTCCTTTTACCTCAGTCATATAAAGCGTATGGGCTTTCACCCTTATCATTGCAATTCGCAGAAGGTTCTCTGCGGATTTTGGGATTTCCCCAAAACGGTCCAGAAGTTCCTCTTTCATATCGTAGCATTCTTTGTCATCTTCTATTCCTGCAATCCTCTTATAAATATCCAGCTTCTGAACTTCATTAACAATATAGGATGGCGGAATATAGGCGTCAACATCCAAATCTATACTCGTGTTAAAAGTCTCAACTGTAGTAATTCCTTTTATATTTTTTACTGCTTCATTCAGCATTTTACAATACAGGTCGTATCCTACCGCCTGCATATGCCCATGCTGTTTCGCTCCAAGAATATTACCCGCACCACGAATTTCCAGATCGCGCATGGCAATCTTAAATCCGCTGCCTAAATCAGTAAATTCTTTTATAGCTTCCAAACGCTTCTCAGCTACTTCCTTTAACATCTTATCTCTTCTGTACATCAGGAAAGCATATGCGGTACGGTTAGAACGTCCCACGCGCCCACGAAGCTGATAAAGCTGCGAAAGTCCCAGATTGTCAGAGTCATGAATAATCATAGTATTCACATTTGAAATATCCAAACCTGTTTCAATAATAGTAGTAGATACCAATACATCAATTTCACCGGATATAAAATCGTACATTATGCGCTCAAGTTCTCTCTCATTCATCTGTCCATGCGCAAAAGCCACTTCTGCCTCCGGCACAAGTTTTTTAACTGCTGCCGCAATATCTGCAATATGATTGACCCTGTTATAAACATAATACACCTGTCCGTCTCTGGCCAATTCTCTTACGATGGCTTCACGCACCATTTCTTCATTATATTCACAAACGAAAGTCTGAATCGGCAGCCTGTCGTTAGGTCCCTCTTCCAATATACTCATATCGCGTATACCAATAAGGCTCATGTGAAGAGTCCTTGGAATCGGCGTTGCGGTCAATGTCAGCACATCCACGCTTTCTTTCATCTTTTTGATTTTTTCCTTGTGCGTAACCCCAAACCTCTGCTCTTCATCAATAATCAGCAGCCCTAAATCTTTGTATCCCACGTCATTTGAGAGCACCCTGTGGGTTCCAATTACGATATCAACCATCCCTTTACGCAAATCCTCTATTGTTTTCTTCTGCTCAGCAGTCGTACGAAAACGAGACAATAGATCAATCCTCACAGGAAAATCCTTCATACGCTGAACAAAAGTTTGATAATGCTGCTGTGCCAGAATCGTGGTCGGAATCAGATATACTACCTGTTTTCCTTCCTGTACCGCCTTAAAAGCCGCGCGAATTGCTATCTCTGTCTTACCATAACCCACATCGCCGCATATCAGCCGATCCATAATCTTGGTACTTTCCATATCAGCCTTTGTGTCAGCTATAGCATTCAACTGGTCTTCCGTTTCCTCAAAGGGAAACATTTCTTCAAACTCTTTCTGCCAGACAGTATCTGCCCCATATTGATAACCGTTCTTCTGCTGCCTTATGGCATAAAGCTCCACCAGATCCTGAGCGATTTCATTAACAGCGCTTTTCACTTTGGATTTGGTCTTAACCCATTCCTGAGTTCCCAATTTATTAAGTTTGGGCGCAGCAGCATCTGCTGATGCATATTTCTGTATCACATCAAGGCCTGTAGCTAAAACGTATAAATTGCCTCCATCACGGTATTCTATCTTGATATAATCCTTGACTATCTTTTCTACTTCTACCTTTTCAATGCCGCGGTAAATACCAAGCCCATGACTTTCATGCACTACATAGTCGCCAACCTTAAGTTCCGAAAAATCATTTATCTTCTGTCCCTCATATTGACGTACCTTCTTCTTTTTCTTCTTTTGCACGCCGAAAATATCGCTTTCTGAAATCACCAGAAATTTTATAAGCGGATATTCAAAGCCCTTGATAACCCTTCCATAATAAGTCATGACTTCTCCCGGCTGTACTTCTCTGTCAGGATTATCACTGTAAAATGCACTCAATCCCTCTTCCCTCAAATCCTCAGCCAGTCTCTCCGCTCTTGTTCTGGAACCCGACAGAAGCAGCACTCTATATCCGTTTTTCTTATATCTGTTCAAATCCTTTACCAGTGCTTCAAAACTGTTATTATATGAAGGTATGCTCCTTACCTGAACGGAAAATTTTTCATCTGTCTTAAATAACGGATTTTTTCCTTCCATCATTGCAAGTGCGACCACTCTACGGTTTGCCAGTTTTGCCGCCACTTCATCACTGCTGAAGAGAACATCCATCTGCCCCGGAATAATATAGCCCTTTTCTACACGGTGCATCATACTCTCTCGGAATTCCATCTCTACTGCATCTGAATGTTCCTTGACGTGAGCAGGTTCGTCTACAAAGATACAACTTGACTCCGTTTCAAAAAAATCCAAAAAACCTGATAATTCAGAATAAAAATACCTAATATAGCTGTCCAGATTCACTGCACTCAGAGATACTCCAAGCTCCAATAATTGTTCTCGTAATTCCCTTATTTGTACCTCAATGCGGTGAGCCTCTTCAGTTTTCATCTCCGAACGCAGTTTTGCCGCATACTCCTTGCCTTCTTCTTCAATTTTACCTATACCGTTATGCAATTCTTCTTTGCTTAAGATAATCTCTGCAGCCGGATAAACAGATATTGATTCAAGCTGTTCAACCGAGCGCTGGCTAAGAATATCAAAACTGCGGATAGACTCTACATCTTCCCCCCATAGCTCAATACGATATGGATTTTCTTCAGTTAAGTCAAAAATATCAACAATACCGCCTCTGATACTGAACTGGCCCGGTGCTTCTACCTGATAATTTTTCTCATATCCAAGTTCTGTCAGTTTAACCGCAAGCTTATTTTCATCGATAGCAGTCTGCTTATTTATATGAATAACATTTTGCTTAAATATAGACAGTGGAATCTGCGGCGCCATAAGTGCATCAAAGGTCGTAATAATCGTTGTCGGTCTGCCTTCCATCAATCTGCGCAGACTTTTCATACGCTGCATAGTAAGCTGGTTGCCATGAATATCCGCCTGAAAGAAAATTAAATCCTTAGCCGGATAGAGCATTACATTTCTATCATAGAACTTATAGTCTTCATACAGCTCTTTTGCTTTCAAGGCACTAAAAGTTACGATGATTTTGTTACGGAAACCATCGCCAAGCCCATACACCATATGCAGCTTCTCAGAATCAATACAACCGCTAACCATAACTGCCCGATTCTTTCCAAGCGCTTTTTTAATTTCTTCATACTCCCCCAATTCCTCCAAGGGAGCAATCAATGCTCTCACTTATGCCACCATGCTCCTTCCAAATATAAAACTATTTTCGCTAAGTTCTAGGTATTGGAATAGATTTCCTTTTATTGTAGTTATTCATTGCTGCATCAGGTCCGTCAGTTATCATTACTTCAATTGCCTCGGCAGCTTCTTTTACACTTGCTGCTATCAGCTTACTGTCTTGCTCGTCAAAACGTCCCAGAACATAATCTATCAGTTCATATTCCTGCGGCTTCTCACCTACTCCCATACGTATTCTCTGAAATTCATCGTGTCCCAGATGCAGGATAATATTCTTAAGCCCATTATGCCCTCCCGCGCTTCCTCTTTTACGAATACGTATTGCGCCGGCTTCCAAGCTAATATCATCTGAAATGACAATCAGCTCTGCCTTTTCATCTATTTTATAATAATCTATGACTTCCCGTATACTCTCTCCACTGAGATTCATAAAAGTCTGTGGTTTTACAAGAATCACTTTCTGACCACCAATAATTCCTTTTCCTATAAGCGCCTTGTGTTTTTTTTCGGTAACATTTATATTGTATTTTTCAGCAGCTTCATCAATCACCATGAATCCGGTGTTATGCCGTGTGTTCTCATATTCCCTGCCCGGATTTCCCAATCCTGCTATAATATACATAATTATACCCAGCTCCTTTACAAAAGAAAAGGATGCTGTTGCATCCTTTCCCTACAAGCATTCAATTACTCATATAAATCGTCACATGTCATTCGGTTCTAAAAGCGCTTTTTCATAGCTGTCCAAGATTATCTTCTGAATACGATTTCTGGTAACAGAATTAATCGGATGCGCAATGTCCCGATATTCACCGTCTGTCGCTTTCTTGCTTGGCATAGCAATAAAAAGTCCC
Organism: Lachnospiraceae bacterium; assembly: GCA_014804495.1. Taxonomy (GTDB): domain Bacteria; phylum Bacillota; class Clostridia; order Lachnospirales; family Lachnospiraceae; genus UBA3282. Next base: position 7,138 of record JAAUZS010000013.1, read on the forward strand.
TTTTCGCCCTCGATTACTTTAATGTCATGCACTACAAACTCGTCGTCAATGGTAATCGAGACGATTGCTTTCATCTTGCTGTCTTGAGTCATTTTACGTACGCGGACATCAGTAATTCTCATGAAGCTCAGCCTCCTTATCATATGATACCGGGCAGATTCCTGCCGGTTTTCACAAGCTTTTCCACACAAGTCATACTCGTCAAGCCACGTAGCTTGTAATCAATAGCAACTTTTGTATTTATGTTAACTAGATAACATATCTGTCATTATGCTCTACGACAATCTCAATACCATTTTCTCCCCTATAATATGAATTGGCACGAATTGTCCCCCTGCTCTCAACGATACAGTTTTCAATATGTGTATTATCTCCAATATATACATCATTCAAAATAATCGAATTTTTAATATAACAATTATTGCCTATATATGTTTTCTTAAAGATAATCGAATCCTCAACCGTACCGTTTACGATACAACCGCTTGAAATCAGACTGTTTCTGATTTTGGCCCCCACATTATATTTTGCGGGCGGATTGTCGTCTACTCTTGAGTATACATCCGGATACTGCTTAAAGAAATAGTTTCTGATATCCGGTTTAAGGAAATCCATATTGGTTCTGAAATAATCGTCAACTGTTGCGATATTGCTCCAGTATTCCTTGATCTTATAACCAAATATTCTCTTCATATCCTTATAACGAATCAGAATATCCTTTACAAAATCATGGCGATCCTCTTCTGCGCTTTTTTCAATCATTTCAATCAACTGTCGCCTTCTGACAACATAGATACCGCAGGAAATTGTATTGGATTTTGCAACTATCGGCTTCTCTTCAAATTCTTCTATGCGGCTTTCTTCATTCATCTTGATTGTTCCGAAGCGTTCAACATTTGCCTCCGGTTCCATGTCCTTACACACAACCGTAATATCGGCCTTTTTATCAATATGATATTCCAAAACCTTATTGTAATCCATCTTATAGACACAATCACCGGAAGAAATAACAACATACGGTTCATGACTGTTCTTTAAAAATGCAAGATTCTGCGCTATAGCATCCGCCGTACCACGATACCATGCATTGCTTTCCGCCGTTACTGCAGGTGTAAAGACAAACAGACCTCCCTGTTTCCTTCCGAAATCCCACCATTTGGAAGAACTTAGATGTTCATTCAGACTACCAGCATTATACTGAGTAAATACCGCAACCTTGTTAATATGCGAATTAGTCATATTACTGAGTGCAAAGTCAATCCCGCGATAGCTTCCTGCAATAGGCATGGCACAAACAGCTCGTTTCTGGGTCAATACCTTCATTCTGTGGTTATTACCACCGGCTAAAATAATTCCTATTGCTCTCACTGTTCATCACCTGCCTTAATCAATGTTCTACCACTTGGTAGATATCCATTATCATAATCCTGAGCGGTTGTAACGCCAAATACAACGGAATTCTTTCCAATGGATATATCTTTAGGAATAACGCTGTTTTCACCAATCGTTACTATACCATTATTATAAATATGAGGGTCTGTCTCATTAGGTTTTTCTTCTCCTACACCCAGTTTAACATTATCGCTAATAACTACGTTCTCAGCAACAATTGCTTTGCTTATCTCACACCCACTCTGAATCGTTGTAGAATTCATAATAATAGAATCTCTGACAACGGTTCCCGCACCGATTACAACACCACAGCCAATCACGGAATTATATACCTGTCCGTAAACTTCCGTGCCTTCTCCTATGATGCTTCTCTCTATTACACTATCAGGCGCAAGATACTGCGGCGGAAGAATCTCACATTTAGTATAGATATTCCAGTATTCTTCATACAAATTGAATTCAGGAACAATATCTATAAGCTCCATATTTGCTTCCCAATATGAGCTCAGCGTACCTACGTCCTTCCAGTAACCGTTAAATTCATATGCATAAAGAGGCGCCCCGTTTTTGTGGCAATATGGAATCACATGTTTTCCAAAATCTAACCCTGGCTGTTCCGCATTCAGAAGCAAGGCTTCCTTCAGGGTTTTCCAATTAAATATGTATATACCCATAGAAGCAAGATTGCTTCTTGGATGTTCCGGTTTCTCTTCAAAATCAACAATCTTATGATTTTCATCTGTAATCATAATGCCGAAGCGCTTAGCTTCTTCCATCGGAACCGGCATAACCGCAATTGTGACTTCCGCACCGTTCTGTTTATGGAAATTCAGCATCACTTCATAGTCCATTTTATAAATATGATCTCCAGAAAGAATCAGGACGTATTCCGGATTGAAGCTTTCCATATAAGCAATATTCTGATAAATAGCATTTGCGGTACCCGTATACCACTCACTGTTAGAGCTCTTCTCATATGGTGGAAGAACCGTAACACCACCGATGTTTCTGTCAAGATCCCACGGAATGCCTATGCCAATATGAGTATTTAGGCGAAGCGGCTGGTACTGAGTCAGAACACCTACCGTATCAACTCCTGAATTAATGCAGTTGCTCAATGGGAAATCAATAATTCTGTACTTACTTCCAAATGACACTGCAGGTTTGGCCATTCTGGAGGTCAATACGCCCAATCTGCTTCCCTGACCGCCCGCTAGCAGCATGGCAATCATTTCTTTCTTAATCATATTCTCACCTCTTGTTTCTATATCTACGCAGACAGTTCATAGCATAAAACCGTGCGCGTGTAAGCATACAACATACTATATAAAATCCTCACATACAGTATAACACAATTAAATATGAAAGTGAATATTATTTACAAAATAATTATTATTTTATCGCGGTTGTCTTATTCATATATTATATTATTTCTGCAAATTTTGCGATTTTTTTGTCTATTTTTAATAAAAACAACTTTTTTTATCCCTTTTTTAGGCAAAAAAAATTGTAAATCTTTAATAAAATTTCTTACTCATATATTAATATTGGTTTTTACCATACTTGATATCAGAAATTTTTGATTTCTTCTTTTACATATATTTGACCTGAAAAATAGAAAATAAAAAAATATAGAAAAATATAGATTCCCATGATACTATATAATCATGAAAGTAAGTAAACACTATATATAACGAAGGCTATTAGGCCGATATGAGAGGGTAATGCACATGTCTGAACCGATAAGAGTTCTTCATATAGTTGGAGCTATGTATCCGGGTGGAATAGAAAATTTTATTATGAATCTTTACGAAAAAACAGATAAAGAAAAGTTTCAGTTTGATGTTGCAGTTCACATGAGAAAACCCAATGATTATATAGAAACAATAAAGCAAATGGGCGGAAAGATATTTGAGCTTCCCCGACTGACAAAAAGACCGATACAGAACCTCATTCAAATTTATCATATCGTGAAAGATAATCAGTATAAAATCGTCATAAGACACACCCCAAATGCGCTGGTCGCTCCTCAGCTGCTGATGGCCAGAATAGGAGGTGCGCATACCATATGCCATTCCCATAGTGAACAGGATTCGCAGAAACTTTTGCACAATTTAGGAAAATTATTGATGGGTGCAGCCGCTTCGGAGCGTTTTGCCTGTTCCGAAAAAGCCGGGCAATGGATGTATGGTAGAAAAAGCTTTCGGATAATTCATAATGCGATTAATATTAAAAAATTTATGTATAATGCAGAAGCTGCCAAAAAAGTAAGGGAAGAGTTTAATCTAGGAAAATGCCGGGTATATGGATATATTGCTAATTTTATTCCATCTAAAAATCATATGTATCTACTAAAAATATTCAAGGAAATTTCCTTACTTGACGAGGACGCCCGTTTTTTTTGTCTGGGAGACGGCTTGCTAAGACCAGATATAGAATCCGAGATAAAGCGCCTTAAACTCGAAAATAAAGTAGTGCTCACAGGAATCAGGAAGGATGTGGAGAATTTTATGTCCTGTTTTGATGTTCTGATTTTTCCTTCTGTTTATGAAGGAATACCACTGACGCTTATTGAAGCACAGGCGTCAGGTCTCACATGCCTGGTATCGGACACTGTTACAAAGGATATTATTGTATCTCAACATTTAGTGAGATATGAATCCATAGAAAAGGAACCGGAAGTATGGGCAAAAGAAGCAGTTATGATGGGAATCGACACCGATAGGAGTTGTCAGCATGAATCCATTTCCAAAGCAGGTTATGATATAGAAGCATTGGCAAAATGGTATGAGAACTACTTTGCGGATATTCTTAGTAAAAAATAACAATCGGAGAAGATAAATGAAGATTTTATTCCACATAAACAGCATGGGACGCGGTGGCGCGGAGCGGGTAGTAAGCATTTTAAGTCATGCTTTTGTTCAGAAAGGGCATGAGGTAATACTTACAACACAATGGTATTCCGAAAACGAATATGAAACAGACAAACGAGTCAGGCGGATTTCTGTGGGGCTGACGGATAATGATATGAATCGAAACAGGCTTTTCAAAGCATGGCTTCGGTTTGCCAGGCTCAGAAAATGCATTCGTGAGGAAAAGCCGGATTTAGTAATATCATTTTGTAATAAGGCTAATTTCAGAAGTGCTTTTGCGATGTTTGGAATGAAAGTGCCTCTACTGATATCGGTAAGGAATGACCCTAAGAAAGATTATGCGCCGTACAGGATACCGACATGGTATATGGAAAGAAAGGCAGCCGGCTGCGTATTCCAGACACCTGATGCAATGAGTTTTTTTTCTAAAAGACTTCAAAAAAAGTCTCGTATTATATTTAACCCATTATCAGAAAAGTATTTGGCTTCAGAAGATAAAGTTCCACATTTAACGATAAGAAAAAAAGAAATTGTTACAGTGGGTCGTATAAGCAGGCAGAAAAACCAGCTGTTATTGCTGCGTGCATTCCAAATTATTTCAAAAAAATACCCTGAGTATATATTAAAAATTTACGGCGAAGTGCAAGAAAATGACTTTTACGAGGAACTTCAGAGGTATATTGCCAAAACCGGTTTACAGGATAAAGTGCTTTTTATGGGGGTTACAGATACGCTGCGTGAGGAGATACAGAATGCAGCAGTCTTTGTATTGCCTTCGAATTATGAAGGAATGCCAAATGCCCTTATAGAAGCGATGGTGCTTGGACTACCCTGCATTTCTACGGACTGTCGGTGTGGTGGGGCAGCGTTATTGATCCAGAATGAAATATCCGGCAAATTAGTTCCCACCGGACAGGTGGCACCATTGCAGCAAGCTTTGGATGATATGCTTTCAAATCCGGAAAAAGCAGAGCTTATGGGAAAAAATGCAAAAAAAGTGTTGGAAAAGGTTCATCCGGATAGAATATGTAATGAATGGATAAAGTATATATCAGAAATAATGACTTCTTAACAAATATATTTTGTATTTATTAATTTTCAATAAAATTTATTACACGCAAATTAATATTGGTTTTTTTACCATAAATGCGTATAATACTTATAAAAGCATATTATTATATTCAGATAGGAAGTTATACTATGTATCAAATTGATTTTAAAAATCCGGTTCACGTATTTTTCATTGGAATAGGCGGCATCAGCATGAGCGGTCTGGCGGAGATACTTCTTTCGGAAGGTTTTAAGGTGTCAGGTTCCGACAGGCAGCAGTCTTCTCTCACTGAGGATCTTCTCCGCAAAGGCGCCTCCGTTTATTATGGACACAAAAAAGAAAATCTCACTCCATGCCCCGATTTAATTGTATATACCAACGGCGCCATCAAAAACGATAATCCGGAGCTTGTAGCAGGCAAAGACCTTAATATACCTATTCTTACCAGGGCACAACTGCTTGGACAAATGATGAAAAATTATAAGATGCCCATTGCTATAAGCGGCACTCACGGCAAGACTACAACTACTTCCATGTTGTCCGGAATTCTGCTTAAATCAGATACAGATCCTACTTTATCCATTGGCGGTATTTATAAAGAAATAGGTGGAAATTTCCGCCTTGGAAGTTCCGAATATTTTGTAACCGAAGCATGCGAATATACCAACAGTTTTTTAAATTTTTCCCCCAGAATAGGGATTATACTTAATATAGAAGAAGATCATCTTGACTTTTTCAAAGATATTAATGATATTCGTAATTCCTTCCATGAATTTGCCAAGCTGCTGCCATCCGCAAATGATGGCGGAACGCTTATTATCAACGGGGATATTACCAATGTGGAAGAAATAACAGCTTCTCTCCATTGCCAAGTCATAACCTATGGTTCCTCCGCTTTTTGCGACTATATGCCTACAGATATAACATTTGATGAATTTGGACACCCTTCATTTATTCTGACAAAATCAGATGGTACAAATGAAGGCTCTTATTCTCTCAGTGTTCCAGGGCTCTATAATGTCTACAACGCATGTGCTGCCATTGCTGTCGCGAAGTTCCTTGGTATTGACAACGACATTATAAGCACGGCATTATCTGACTTTAAAGGAACAGACCGACGTTTTGAATATAAAGGTAAAGTAAATGGTTTCTCTATAATAGATGATTATGCACATCATCCTACAGAAATTACACAAACCTTAAAAGCTGCGAAGAATTACCCCCATAAAACCATTTGGTGTGTATTTCAGCCGCATACTTATACAAGAACCAAGGCATTTCTTTCTGAATTTGCTCAAGCCTTGACGTTCTCTGACAAGATTATTCTGGCAGACATATATGCCGCCAGAGAAAAGGACACTTTAGGAATCAGCTCAAAAACACTACAGGCGGAAATAGAGAAACTCGGACACGAATGTTATTATTTTTCTTCTTTTGAAGAAATTGAAAATTTCATTTTAAAAAATTGCACAAAGGATGATTTGTTGATAACTATGGGCGCCGGAGATGTCGTTAAAATAGGAGAAAACTTACTTAAAAAATAATTTTCCACAATATCCACATAAAAAGAAGCTATTGTCGGTTCTTTTGATTGTGGATATTTTTTGCCGCTAATCCCACATATAGATTTGTTATCCACATTTTCCACATACATTATGAACAAATGTTCGTTTTCTCTTTCTGGCAAATTGACTATATCTTTTTAAATTTCCCCGTGCTATAATTTGTCTTGCCTAAAAAGTGCATGAGTTGGCAATAACAACCGACTTTACATGATGCATTTTCTTATGGTATTAAAAAGAGGCGGGTTACAAAATATGAGCAATTTGACTATCTATCAGGATAATTATACGGATGCAACGGTTATCTCTAACCGTTTTATTGACGAATATATGAAAGCAGCCAATGACGCACAGATAAAAATCTATCTGTATCTAACCCGTATGATAAGCGCCAGACTTACTACGAGTGTTTCAGAAATTGCAGATATATTTAATTATACGGAAAAGGATGTCCTTCGTGCGCTAAAATATTGGGAGAAAAACCGTCTGCTCACATTGGATTAAAAAAAAAAAAAAAATCTGAAGGGTATTCATTTACTGGATTTGAACGCTTCTACAGTTCTTCCCGTACAGAATTCCACCGTCTCTACTCCAATATGCATCGTACCGATTTCATCAAAATTAAGCGCCGCAGACGGGGAAATATCAGAAGATGACCCTTATGAAAAGCCGTCATATACATTAGATCAGTTNAANGCTTTNAAGTCAGANGAGGCAGCTTCNAGACTNNTATTTATTACGGAACAGTATTTAAANAANACNTTAAGNGCATCGGAAATGAANTCGATTCTTTTTATTTCGGACAAGTTGGGATTTTCGGAGGATTTAATAGATTATCTNATTCAATACTGCGTAGACCGNGGCAAGAAAGACTTNAGATATATTGAAAAAGTTGCAATCAACTGGGCNCAGGAAGGAATTTCCACNCCTAAACAGGCAGCCCGTTANGTNCATAAATATGACAANGTCGTATATGACATTATGAAGGCNCTTGGCAAATCNAGTACNCCTACNCAAACAGAAGTNACTTANATAACCCGNTGGACCAAAGAATTTTCNTTNGAGTCNGATGTNATTTCNGNNGNCTGTGAGAAAACGGTTCTTGCCACAGATAATCATCGTTTTGAATATGCCGACAGTATTTTNAGCAGNTGGTACAAAGCGGGGGTTCACCACAAAAGCGATATACAGCTCGTTGAAGAGAATTATCATAAAAACAAAGCAGCAAAGGTCTCTTCAAATAATAAATTCAATCAGTTCAAGCAAAATCAATATGATTTTGACATGCTTGAAAAAGAACTGTTAAGTAACTGAAATTAATCATTATGATATATTCCAAAGGAGCATNACAGTGCCGCTAACCAATACACAATATGATATCATACTCCGTGATTATGAAAACAGACAATTAAAGAACCGCCACGAGTTGGAACGCAAAACATCATATGTATACGATCATGTTCCGGGTTACCGCGAGTTAGATGATTCCGTAGCCACCATTTCCGTCCTGAATGGTAAAAAATATCTGGAAGGCGACGAGACTGCAATGGAGGATTTAAAAAATCAGCTTGCGGAGATTTCCGGAAGAAAAACTCAGCTTTTAATTGATGCCGGTCTATCCGAAAATTACTTAAAACCGGCTTATACCTGTTCTGATTGTAAAGATACCGGATATATTGATGGTCAAAAATGTCATTGCTTCAGACAGGCTATGATTACACTTCTATATGAACAGTCCAATATCCGTGAAATGCTTCAGAGTGAAAATTTTGATACTTTATCTTACGAATATTATGACGGAGAGCATTTATCGCATTTTAGAAATGCCGTAATGACCTGNCAAAATTTTATCAAAAATTTCAATTCCGACTATCATAATTTATTTTTTTATGGTACAGTGGGTACAGGGAAATCATTTTTGTCAAANTGTGTNGCCAAAGANCTTATNGANAGCGGTCATTCCGTCATTTATTTTAGTTCGGCAAGCCTTTTTGACCTATTATCCAANTATTCTTTTGATTACAAAAACAGAGNTGAACAAAGAGATAAATATAACGATCTTTATCAGTGTGATTTACTGATTGTGGATNACCTTGGTACCGAAATGACGAATCAGTTTGTTGCCACACAACTCTTTTCGTTATTNAATGAACGCCATATGTGGAAGAAGTCAACCATTATCTCTACTAATCTCTCTTTAGAGGAATTGAGGAACAGGTACTCCGACCGTATCTTTTCCCGCATAACCAGTCATTATGAACTCTGTAAATTGACCGGCCCCGATATTCGTATGTACAAAAAACGATTACTGAACAGAAAGTGAGGGTTTTACAATGGCAAAGCGTGAAGAAAAAAGGAATCTGGAAACCATTCCAGTTGGTTCTCTCGGCATCATTCCGTTGGAAGGCTGCAAGTCTCTGGGAGANAAAGTAGACTATTTTCTTGTAAAATGGAGAGCTGAACGTGAAAGCGAACATAAAGACAGTCTTGCATTTACCGGATATCAGAGAGATTCATATATATTAAACGCCAAAGTACCCCGATTCGGCTCCGGTGAAGCTAAAGGCGTCATCAACCAATCCGTCCGCGGTACTGACCTTTACATTCTTGTGGATGTTGCAAACTANAGTCTCACATATTCATTATGCGGGCACGAAAATCATATGTCGCCTGACGACCATTATCAGGATTTGAAACGCATCATTGCTGCAGTTGGCGGCAAGGCAAGGCGTATTACCGTAATCATGCCGTTTTTATATGAAAGCAGGCAGTCCAAGAGAGCAACCAGAGAATCCTTAGACTGCGCTCTTGCCCTACAGGAAATGGTCAGCATGGGAGTCGATAACATCATTACTTTTGACGCTCATGACGCCAGAGTACAGAATGCAATTCCGCTGCACGGCTTTGAAACCGTACAACCCTCATATCAATTCATCAAGGGTCTTTTAACCAATGTAAAAGGACTGACCATCGACAACAGCCATATGATGGTAATAAGTCCAGATGAAGGCGGTACAAGCCGAGCTATATATATTGCAAACGTTCTTGGACTGGATATGGGTATGTTTTACAAAAGAAGGGACTATACGCAAATAATAAATGGTCAAAATCCCATTGTTGCACATGAATTTCTGGGAAGCAGCGTTGAAGGTAAAGATATGATTATCATTGACGATATGATTTCTTCAGGTGAAAGCGTACTTGAGGTTGCGGCCGCATTAAAGAAACGCAAGGCGAATCGCATCTTCATATTTGCCTCATTCGGATTATTTACATCAGGACTTGAGCGCTTTGATAAATCATACGAAAGCGGTATCATCGACAGAGTGCTGACTACTAATCTTATTTATCAGACTCCGGAGCTGCTGAAGCGTGAATGGTACATTAACTGCGATTTGAGTAAATATATTGCTTATTTGATTGATACCCTTAACCATGACAGTTCCATCAGTGATTTACTGAATCCGGTAGAGCGTATACATTCTATTATGGCAAGATATAGTGCCGGGGAATTGGATTAATTAATAAGTATACTCCGGTCAGTTCGAGACCTTCCTGACCGAATCGCCCATAGGGCGTTGAAAAAAACAAAACTAAAGGAGAACAAAAAATGAAAAATCAATCTTATGAAAAGGCGGTTTCTGCAAAAACCGCCAGAACTTTTTCGGTCGTTTTTATTGCTCAGGCAGCAATGATTGCCGCTCTCTACGTTGTGCTTACTTTTATAGCCAACACCTTTGGACTTGCTAATTATGCTATTCAAGTCCGCATCTCAGAAGCACTCACTATTTTACCTTATTTTACACCTGCTGCCATACCGGGGCTTGTAATCGGCTGTCTGCTCAGTAACATTCTGACCGGCTGCATTCTTCCGGACATTATTTTCGGCAGTATCGCAACGCTGATTGGTGCACTTGGCACATATGCGCTTCGTAAATGGAAGTGGTGCGCACCTGTTACACCAATTCTTGCCAATGCATTGATTGTTCCGTTCGTATTGATTTATGGATATGGATTTCTGTTAGAAGGCGTTTCCACCATATATTGTTACGGATATTATTTCATAACCGTAGGAATCGGTGAAATAATTTCCTGCGGCATTCTGGGGATGCTTCTGCTGCATACCTTAGAAAAATATAAAAACAGAATCTTTGCGTAAATACACTTGACCAATTACAAAATAATAGCGCAAACTAAGCAGTCTGCGCTATTATACTTTAATTAAATAATTCATAATAAACCGGTATTGTCAAAAATACAACCCACATCGGATGCCATGCACTATACACAAAACCTGCAAAGAGAAAGACAAATATCACCAGTAGCGGATAGCAAAAGCATGAAAGCCTTTTTTTCCTGACAGCCTGAATTGCGCTGCCTATTATCGGCACTAAAAGAAAAATTAACCAGCCCGGATGCCACATCCCAAAAACACAACCTATTACAATATAAATAACAAGTGCTATCAATCCCAGTGGAAACTCTGTCTTTTTCCCGTGTACAAATATATGCCCTTTTGCCTTTTCTCCGTTTACATAGACTCCATTCTTATCTATATGCACATCATCCGTTGAGTCAGTTACGTGAATCCCATTCCATCCCACATGAACTTCTCCGTCTTTATCTTTTACATGAATCCCTTGGAAACCTACATGAACATATTCCTCCGACCCTGGTTCAACCTCCTCTGCCTGATTTATTTTTTCGTGATCTCCCACTTGAATCTCAACAATTTCTTCTTTAGGAATAATATCATCATCCGTTTTCAGCAAATCATCCAGAGACACTTGGTACAACCGCGCAAGCAAAATTAAATTGTCAGTATCCGGAGAAGCCTCCGCACGTTCCCATTTACTGACCGCCTGTCGGCTGATTCCTAATTTTTCTGCCAGTGCTTCCTGCGACAGATTATTTTCTTTCCGTAATGTAACAAGTCTGTTTGCAATTTCAATATTCATAATTTATAACTTTCTCCTTCCTCGATATGTTCATCCACTTTGCTGATTACAGACAGTGGATGTATGATGTTTTTATCATACGAAAAAGGCCTAGGTTGCGCCATCTATTCTAGTTTTCAAAGGCGCAACTATCGGTTGCAAAATCTGTGGCAGGCGCACATACGGTTACTTTCTCTTTCCATACCTCAATCAGTTTTTCCAGTGTCCATTGCGCATTAGCAGGACTTGTAGAAGGCAGCGGAATATCTTCCCAACCTATTTTCTTTTTTATGTACCTCTGGTAATATTTATGTGCCGTACCGCCATTTGTATAGATTCTTCGTATTTCGGTTTCTTTCAGCAGCCTTCCTATATCATTAGGAACCACATTCCTGATACTGCTGTCACTTGAACCGGTAATCTCACAACTTGCAATTACATCCCACATGGCAGCATGATTGGACAATATCATATGTTTTTTCTCGTCAATCGTCTCCGGAACCTGACAGCCAAACACTGCTGCCATTACCTTCCAGTAACGATTTTGCGGATGATGATAGAAAAACTGCCCCTCTCTGGACTTTACGCTTGGAAAGGAACCTAATATCAATATTTCTGACCTTTCGTCATATATAGGCGGTATATTATGATACTCCATCCGCATTCTTCCTTTCCCCGTATAAATATTCCCAGATAATCGTCCAAACTAATTCTGTTTCTTTCTAACATAGGTTATAAAATGATTTCCATTCTCTGTAAGCCATTCCGTAGAATCATTCATACCTTTTTTGTAGACAGTTCCCGTAATCGGGTCCATTACCACAATATTAAACTCATTGAATCCTACAATCAATACTGCATTACCATCACGAAGCATCGCCAGCACCGGTATATCCATATTTACATAGTAAAGGACCGCATCCAGACTGCAGCCTGTTAAATCCAAAATCTGTATATCATTTAGGTTTGCTTCCAAAATGGTGGAAACCGTTTTACCCTGTTCCAGAAGATACTTCGTCCGCTTTGATACTCCCTCATACTTAAGGATTGTATCAAGACAAACCGAAAGGCTCGTATTATACTCAGTCACCTGTTCTCCTTCGATAGCCATAATCTGATTACGACTGCTTCGCGTGCCCCTCTTCCATATATACTCTCCCTCATCATTGACTACGACTCCTGCATTCGCATAAGCATAAATTACAGCTTTTCCCGGACTCGAGAAAATTCCTTCAATTCCATTTTTCCCATATACATAGAAGGCATTCTCTGCCTCTTCGTTATTTTGAATGGAAATATCACGATTTCCCTCAAAGAGAACCTCTTTAGGGGTAAGTATTTTTAACGATTTTACATCTATTTCCTCTTTAACGGCAATTTCCAATATAGTTTCATATATGTCTATCGCCACGCTTATTATGCGATTTCTATCTGTAGTTGCTTTCTCTGTGCTTACAATCTGGTCATTAGCCGTAGGAATATATTCTTCTGTTTCTGCATCCCACATTACTCTGGATAAAATGATCTGATTGCCCTCAATCACACTATCTATAACAAAAATATCTTTTTCTCTATATGTTTTTAAAACCTGACCGGTGTCACCTTGTATTTTCAGACAATACATAGGGAATGTATTAATACCCATATAATCATTCTCGATATCCGGCTGCTTTACAAGTCCGTAAATCAAATCTTCTTCCATAAAACCAATAAGTGTAATATACTCCCCGCTTCCGGCATTTATCTCCGTTTCGGTTTCCGTACTCAGATTTAGTAGTTTTAAGGTAGTGCAGCCATATTTATTTCCGCCTTCCTGCCATACGAGCATCTTATTCGACTTGGATACCTTAAAGTTATCCTCCGTCAAACCTGAGACTATAACAGAAAAACTTCTATCTGCCAGATTTATTGCATAAACGCTTCCTTCAAGCATAATGTAACAAATATCCGATTTATTGATATATGCCAGCTTTTCAACATCACTTTTCAGCAATTCATAAGATCTGTCATAGGGAATATATACCAACTCTTCAATCACATTGCCCATACTGTTATAAAAATACACGGAAACTCCCACTTCGCCCTCGTGTCTGCCTCTGTTCATATAACCGTATACTATAAATTCCACATTCCCCACTTCATCCACATTCAATATCTTTATATTATGACGATTATAGCTGTTCCTATAGTCNGCGATATCCCCGTCANTTTCGTAAAAGGAAAAAAGAATNGCAAGCTTCTTATCAGAAACATTATAGCTGTATANCTTATTNGAACTGACAAAAGCAAANACATTTCCNCCGTCGCTTTCTTTNATTTCTACATCNTTGTCCACAATACCAAGCATAATNTTATCATTTGCAAAAACATCCTCTTCCTCATCGAAAATCTGCGTCATTTCNCTTTCAAAGTCCAAAAGATACATACGNTCNGGAGTATATCGGATACGGTAAAATTCCCTGACCTGATAATAAGTTTTCTTTCCGTCATTTCGTGTAAGAACAGCATATTCCAAGCTAAATGAGCCTGTCCTCTCTTCCAGTTCTTTTATATCTACNACAGTNTCTGTTATCTGCTCCACTANCAAGTCACCCCATGTTACCTGNTTGAAGCTGCTGTGTATCGTNACCTTATGAAAAGTCGAATTGTCTCCTTCAGAATTGGATTCNAGATATTTCGTCAATTCCGCAGCTGCTTCCCTATCGAAAGTGCGGTTATGGAAGTCCAGAACATATTCCAGNTTTTCCTGAATATACATCGACTGCGTTTGAACAATTCTCGTATAATAGCGAATAGTATCTCCGTCAAATGGTGTCAGAAGCAGTACAAACATATACTCCTCGTCAGTACTGATTAAATCCTTCAAAGTAACTTTACACTGAATTGTATCTTTTATTTCATTATAGTTTTCAACNGGCGTGCTTTCTACCANTCGTTCCCCGTTAATGCTCCGTACCTCAAAAGCAATTGTATCAATCGCATTTCCGTAGGTTTCTATCATAAAAGACACATTTCTGTCTTCTCCGATNGGCAGCAATGTATCTCTCAGATAACGGGTATCCATACTGTGTGCATAACCATGCAGCCTGTTCACCTTATATTCATCTATAAGCATAGTAACAACNGGAAATTCAGCCTTACCCATTTCGGTTGTCATATCCGTATTTCCATTATTCATAGCTCCGCTGATAAAAAATAACGCCGCTATAAAAACCACGAGCAGGTAAATACCCTTTATAATTGCTTTTCTCATATTATAAAATTCCTTCTATTCGGTACTTTCAATAATCAGTATTCCCTATTTAATATTATATAGGCAATTGTGAAACACTNTGTTTTGTACAATATACAGTTGCAAAAANAAAGGTTTGCAATTACCTATATATTANNTAGTACAATAANATCGAANTTTTTCCATGATTATATTTTAATCAGATTGCTGTAAAACCTCAACTAAAATTTTAAAATTCCTCTATGATTTGCGTGTCGNTTCTTATATATTTCATAATAGAGCAGCACTTGAACAAATTCTTCTATCCATTCCCACTGCTTTTCATCNGTTGCNGAAGAATCTGTATGCTCTGCATGTTTGATTTTATCCATTACAATCTTCGTCAATCTGTATAACTGCCATTTATCGGGGTATTCATCATATATGACACTGCCCTCATAGTCTATCTGATTTAATATATCTGATATTATTTTCTGATAGCGCTTAGCTTCTGATGGATACATCTGCTGTAAATATTCCAAATCCCGTGTTACGGTATCTTCCTCCTGATAGTACAGAGGGAGCGGATATGCCATATAGAAAGGAAGAATTCTTGATTGATTCATATNTTAACCATACTCCTTTCCNATTCTGCAATATTGCTATTTTTACTCTATAATATGCATCACAGGTGAGTTTGCTAATATATTCATTCCGAATATTCNTATATACAAAAAAGGAACAGGTATATGATTCTNCCTGTTCCTTTGCTTTAGTTCTTATACTATTTTACTGCCTCAATCCTGGCAATTGCACGNCTAAGTGACATCTCNGCACGTTTCATATCAGTNCCGGGAGCNTTCTCCCTGATTCGTTCCTCCGCACGNCCTTTTGCATCCTGNGCGCGTTCCAAATCAATTTCCGAAGGCCATTCAATAATCTCTGCCANAATTGTNACCTGCNCGGGTAAAACTTCTACAAATCCTGCATGCAATGCAGCTTCTTTNATATCGCTATCCTGTGTGATTGTCAAAATACCGGGTGCAATAATCATTGTCATAGGAATATGCTGTTTATATATACCNACTTCACCCTCTATAGTATTAAACTCCACCATAGATACCTGTTCTTCATAGAATACCCTGTCCGGTGTAATAACTTTTAANGTAAATTTATTATCATTTTCAGCCATACCTATACCCACCCCCTACTTCACACGGGCAAGTACGTCATCAATGCTCCCTGCATTCAAGAAATAACTTTCAGGAATATCATCATGCTTGCCTTCCAGTATTTCCTTAAAGCCTCTTATGGTTTCTGCAATCGGCACATATTTTCCTTCCAGTCCNGTAAACTGTCCTGCTACGAAGAATGGCTGTGATAAGAATCTCTGAATCTTTCTTGCACGGGAAACAACCAGTTTATCTTCCTCAGAAAGTTCATCCATACCAAGAATTGCAATAATATCCTGTAATTCTTTGTATTTTTGCAGAATTTCCTGTACACCTCTTGCCACCTGATAATGCTCTTCTCCAACAATTCTGGGGTCAAGAATTCTTGAGGTAGATTCAAGCGGATCAACCGCCGGATAAATACCAAGTTCCACAATTGACCTTGACAATACCGTTGTTGCATCCANNTGNGCGAATGTAGTCGCAGGNGCNGGGTCGGTCAAGTCATCCGCAGGTACATATACAGCCTGAACAGATGTTATGGAACCGTTCTTGGTAGAAGTAATTCTCTCTTGAAGGGCGCCCATTTCTGTCTGCAATGTAGGCTGATAACCTACTGCTGAAGGCATACGTCCGAGCAACGCGGATACTTCTGAACCTGCCTGAGTGAATCGGAAAATATTATCAATGAATAATAGTACATCCTTTCCACCCTTATCACGGAAATATTCTGCCATTGTAAGACCGGTCAGACCTACTCTCATTCTGGCACCCGGCGGCTCATTCATCTGTCCGAATACCATCGTTGTCTTATCAATAACACCTGATTCTTTCATTTCATAGTAAAGATCGTTACCTTCTCTTGTACGCTCACCTACACCGGTAAATACTGAATATCCACCATGCTCTGTAGCGATATTTCTAATCAATTCCTGAATCAATACTGTCTTACCGACTCCGGCACCACCGAACAGTCCAATCTTACCACCCTTTTGGTAAGGGCACAGCAAATCGACAACTTTGATACCGGTTTCAAGCATCTCTGTTTCTGTCGCCTGTTCTTCAAATTTGGGAGCGGCTCTGTGAATCGGTTCATACCCTACTTCTGTCGGAGCAGGTATATTGTCAATCGGCTGACCTAAAACATTAAATATACGTCCTAAGGTATTCTCACCAACAGGGACGGTAATCGGAGCGCCGGTTGAAATTGCTTCCATTCCTCTTATCAGTCCGTCGGTAGAACCCATGGCAATACATCTAACAGTATCATCACCCAGATGCTGGGATACTTCTACAATCAGTTCATTACCATCTTTAAGCGGAATTTTGATTGCATCGTTTATTTCAGGTAAGTTTCCTTCAGTAAACTTAATATCCAGTACAGCACCGATAATCTGAGTGAGTTTTCCACGGCTTTCGCCACTTTTCACTTCTGCCATCTTTTTTTCCTTTCCATGTTTTCTTTCATTTTTGCTACCAAATACTTATGAAATAGCATTTGCTCCTGCAATAATTTCTGTTAATTCCTGTGTAATAGAGCCCTGTCTTGCTCTATTATACATCAGCGATAAGTGATCTATCATTTCTTCAGCATTGCTTGTTGCGGAATCCATAGCCTGCATTCTCGCACCGTTTTCGCTGGCAACTGCTTCTATCAGACCTCCATATATCAGGCTGGTAACATATTTTGGAATAATCAGTTCAAGCGCTTCATCATCTTCCGGTTCAAAATTCATAAGCGCTTTACTGCTTTTCTCCTGCACCTTCTCCTCTTTCTTCTCGGGCTCTATCGGAAGTAGTTTTAACAGAGTAGGTTCATGTACCACGGTATTCTTAAACCCTGTATAAGCAAGATAGATTTCTCCGACCTCTCCTTTTGCATAGGAATCCAATACTCTGGAGCTAAGCGCCATCGCATCGACATAAAGCGGTTCTTCGATGATGTCCGAATCCTCTTCCACAATCTCATAACCTTTTCGATTCAGTGAATCCTTTCCTTTCTTGCCTATTGCATAAATACGCAGGTCTTCTTTCTTTAAACCGCTCTGCATAACCAACTTCACAATATTGGAGTTATATCCACCCGCCAAACCTCTGTTAGAGGTAATAACGATAACTGCCTTTTTTGAGGACTCTCCGCCTCGAAGATAGGGATGGTTTAAATTTTCCGTTTTTGCCAGCATAGAGCTCACCGTCTCATACATACAATTAAAATATGCTTTTGACTGCTCTGCGCGATTTTTTGCCTTCTGCAGTTTTACAGTAGAAACAAGCTTCATTGCCTTGGTAATTTGCTGAGTACTTTGGATACTACCCTTACGCCTTTTTATATCTCTCATTGAGGCCATAGCATCACCTTCTACTTTCTATAAGCTTTGTTTATCTAAACATTGTTTAGATTTCTAAACCTTGTTTAGAATTGTGCCTTAAACTCACCAATAGCTTTTTTCAGCTTTTCCTCTGTCTCATCGGAAATCACCTTCTCAGCCGCAATCGCATTTGGAATCTCAGAATACTTGGTATCCAGAAATTCAAAGAATTCCGTTTCAAATCTGGTGATATCCTCTACCGGAACATCCAACAGATATTTATTGGTTGCAACATAGATAATGATTACCTGATACTGTACCGGCATAGGCTTATACTGCGGCTGTTTAAGAATTTCCTTAATTCTTTCACCCTGTGCAAGCTTCTCTTTCGTGTCTGCATCCAATTCTGAACCAAACTGTGAGAAAGCAGCAAGCTCACGGTACTGTGCAAGCTCTACACGGATAGGCGCCGCAATTTTCTTCATAGCCTTAATCTGTGCCGCACCACCTACACGGGATACTGAAAGTCCGGCATTTACGGCCGGTCTGAATCCTGAGTTAAACATCTCTGTTTCCAGATAAATCTGACCATCTGTAATTGAAATAACGTTGGTCGGAATATAAGCGGATACGTCGCCTGCCTGCGTCTCAATGATAGGAAGCGCAGTCAGTGAACCGCCGCCATATTCATCACTCATTCTCGCTGCACGCTCCAACAGTCTGGAATGCAGATAGAAAACATCTCCGGGATAAGCTTCACGACCCGGCGGTCTCTTAAGCAGCAGGGAAAGTGTACGGTATGCAACCGCATGCTTACTCAAATCATCATACACAACGAGAACGTCTTCACCATTCTCCATCCATTCCTCACCGATTGCACAGCCGGAATATGGTGCAATATACTGCAACGGTGCAAGCTCACTCGCTGAAGCAGCAACTACTGTAGTATAGCTCATAGCGCCGTACTCAGTTAATGTCTTGACAATAGATGCAACAGTTGAAGCTTTCTGGCCGATTGCCACATAAATACATTTTACACCCTGTCCCTTTTGATTAATAATGGTATCGATTACAATTGCAGTTTTACCGGTCTGTCTGTCGCCGATAATCAACTCTCTTTGTCCTCTTCCGATNGGNANCATNGAGTCNATCGCNTTGATACCGGTCTGNANNGGCGTATCNACNGANTTTCTNGNGATAACACCNGATGCNACNCNTTCAATNTNACGNTATTTNTCNGTCTNNATCGGNCCNTTNCCGTCAATCGGCNNTCCNANNGCATTTACAACNCGGCCCAGCATACAGTCTCCAACCGGTACTTCTACAACCCTGCCTGTTGTTTTAACAATATCGCCTTCGTTAATATTATGCTGACTTCCAAGAAGTACAGCTCCGACATTGTCTTCCTCAAGGTTAAGTACCATACCGTATACATCTCCGGGGAATTCCAACAATTCACCCTGCATAGCATTTTCAAGACCGTGCACACGAGCGATACCGTCTGCTACCTGAATGACCGTTCCAACATCCGATACTTCAAGCGCAGAAGCATATCTCTTAATTTGATCCTTTATGACTGAACTAATCTCTTCTGGTCTTAAATTCATGGATCATACGCACCTTTCTTTTAGAATAAAATTTAAATCTGAACCTTAAGCAAATCTTTCTGTAGTTCATTTAATTTAGTACTGATGCTGCTGTCTACGACTCTGTCACCAATACGGATTACCATACCGCCAATTAATGCAGCATCCTGTTTGTAATGCATTTCCATAGACTTGTACTTTGTTGTATCAAGAAGTCTGCGTTCAATCTTCGTCCGCTGTTCTTCTCTTAATGGAACCGCTGTTGTTACAATGGCAACGCCTATTCCTTTGTACTTCTTTACTTCCATAGTAAAGTATTCCAGAATTTCGTCCATTTCCTGATAACGGTCTTTAGAGATTACAACTGTCATAAATCCCAGCAGTTCATCGGAAATTTTTCCCTTGAAAACATTGTTAAGAACCTCAAGTTTTTCTTCTTTGATAATTTTGGGATGTTCCATAAGTCTTCCGAATTCATCATTTTCACTGAGAATCTCTCTGAGCTGCTGTATTTCGTCAAACAGCGCATCAACTTTGTTCTCTTCTACTGCAAGTTCAAACAGTGCATCTCCATATGTCTTTGAAATTAGCTTAGCCATGTACTGTCACCCATTTCGTTCAGCGTTTCATCAATCAGACTATCCTGAACAGTCGTATCAATTGCCGCATTTACGACCTTTCCTGCCATCAAAGATGCCAATACCACCATCTCGCGCTTCACTTCGTCAGCCGCTTTCTTCTTTTCAAGTTCGGCTTCCGCATTCGCTCTTTCAACAATTCTTGCGGCTTCTTCTTTTGCCTGAGCCACAATCTTATTTTCATTAGCCAATGCTTTCTTCCTGGCTTCGCTTAAGATGCTTTCCGCTTCTTTATCAATATCTCTTAATTTGGCTTCATATTCCGCCTTCAACTCTTTTGCATCCGCCATATCCTTTGCAGCGTTGTCAAGTTCTCCCTTAATCTTATCCTGTCTTGCCTGAAGCATATTTCTCACAGGATCAAATAGGAAATGCGACGCTATAAGGAATAAAGCAACGACTGCAATAATTGACAATACCGCATCATGTAAAAGCTGAAAATCCAAGTTGAAAAGTCTTGGCTCCATTTCAGCCGATGCCAGTATCAGATTCATACTCATTATAGCATTCAAGCTCTAAGCCTCCTTTCACCATTTTTTTGCCAGAGGCTCTTAGTTTGCTAAAGGCTTTACGAACAAAAGTAAGAATGCAATCAGCAAGCCATACAGACCTGTGGTCTCCGCTACAGCCTGTCCAAGGAGCATGGTAGATGTGATATCCGACTTAGCACCCGGATTTCTTCCAACCGCTGCTGCCGCATGTCCTGCCGCAATACCCTGTCCAACACCGGGTCCGATACCTGCAATAACTGCAAGTCCCGCGCCAATAGCTGAACATCCTAAAATAAACTCTCTGTTAAATTCCATTTTTGTTTCCTCCTTTTATAACTTTTCTTTATTTACTTTATTGATATATTAATAACACTTTGCTGCCGTCTCCGGCATTCTTTCGGACAAAGCTTAATCGCCCGTCGAACATGCATCCGTAATATATGTCATAGTCAACATACAGAATACATAGGTCTGAATTGCTCCGGAGAACAAATCGAAATAAACGTGAAGCGCTGCCGGCCATACAATAGCTATCTTGGATAACAAACCATAAACCAAAGCCAGCATAACTGTTCCTGACAAAACGTTTGCGAACAAACGCAGTGAAAGAGAAATCGGCACCGCAACATCACCTATTATATTAATGGGTGCCCAAAACGGCCATGGATCACATAATCCCGCAATAAATCCCTTTACTTTCTGATATCTTAACTTATTAACAAAAATCAGTGTAAAAGTAATAACTCCAAGCGGAAAAGTAACTCCGTAGTCAGCCGTAGGCGGCCGCAGTCCGAACAATCCGGAAATATTACTTAGAAGAATAAAGATAAATATGGTTCCGATATAGTTTCGGAACTGGGGCGAAAATTTACCCATAACGCCACCGACCATATTGTCCAACATTTCCACGACCATCTCAGCAATGTTCTGGAAAGTTCCCGGAACTTCGGATGCATGTTTGACTGCCTTGTTTGCCGCAATACAAAATCCAATGATCACCAGCATAACAATCAAAAGGCAGACATGCGTCGTCGTAATCCAGACAGTCTGACCAAAAAGCTGATAAGAAAACACACCATGTATCATGAAATCTATATCAGCACCCGCAGACAATAGAATTCCTTGCCCCATAATCTCACCCCCTTCTGTATTAATTTATTGCATCCCAAATACTTTGGAACTGATTCTATGGATAAAAGGCTGCATATATGCAGACACCTTCATTCCCATACATCCTAAAAAAGCAAAAATAGGATCGGCAAACCCACTATATGCAAGCAGTACCACCACGACCATAAGTACAAAGTACCTTACAATGCTTTGCCCTCCGATTGTTTTTACCGCATCCTTTTCGGACCTATCCAATCCACGGTTTAATGACCACCACATATGAATAGCACCCATTATTCCCAAGACCACACCAATCCACAATCCTATACTGTAGTCCGGTCTGCGTGAGAATACCAAAAGAACCGCCTGGCATAAAATTCCAAAGAGAAAAATGCCCAGACATAAATCAAAGAGCGTTGTATCAATTTTTTTCTTCCGGCTTATTCCCATTGCACTCAACTTCCCGATTACTCTCGCCGCGCCTTCGCGTAACAGCGGGAACTTCATATATTTTCTTAGCAAATTTCATCACATTCCTGAATCCTGCAGCAGCTCCGACAAAAAAAAGAATAACCACCCATATGCCGGTTCCGCACTTTTTATCTATATAGATACCTATGATAGAACAAAGAAAAATAGGAACAAGCATATTGATACCAAACTGACTGATCATCATCAGGGCATGATAGACATTTTTATTATATTTCACGTTTCTTCCCTTTCAGGGGTTTTTATGTCCATAAATAAAATTATATCCATTTTTTGTATAATTGTCCAGTAATTTTCCAGTAAACATGAATAAACTTGTAGAAATGTTACTATAATTGCAGATATACGGTGTAATAGCACTTTTTAATATCAAAAAATAACTTATCGTTGACTTTTTATATAAGGAAGTGTAACTTTTTATATATAGAAACCAAATCAAATTCTTCTATTGAAGCTTTAATCAATAGTAAATCAAAATCGGGAGATAATATGCCAGAGCCTATATTATATCGCAAAAGGATCATTCCGGAAGAATGTATCTTATTAAAAGATGACAGAATCCTTTATCAGGATGAGCAGACAATTGTTACCGGCTGGAACTCTTTAAAGCCCAAAAAAGATCTTCACCACGGCTATTCCTGCTATTTTCTGAATAAGGGCTGTAAGGTCAGCAAATTTTACCGGGAAGATAATACCCTCATGTACTGGTACTGTGATATTGTAGAATACGAATACCAACCCGAAGCAAATACATATATCGTCACAGACCTTCTGGCCGATGTTATAATTTATCCCGATGGTTTTGTAAAAGTTGTAGATCTGGATGAACTCGCCGACGCGCTGACAGGAAAATTCATCTCAGAAGAGACCCTAAAAAAAGCCTTACTCAGTTTAAACAGTCTGTTAGAAATCATATATTCGGGCAATTTCGATGACCTTCAGACACCTATTGAGAAAGTCATAAACTGACAGCAATCAGGAAACAAAACGTATCAATAAAAAATATGTCCGCCTATAGTATATTTGGGCGTGACTCCGCTTACAGGTGTTCTGAAATACAGGCATGTCCCAACATTGGTCGTACCCGACATAACTTCATCTGCCGCCTGATAGCAGCTCGGCGTTGCCCTTCCTTCAGTCAGAGCCAGTGCCAGTCTTCCGCTTGCTACCGGTGAAAATTGCTTGTTCTGATAAATAACACCCACTATTGTATTTGGATAAACCGAACTTAATACCCTGTTCATAACAACAGAGCCTACAGCCACCTTGCCTTCATAAGGTTCTGCTCCGGCTTCGCAATAAATCAGATTCGCCAGAAGATATCTGTCATCTTCCGCAAAACTGACCTCCGAGATATCTCTCCAGCTTGACTGGGCCGCCAACTGTGTCATGCGTATTTCTTCGGCAAGTTTGGCCCTCAGCGCCTCAAGATTTTTATCCTGCTCTTTAAGCTGCTGCTCATATGCTTCAGCCGCGGCTTCCGCATCCGAAATCTGATCTGATGTTACGGCAAGCGAATTACTCGCCTGGCTGACCAATCCTGACACACGGCTTTGCTCCGCCACTACTTGATCCTTATACAGATCCATCTCGCCCTTGTCAGATTCAAGCAGCGTTTTGTCCTCTTCCAACTGAGCCGCTATTTCCTCAATCTTCTCCTGTGTATCTATGTAGCTCTGCAACGTCCGCTGTTGATATGCCGACAACTGCTCGATATAATCACCCTTATTCAGCATGTCTGAGACGCTTTCGGAAGCAAAAAGCATTTCCATATACATGCTGTCTCCATTTTCGTACATAAACTGTACAATGTTTTTCATATTTTCATATTGCGCATCTTTTACGGCTATTGCGTCTTCTAAATCTTTATTAGCCTGTTCAATTTTAAGATTGGTTGACTCTATCTCGCTTTCTTTATCCGCAATCTTAGTCTCAAGCTCACTCAGATTAGTGCTTACCTGCGACAATTCCGTATTCAAATTAGACAAAGTACTCTGCAGGGAATCTTTCTGATCATTCAATCCCTCCAGATTCTCCATTGTTTCATTAAGCTCCGATTGTGTTTTGTTCCTCTCCTGTTCAGCTTGCTGAATCTGCTGTCTCGTTTCTTCTGTGGCATAAGCATATAGCGGCGCCACGCAAAGAAGCAGGGTAAAAATCAGCGCCGCTGCCTTCTGTCTGGATATCATATAATCCTCCTCAACACATAAATATATAGCAAAACAGGCTCCTGACCGGTCATATATTATAATATGTCATTAATCATTGCTACTCGTCTTTTGTGCTTTTCTTCTTCCGAAAATTCCGTGTGCAGGAATGTATCCACAATACTTATTGCCAGATTATTTCCAATAATTCCGCCGCCCATTGCCAATACATTGGCGTCATTGTGAAGTCTTGTCAGTTTTGCAGATATTGTATCAGAGCACAGAGCACAACGAACACCCGGTATCTTATTCGCAACTATGGAAATTCCTATTCCGGTCGTACAGATAACAATACCTTTTTCACATGTACCGTCAGCTATTGCTTCAGCTACCGCCTTTCCGTATATCGGATAGTCACAGGAATTTTTATCCATACAACCGTAATCCTTATATTCTATTCCCTGTTCTTCCAGATAGCTGATTACTGCCATTTTTAAATCATAACCGCCGTGATCGCTGCCTATTCCTATCATGATTATCCTCCCTGATTAAGCTCTGTTTATATATTTCTCTATCATAATATCATACTTTTTCAAATTTGGCTATCTTCTCTATAATATTGTAACATCACTTCCACTTTTAATCATTATGTAGTACAATCTGTCATAAAGACAATCGTTTTGATACAGTATCTGTAACCTCTTACAATTGAGGTAAAATATAAGATAGCAGAAAATCGGGAGGATTTTAATTTTGACATTAACTTTTAGGATAAAAATTGTTTGTTGTATTATTATCTCGCTCGCAGTTTTCATGCCGCCTGTTTTGACAACAAAATGGAATAAAAAGCGCCTTTCCCTACGGATAGAGACCGAAGACTGCTTTTTTCTGCGTTGTTCACCCATATCATATATACTGATGATAATCGCGACGGTATTAGCATATTTTTTCTCAATGATAGTGCTATTTGCGGTTGATGTCTGGGATTCGCAGATATTGTTAGGAGAAGCCTTTATTTTGGCGCTTACTTTTTTCGAGATGTATATAATAATTGCTACTCTGCTATGGGAAGTAAAAGTTGAGCCGGACGCAATAACCTTATACCGATTCCCTCTACCAGTAAAAAAAATTAATTTCTATGACATTACCTCCGTCCGATATATGGAAAATCTTCGCAGTGGGGGAGTCATCTATATAGGCGGAAAAATGCAATTAATATTCTATCACAACGGGAAGAAGCTTTTTGATGTCGATTCGGACATGAGTAATTTTCAACGTCTGCTTGAGCTGATGGAATCAAAGAAAAGAATCGAGTGTGGTTTTCTTATAGAAAATGGTGTTGCGCTCAATGAATGGAAAGATGAATTTACCATTGCGGAAACAACAGCCGACAAACTACGCGCTGCTTTCGGTGCACTGCTGGCGTGCGGATTACTTATCGGAGGCATTTTTTGCTGGGAAGAATTAAAGGAAGATCCTTATTGTCTTTTCTATTGTATTGGATTTTCACTGATGTTTATAGTTGAGATATCTGTATTTTTTGAAGCCATGCTGAAAAAAGTCACAATTACTTATCAGGACATTCATGTGAGGAGCGGAATCGGCAAAGTATGCTCGTACCGGCTTAGGGATATTACCAGAATAGAAGAAAAAGATGCTTTTATTATTTTATACGTCAACGGAAAAAAAATTGCAAAAATAGGTAAGGCAGAAAAAAATTTCGCACTGCTGGCGGAACGGCTAAAAAATCTCCCAAGCCATCAAAATTAAGGCTTGCGAGACTTTTTTCTTTTCTTATTACTCCACGCTGTTCAAATATTGTAATATCCCCATATGTATAGCCCATGCAATTTTTTCCTGATAATAGTCCGATTCAAGCTTCTGTGCCTCTTCTCTGTTAGATAAAAAACCACACTCCACAATCACAATAGGAGATGAGGTTTTTTTCAGCAGGTAATAACTGTCATTAGCTTTCGCAACACGGGTGTTATCTTTATCTACCGTATTTAATAACACCTGTTGTATTTTTTCTGCAAGTTCCTTGCTTTGTTCACTGTTCGCATAATAAAAAGTCTGTGCACCGTGTACATATTCTTCATGATAGCTGTTTTGATGAATACTTACTGTCACAACAGGTCTGGTTGATTCTATCAGCTCTACACGCCGTTTCATGTCCTGTACCTTTTTATTAGAAGCATTTTCATCATACAGACCGGCGTCAGAATCTCTGGTCAAAACTACTTCCACGTCTTCCTGTTCCAAAAACTGCTGCAGTTTCATAGCAATTTCCAAATTGATATCCTTCTCCAACGCGCCGCTGGAGCTTACTTTACCCGGATCTGCCCCTCCATGTCCCGCGTCAATAACGACACACGGTTTTTCTTTACTTACGGCAACACTGCCGGAAGCAGTTTGTACTGTCCGCCGATATGCGGAAAAATATACCACCGTCATGACAAGCAATACCAAAGTTACTCTAGCTAACGCTTTCAGGTTTTCTTTCTGTTCCATATACTCATTCCTACATAGTTGTATTGTTATACTTTATGCAGGATAAACTCAAAATATCATTGGATAAAAGCCATTAATACCGCAGCCTCAGTATTCTTCTTCGGGAGCTTCTTCCTTTTCCTCAATGTCATTGACCGGTTTTTCCAGTCCTTCAATTTTGATATTATTTTTCTCAGCATAATCCCACAATGCTGCATGAATAGCTTCCTCGGCAAGCAGTGAACAATGCACCTTGACAGGCGGCAGCCCGTCCAGAGCTTCCATTACGGCTTTATTTGTCACCTGTAGCGCCTCCTGTACAGTCTTTCCTTTAACAAGCTCCGTTGCCATACTGCTGGTGGCAACTGCCGCGCCACAGCCAAATGTCTTGAATTTCGCCTCTTTAATTATCCCATTATCATCTATATCAAGATATATTCGCATTATATCTCCACATTTGGCGTTTCCCACAGTTCCCACGCCGCTCGGATTCTCCATCTCTCCTACATTTCTCGGATTATTAAAATGATCCATTACCTTTTCGCTATACATTTTCCTCTCTCCTCCCGCTTTTTTATTTCTCTTTCTTTATGAAGTCTTCATACAAGGGAGACATATTTCTAAGCCGCTCCACTATTTCCTTTATTTTATCTATGGTAAAATCAATCTCTTCTCTGGTCGTCTTCTCAGATATGGTAAGCCTCAGTGAGCCATGCGCTATTTCATGCGGCAGCCCGATTGCCAGAAGTACATGTGACGGATCTAAAGAACCGGATGTACATGCAGAGCCGCTGGATGCGCAGATACCGTTCTGATCCAAAAGAATCAGCAACGACTCTCCTTCAATAAACCGGAAACAAAAATTAGCGTTATTTGGCAGTCTGCTAGTTTTGTCTCCATTCAGACGGGAATATGGAACTTCCGTCAAAATGCGTTCAATCATATAATCCCTCAGTTCCGCTTCATAACTGCTGCGCTTATCCATATCGCTAAAAGCAAGCTGCGCCGCCTTGCCAAAGCCGGCAATTCCGGGCACATTATGGGTTCCGGCCCTTCTTTGTCTTTCCTGCGCACCGCCATGAATGAATGAACGAATCCTGACGCCCTTACGTATATACAGCATACCGATTCCCTTCGGTCCGCCCAGCTTATGTGCACTTGCACTCAGCATATCAATATGCATCTTATCCACATCAATCGGAATATGCCCGAAAGCCTGTACTGCGTCTGTATGGAAAAGTATTCCGTTCTCTTTGGCAATCGCACCTATTTCTTCAAGCGGCTCTATCGTTCCGATTTCATTATTTGCCGCCATAATGGAAATCAAAATTGTATCAGGACGGATTGCCGCTCTTAATTCATCAGGACTTACCAATCCGTTTTCGTCCACATCCAGATAAGTAATCTTGTAACCATTTTTCTCCAAATATTCAGCCGTATGAAGAATGGCATGATGTTCTATTTTACTTGTAATTATATGTTTTCCCTTTTCCGCATACGCTTCTGCTGCCGCTTTTAACGCCCAGTTATCGGATTCACTGCCGCCTCCCGTAAAATAAATCTCTTCCGGCACGGCATCAATTCCTGCCGCCAGCGTTTTTCTTGCCTCATCTACCGCTTTCTTGGCATCTCCCGCAAAGGTATAGATAGCGGAAGGATTCCCATAATATTCCGTATAATATGGAATCATGGTGTCCAGTACTTCTTTATACATTTGTGTCGTTGCTGCATTATCAAGATAAATTAATTTATTCATTTAAAAATCAACTCCTTTCCAAGCAAGAATTACTCTTATATACTATACTGATCCGACAACTCCGTCTGCCATTCCAGCAAATCCGCCAGCGTAATATTATCTACCACGTTGCTGACAGCTTCATATATTTGTTCCCATATTCTTACTGTAACGCACTGCCCCCTGCGACCGCACTCTTCCTTTTCTTCCCCAACGCAGCTCACAGGTGCCAAATCTCCCTCCGTTAATCGCAGAATCATCCCTACCGTATATTCAGAAGGCTCTTTCTTCAAAAGATAACCGCCCTGCGCTCCTCTTATACTCCTAACATAACCTGCTTTATTCAAAACTGAAATAATCTGCTCCAAATACTTATCCGATATCTCCTGTCTTTTTGCCACATCTTTCAAGCTGACCGGTCCACCCGTATTATATGTTGCCAAATCCAACATTAAGCGCAGCGCGTATCTTCCCTTTGTCGAAATTTTCATAATATATATCCCAACTCCTCTCCCAACCTTTTCATAGTTTTTCGGTATGAATACTATTATAATACTACTTTATTATAAAAAATCAACATTATTTTCTAATTTCCATTAACCAGAACTTAGATAAAACAAACAAAAACNGTGCGATTTTGCTTGCAATGAGCACCGTTTTTGTTTGTTTTATCTAAGTTCGTCGNCTGTCATAAACTACCTNACACAAACTACTCAATAATATCCTTGACAATTTCAGCCGCAATAATCAGTCCCGCCGCCGGAGGAACGAAGGAAACGCTTCCCGGTGCCGAACGTCCTTCGGCAACTTTAATGGGCTCTTCCTTAGAATACAANACTTTCAGCTTCTCTACACCCCGCTTGCGCAATTCCCTTCTCATGACCTTTGCCAGCGGACATATGGAAGTTTTATAGATATCCGNNATTTCAANCCTNGTAGGNTCAAGTTTNTTNCCNGTNCCCATACTGCTGATAATNGGCACNCCGNCTTTCTGCGCCTGCANNACAAGNTCTATNTTNGCNGTTACNGTATCTATNGCATCCGCCACATAAGAATAACGCGCGAAATTAAATTGTCCCGAATT
Source organism: Lachnospiraceae bacterium (assembly GCA_014804495.1). GTDB lineage: Bacteria > Bacillota > Clostridia > Lachnospirales > Lachnospiraceae > UBA3282. Next base: position 37,415 of record JAAUZS010000013.1, read on the forward strand.
TTCCGGCAGATAGAAACACTTATAAACATTCACTTCGGCATCAGGATTGATTGATAAAATCCTTTCTTTCATNACATCTACTTTATATTTATCCAACGTATCTTCTGTAGCAATAATCTGGCGGTTAATGTTCGACAGNCATACCTTATCNTTATCTATCANATCAAAATGCCCCACGCCGCTTCTGGCAAGGGCTTCTGTCACATATCCACCCACGCCGCCGATACCGAATACCGCAACATGCGCCCGGCNCAGCNTNTCCATTGNTTCGCTTCCCAATAATAATTCCGTTCTTGAAAACCTTTCTGACATATTAAATCATGCCCCTCTCTCAGCCTATATATTTCCATGTGTACTTTAACACATTATGCTATACACACATTTCTCAAACACAAAAAGCCAGAGCATCCTTCTCTGACTTTTTATCCAATATCATATCATGTGTTATTTATTTAAATATTCCTCTATTACGTCCCATACGGAAGCTCTTTCCAATCCAAGTCTCCAGCCTGCCACGCCTGCAATATTGTACTTGTCCATAATACTCAGCTTCACCTGAATAGATTCATCNTCCTCCAGCCACACCTGAATAAAACTGTCTCCTGATTGATATTCTCCATAATTCTGGCAGGTTGTCTCGTCCCATCTTATCTCTATGTGATGATTTTCAACATACTCCGCTGCCATTCCCATTCCGACTGCCTGGCTGCTCAGTGTGCTTCCCTTAGTTTCCCAAATTCTTGTATAGAACGGAACGGCATTGATGACCTTGCCAGCCGGAACCTCTTCCGTGGTTTTAGCTATACCATTTTCCACATAATCGATTGAAGCGACAGAGCCTGCNTCTTCACTGTTTCCATGATGTTCNTCATAACCCATTATGATTACATAATCAGCTACCACTCCCTGCTCTTTCCTGTGGTAATGGTTATTATATCCCATCGGCACATAATTATCTACTGACAGNATTATACCNTTTGCCCTGCACTGTATAGACAATTCCCTGATAAATTCAATAAAACCTTCTCCTGCATCGGTACTTATATTCTCAAAGTCAATATTCANCCCATCCANATCATANTCNANNGCCGTATTAATCAGGTTGTCAATCAGCTTAGTCCTTGTAGATGTCTGGGAAAGAAGCGTATACATATCTATTGATTCTGTTTCCGAAATATTACTGATAAGCGCCCATACTTCCAATCCCATATTGTGNGCCGTATTTACATAATCCTTAGATGCGAGGCTGGTAAAATCGCCTTCNCTGCCGGTAAGTACGAACCATGTAGGGGAAATAGTATTCACCCCTTTAGTATTGGCAAGCAATCCTGTCAACGTATCATTGCCTCCAAAATCATATACGGCATGCCATACCAGATTAATTTTATAATCTTTAGAAATGCTTACATATTCCGGTTCCACATAGTCTGTCACAGCTACAGGCTGTTCGCTGCGTTTATCCGTCAGCCNCTTATTTTCAACATAACCTATATAAGAATCCTTCGTTTTTACCTTAGTCCACGTTTCCATCTCTTCAAGTATGATGACGGTATCCCCCATTGATACATCCGTCAGAATATCGCTTTTAATTCCCCCCTGATATCTTACCTGCGTATCTTTATCAATATCTGCCACTATCCNCTCATCCCATTGCGTATATACCTGCATATGGTATGGTTCCGTAAAAAGTTCATAAGAAAAATTAGTGTACTGTTTTACAAAATCTGCCGCCACATAAAGGATATCACCATCATATCTGGAAATAATATATCCCATATCACCATACTCATCAACGCTTGTCTGGCAGACAGTCGAACCGATTTCCGTACGTATGNTAGTGTACGGCGTTGTGTATATAAGAAGTTTCTCAATCTTATCTTCATAAAATCTGTCGTTAAAATATTTTTGTACTGTGTCGAANTCAAAATAACATACGTNATCCCATATTTTTGCATGTTCTTCGATGCGCTCGTTCTGNAGNATAATCGGCACATCATCTGCTCCTGCAATTTCAAAGTATTCTTCTAAATCCGCACGTTCCTTTGAATATGAGTACTTCTCCATTATTTTGGCNCCAAATGCCACTGACGCAACTATAAAAATAAGGACGATAGCAACAAGCACCGGAATTACTTTTTTCATTTATCCAGCTCCTTTCTAATCGTCCTTATTATAACAGACTATATCCGCAACGTCATTATCATTTTTTACTTTTTTTGACTATTTTCGCGTAGGAGGTGCATAAAGAAGCGGGGACTTCCTGTANTTAATTATATCCGCNAAATNATAGTCTAGCCATATTTCGNAAAATCCGATAACNTTCCAAAAGGCTTCCNTGTGGTAATAACATNCAGTCAACGNCTTATACAAAAAATGGAAAAATTAAAAAATGCATTAAATTGCTTAAAATAATCCNTAAGATGCTTCCGACATGCTCAAAAAATAAAAATAACTGTATAACCTTTTCAATCCTTGTGAATTATAATTGTGAAAATAGCGAATGAAAAAAATTATTCTACGATCAGGCACATAAGCCTGTAAGACTTTCTCATACTATATAAAGAAGTGTTGTGTTATATAAATAATGTATGAGAAACAGATTTCTTTATTAAATTTTGCATTGCCTCCTTTCTAAGCAGATTGTCAGGAGACATCTTAATAAGTATTATATACAAAATTTGACAGGAAATCAAGAAATTTCTTGGAATAAAATAAATTTTATTAAATTTTTTTAAAGAGTTTTGTCATACTATTGACTTAAATCAGTACAAAGTATAAGATGGTAAAGCAGAAAACGACTTTTGCTCTAACCATTCACACAACTCAAGAGTATCAGTATCTTATTAGTAAGGATGTGATATTATGAAAATNGAAAAAGTAAATGATCATCAAATTNGNTGTACACTCACAAGAGAAGATCTTGCAGACAGGGAATTGAAAATAAGTGAATTAGCATATGGCACCGAGAAAGCAAAGAACCTGTTCCGCGATATGATGCAGCAGGCTGCTTTTGAATTCGGATTTGAGGCAGAAGATATTCCTCTCATGATAGAGGCAATACCTTTGAATGCAGAATGTATCGTTCTCATTATTACGAAGGTGGAAGATCCTGAAGAATTGGATACACGTTTTTCCAAATTTGCCCCTTCCGTTCACGAAGACAATGAGACAGACGAGGAAGACATCATTGATGCGCTTGCAGACAACACTGATGAAATGATAAATATGCTGCGCCGAATCGATCAGCAAAGTAAGTCCTCTGCTGCTCCNGAAACAGGAAAATCCCAAAGTGAGGCTGTGAAAGAAATCATCCCCACGACACATACAAGCCGTATTTTTTCATTTGGTTCACTTTATGATGTAATGAGGTTCGCTCATATTGCCGCGCCTCTCTATAATGGGATAAATTCGTTATATAAAAAAGAAAGCGACGGCTCTTATCTGCTTATTGTCAGTCCATCCGGACAGATTGCTGCAGATTATAACCGTCTTTGCAACATTCTCTCTGAATATGGACGCCCCGAGCACTATTCAACTGCTGTGGAGTCCTATCTGGAAGAGCACTGTGAATCTGTAATAAAGAATAAAGCGATTCAGTCACTTGCAAAAATTTGAGGCGCTCTTAAAGCGCCTCGATTTTTGCCATCAGTTCATCAATGTCCATTCCATGCACCATAGCTGCTTCCTCTAAAGATTCCCCCTGAGCGGAAGGACAGCCAAGACAATGCATTCCCGCATTCATTAAAATAGGCGCAACATCCGGATTAGTTCTTAAAATCTCACCAATCGTCATTTCCTTGGTAATTTCTGACATAATTTTATACCTCCATAGCATAATTCAGTTATAGTATGTTCTAAAACAGTAATAGTATAATCTGAAAATAAAATTACTGCAAGCTTTTGTTTTTTGTATGCAAAAAAGTACATTGGCTTACTTGACTGAACTCTATAATTTAACATATAATAAATGTACTGGGGAAGCATATTTAAGGTACGATATGCTACAAGATATTTTTAAAAAATTTTAAAACAGGAGGCTATTTCAAAATGAGACCAGAATGGAAAGATTTTGTAGGCGGCAAATGGGATAGTGAAGTAAATGTACGCGACTTCATTCAGAAAAACTATCATCCTTATGATGGCGATGATTCCTTTTTAGCTGCTCCTACACAGAACACAAAGGACTTATGGGCACAGGTTCTTGATTTGCAGAAGCAGGAGCGTGAAGCCGGCGGTGTACTTGATATGGATACAAAAGTTGTATCTACAATTACATCTCACGGACCCGGTTATCTGGACAAGAGCAAAGAGAAAATCGTTGGTTTCCAGACAGACAAACCTTTCAAGCGTTCACTGCAGCCTTACGGCGGTATCAGAATGGCAGAGAAGGCATGCTCCGATAACGGATATGAGGTTGATCCTGAAATCAGTGAATTCTTCTCAACACACAGAAAAACACATAATGCAGGCTGTTTCGATGCATATAATGCAGAAATGAGAGCTTGCCGTTCTTCCCATATCATCACAGGTCTTCCGGATGCTTACGGACGTGGACGTATCATCGGCGATTACAGACGTGTGGCTTTATATGGTATTGATTACCTTATCGAAGACAAACAGGCTCAGAAAGATTCTACAGGCCGTGTTATGACAGATGATGTAATCCGTCTTCGTGAAGAAATTTCAGAGCAGATGGTAGCTCTTAAGATGATGAAAGAAATGGCAGCTTCTTACGGATGCGATATTTCTAAACCTGCTACCAATGTTCAGGAAGCTATTCAGGCTACTTATTTCGGTTATCTGTGCGCAGTAAAAGAGCAGAATGGTGCTGCTATGTCTCTTGGACGTACTTCTACATTCCTTGACTGCTATGCAGAAAGAGATTTAGCTAACGGAACATTCACAGAAGAAGAGATTCAGGAATTCGTTGATCACTTCATCATGAAACTGCGCTGCATCAAATTTGCACGTACACCTGAATACAATCAGATTTTCGCAGGTGACCCTGTATGGGTAACAGAGTCTCTCGGTGGTGTCGGCGTTGACGGACGTCCGTTAGTAACCAAGATGAGCTTCCGTTATCTGCACACACTTACCAACCTCGGACCTTCACCTGAGCCGAACCTGACAGTTCTTTGGTCTACAAGACTTCCTGAGAACTGGAAGAAATACTGTGCTAAGATGTCTATCCAGACCTCTTCTATCCAGTACGAGAATGATGACCTTATGAGAGTTACCCACGGTGACGACTATGGTATCGCTTGCTGCGTATCTTCAATGGTAATCGGTAAAGAAATGCAGTTCTTCGGNGCTCGTGCTAACCTTGCTAAATGTCTGCTGTACGCATTGAACGGCGGTGTTGACGAAGTTACCAAGAAGCAGGTTGGACCTAAATATCGTCCTGTTACAGGCGATGTGCTTGACTATGATGATGTATATGCTAAGTTCATGGATATGATGGAGTGGCAGGCAGATGTATATGTAAATACTCTGAACATCATTCACTATATGCATGATAAATACTGCTATGAGAGAGCAGAGATGGCTCTTCATGACAGAGACGTAAAACGTTACTTTGCAACAGGTGTTGCAGGTCTGTCTATCGTAGCTGACTCTTTATCAGCAATCAAATATGCTAAGGTTGAGCCGATTAGAGATGAAGACGGNATTATCGTTGACTTCAAGACAACCGGNGAATTCCCTAAATATGGTAATGATGATGACCGCGTAGACCTGATCGCACAGGAAGTTGTTCATAAATTCATGACAGCTATCAGAAGACATCATACCTACAGAAACGGTGTTCCTACAACCTCTATCCTTACAATTACTTCTAACGTAACTTATGGTAAGGCTACAGGTAATACACCTGACGGACGTAGAAAAGGAGAGCCTTTTGCTCCGGGCGCTAACCCGATGCACGGCCGTGATACTCATGGTGCAGTAGCTTCCTTATCTTCAGTATCCAAGCTTCCATTCAAGGATGCTCAGGATGGTATTTCTAACACATTTACCATCATTCCGGGCGCTCTTGGTAAAGAAGATCAGGTATTCGCAGGAGATATTGAGTTAGATCTTAATAAATAAAAAGCTGAAAAGATTTGCTACGCAAATTTTTCAGCTGCGAGGATTGCTTANAGCAATTCTCGCGTATAATGAATATGTGGAAGAGGGTGGCAAACATGGATGAGAATCAAATGATTGATGATTTTATTAAAATGTTGGATTCCGGTATGGCGCAGGGCGTCGGACATGTGAATGTCAATGTTGATGATAAATCCAATAGTTCTAAAGATGTACAGACCATGGGGTGTACGGATTGCTCCAGAACTCCTCTGGCATGCAGTGTACCGACTTTGGAACAGGGTTTGGATGACTTCCACTAAATGCTATGCAATAGAGAGTATTTTAAAGACTCTTTATGAATAATATAATTTATAAACAATATAAAGGAGGAAACTTAAAATGGCATCAAATACAGCACAGGTAGATAACCTTGTATCATTATTAGATGGTTACGCAACAAAGGGCGGACATCACCTTAACGTTAATGTATTAAACAGAGATACTTTATTAGACGCTCAGAAACATCCTGAGAATTATCCTCAGTTGACAATCCGTGTTTCCGGATATGCAGTAAACTTCATTAAACTGACACCGGAACAGCAGGCTGACGTTATCTCTCGTACTTTCCATGAAAGCATCTAATGCTATCATGCAACGTTAAAGCTAAACATTAGTATTAATACAGAACCTTGGAAGCAATTTCAGGGTTCTGTTTTTTTACACTTTTCCTACTGGTATTTTTATCTTATAAAGGTTATACTGTATTAGTAGGTGACGAACTTAGCCAGAATAAACAAAAACGGTGCTCGTCGCATGCGTAATCGCACCTTATTTTGTTTATTCTGGCTAAGTTCTGGATATTGGAATAGAGCTTTACAATTATTATATATAGAAGAAAGAAGGGGTATTATGCAAGGTAGAATTCACTCATTGGAGAGTTTTGGGACGGTTGATGGTCCGGGCGTCAGGTTTGTTGTTTTTGTTCAGGGCTGTCCTATGCGATGCGCTTACTGCCATAATCCGGATACATGGGAGATGAACTCCGGCACTTTGATGGAGCCGGAATATATAATTGAGCAGTATGAAAGAAATATCAGCTTCTATAATGGCGGCGGTATCACTGTAACAGGTGGCGAGCCTTTGATGCAGGTTGATTTTCTGCTTGACCTTTTTACTCTCGCCAAGAAGAAGGGCATTCACACCTGCATTGATTCCTCAGGAATCGCCTATAAGCCGAACGCCAATCCTGTATGGCTTTCCAAGCTGGATAAATTAATGACTCTGACGGATTTGGTTATGCTGGATATTAAACATATAGACCCCGAGAAGCATAAAGAACTGACCTCACAGCCCAACGACGGCATTCTTGCTTTTGCCAGATATCTTAATGAGAAGAATGTTGATATGTGGATTCGCCATGTTATCGTGCCGGGNCTGACTGATGATGATGAATACTTATTCCAACTTGGATATTTTATCGGAGAATTCAAGAATCTNAANGCNTTGGATGCACTGCCATATCATACCATGGGCGAAAGCAAATATGAGAAGCTGGGTATGGAGTANAAGTTAAAAGGCGTTCCNGCAATGGAAAAGAAAGACCTTATTGCAAAAAAAGAAGTAATACTTGAAGGCATCCGCAAGCGNCGNTCTGANCAATANCNCAGAATGATAAGGATAAACCATTATATAATTAACATATATAAAATACACACGCTTAAACAGGGAGGTGAAGTACATTATGGAAACAATTGTAACCNTNGCNTTTGTAGTAGTTGCCGGAATNGCTATTATCGGTAACATTATAAAAATGAAGAAGAAAAAAGATGAAGAAAAATAACACTCTCCCCGCTTTCATATAGCGGGGCTTTTTCTTTAATAAACACTTTTGACTTGTATATTCTTACATTTTATATTAAAATAGGGNATGGGATAATAATTATTACTATGATTCAAAATTATAAGGAGGATAAGATTATGGCATATGCAATTAGTGATGCTTGCGTAGCATGCGGCGCTTGTGAGGCTCAGTGCCCCGTAGGTGCAATCAGTATGGGAGACGGTAAGTTTGAAATCGATGCTGACAAATGTATCGATTGCGGTTCTTGTGCAGGAGCTTGCCCGACCGGTTCTATTGCTCAGGCATAAACAACTTAGAAAAGATAAAAGAGCATCCGACTTAATGGTGGATGCTTTTGTATTTAAGAGGCACTTTATGAAAAATAAGGAGAGCTAAATGAGATACATAATATGTGGTATTACAGTTTTATATGCGGTACTATCCATGTTTGCCGCTATTACCCAGATAAAAACAGCAACGCATAAAGATACTTCTATTTTGATGTTATGCGGAGGACTTCTTTTGGTTATTGCCACAGTTTTCCAAAATGTTGACTGGATTATAGTTATAATCGGAGGAATGCTAATTTGCATTGCGGCTTTTCTAAACGGAAAACGCAGTGGAAATTTCCATCCCAGCCATCATATAATACGATTCATAATCACATTGCTGTTAGTAATTGGATTCATTCTGTAAATATTTAAATTACAAATTGTTAATGATAAATGCAACAACTAAACAAATTAAAAATGCTATTACTCCTGACATAATTGCCATTAAAATTTTTTGATATATTCTTTTCCCAAGCTCTTGTTGTGATTCTTCATAGGACAACGGCTTATTTTCGACGAATGCAACAATTTCCTTATAGGTTTGAATATCATAGTGTTTTTTTATTCTTTCAATAGTAAATGCAGTACATATAGTAACTGCTACGAACAACACCCAGATACCGATTCCGATAATACCTGCAAATTTAAACAGCGGATATACACTAATTACCATTAGAAGTAATTCGATTGTAAATACCCAGCCTAAAATATTAAAACCTTTTAAATCCTTTTCTTCAACTATTTTTTTCATTTCTTCCAAATCTCCTTTTATGAAATCATCTAAAGATACATTAAATATGTTGCTAAGCATAGTCAGACTTTTTATGTCCGGACAGCTTTTATTTGTCTCCCAGTTTGAAATTGTCTGTCTTGAGACAAATATTCTTAGAGCCAGCTCATCTTGCGAAATATTTTGGCTTTCTCTATATTTCTTTATTTTTGTTCCGATATCCATTTCGCACCTCCTTTTCAATACCATTTTATAGGATGGACATATTTTTGTCTGTCAAAAGTCTTTGACATTCATATATTAATTGATAAATCCGCTTGTTAAGCTTATACTGAAAATAAGGAGTTTATTTTTAGAAGATAAAAAAGATGAGCATTCGCAGCCTTGGATATGTCTTGCTGAGCCTTGGAAAAAATTTTTAAATATAGCTATGAAAATATTTATAGAATCATCATAATATGGGAAATTTTTTCCATAAATAATCACGACAAAGCATCTATTTTTTTATATCTTTTCTTAAAAGTGGAGTCTCACTCAGCTGTGCTCCCTCGAAATTACTATAAAATCTGTTTGCCTCTTCATTAGTCGCACGGATTAAATAATACTGGTCAATGTCATTTCGTGCGCAGTCTCTTTCAAATTCCTTAAAAAGCATCTGGGCGATTCCTTTATGCCTGTATGCTTTTAACACATAAACCCAGTCTACATACGCCATCTTACAACCATCCTGCATACAACCATAAAAATGATATTCTATCCGTCCCACCACTTTCCCGTTTTCTTTAGCAAGAATAGAGGTGGTTCTATTATAAAAAGGATCTGAAATCCTGCTTTTTATTCCNATNTCNTCNACTTTCTCAGCAACCATATTGNCCGGCTCTTCACTCATTGCAATTTTTAAATAATCAATATATTCNTCTACATTATCNTGTTTTAATTTTTCAAATATCATCGTNTATTTCAACTCCTTCACTGTTTATCCTAGTTGTACAATATGGACAATATCATAATATACTATGTAACGCAAGCGTGTCTTCGCAACATTGTCTATATTGTACAACGGTCGTCCTGAATCAACCCCCAATCCACCCCTTCTTCCCACTCTTCTTCTCCCNCTTGCNTCTAGGCGNCTTTTCTTTGACTTTCTGCCTTTCCCGAAGCATCTCATCTATCTTACGGAAATGTTCCTCTTCCTGTTTCCAGCGTTCTTCTTCCCGCTCTTCTCTNGCGCGGAACTGATAGTCCAATTCTTTCAAGATACTCTCTTTTATTTCGGTACACAGCTCTTCGTTGGCCTTCTTTACAGTTTCCACCATAATCTGTTGCANCAGATATTGCAGTCTTTTTGCCTTTTCTTCTTTTTCCGCCTCCTCAGATAATGAGACTATGAATTTCTGTCTTTTGCCAAGCATAAAATCCATTGTGTTATCTTCTGCAGCTGATTCCGGCTCTTCGNTTTTCAATACGGATTTAATCGCCTTCAGCTGCAATCCCTGTTCTTTGAGCATTTTAATTTCNTTAAATCTGNTTACATCTTCCATCGTATAATAACGATGCCCCATTTCATTCCTTTTAATTGGGAGCTGCAATTCTTCCTCCCANTAACGAAGTACATGAGTTTCTACCTGTACNTGTTTTGCTGCCTCTGAAATCAGTAACATCTCCTGNTTCGTTTCCATTTCCATTCCCCTTTCAGTTTTGCATTTTTCGACAAAATCTGCCNCATAATGTAAAAAGAGACAACCATGNTCNGGNTTGTCTCTTTTGTATTTANNAAATATNTATTTTTGCAAGTTTCCAAACTTCGTGAAATCCGGCAGCCACACTAACTCTATGGTTCCAATCGGACCGTTTCTCTGCTTGGCAATAATAACTTCCATTATATTTTTTTTATCCGTATCTTTATTNTAATANTCGTCACGATAGAGAAACATAACTACNTCCGCGTCCTGCTCAATAGCACCTGATTCACGTAAATCAGAAAGCATCGGTCTATGGTCAGGTCTCTGCTCTACTGCACGGCTAAGCTGTGATAATGCAATAACCGGTATATTAAGCTCTCTCGCCAGAGACTTCAACGAACGTGAAATATCCGAAATCTCCTGCTGCCTCGAATCTGTACGGCCGCTTCCTGACATTAGCTGNAGATANTCGATAATAATCATTTCCAGATTATGTTCCAGCTTATATTTACGGCATTTGGAGCGCAGCTCCGAAATACTGATTCCNGGCGTATCGTCGATAATCAGATTGGATTTNCCNATAATCCCGGCACTCTCAATCAACTTCTCCCATTCGTCGTCCGACAGATTACCGGTTCTAATATGCTGCGAATCCACTTTNGACTCCATGGAAAAAAGGCGGTTTACAAGCTGCTCTTTTGACATTTCCAAGCTGAATATAGCTACCGTCCTATTCTGCTTAAAAACTATGTAATCGGCGAGATTCANGACAAAAGCAGTTTTACCCATAGACGGTCTTGCTGCTATAAGAATCAGGTCTGATGGCTGCATACCTGCGGTTCTGTAATCCAAATCAATGAATCCGGTTGCTATGCCTGTCACATTTCCTTTATTATGAGAAGCCTTTTCAATTCTGTCCATCGCATTCATGACAACCTCTCTGATTGGCACAAATTCTCCGGTATTTCTGCGCTGTACTAAATCAAATATCCTTTTCTCCGTATCCTCCAGAATTACTTCCAGACTTTCTTTGCCCACATAACAGGTATTGGCAATCTCTTCGTTCAATTTAATCAATTTACGGAGCACTGATTTTTCAGCTACTATATTAGCATAATACTTAATATTGGCAGACGTCGGCANTGTNGTAATAAGTTCCCTGACGAATTCCAGACTGCTGACCTCAGGCGGCACATCTTTCTCTTTCAGCCTGTCCTGTAAAGTCACAAGGTCTACCGGCTTACCTTCGTCATTCAGCTCTATCATAGCCTCAAAAACTATACCATACTGTCTGCTGTAAAAATCATCACCCGTAATAATTTCAGAAGCTACTACAATCGCTTCCCTGTCCATGATCATAGATCCGATAACCGATTGCTCCGCTTCAATACTATGCGGCAATATTCTTTTTAACAAAGCCTCTTCAATCGGCTGCGGCATTATTCAATCCCATCCTTTTTACATTCAGCTTAAGTACTATNCTGTTTCTTTAATCTGTTTANTTTTCTTCAATAACTTTTACTTTCAACTTCCCTGTTACNTGCGGATGNAGTTTCACGCTAACTTCATAAACGCCTAATGCTTTGATTGACTCAGGTAACTGTATCTTCTTTTTATCCAATTCCAAATCACACTGTTGTTTCGCTGCCGAAGCAATCTCCTTAGAGGAAATCGAGCCGAAAGCTTTTCCGTCTTTACCGGATTTCATCTTAAGAACGACTTCTTTCGTTTCTAACACTTTAGCCAGCTCCTGTGCTGTCTCAAGCAGCTGCTGCGCTTTTTTTGCCTCATTCGCTTTCTGNAACTTTAAATCATTTAAGTTTTTCGCATTCGCCTCTAATCCCAGTNCCTTAGGCAGTATAAAGTTTCGTGCGTAGCCATCGCTGACATTTACAACCTCACCTTTTTTCCCTAATGATTTAACATCCTGTATCAATATTACTTTCATTTCAATCCTCACACCTTTCTTTTATTCCTTAGTCAAGTTCCCCTTCTTCAATCATAGTATCAAGCGTATTCTTAATCACAATAATACCGCCTTCTATACTGCTNTCCTTTAGCTGACAGCCTGCCATAGTCAGGTGGCCTCCGCCTCCCATACGTTCCATAATGATCTGTACATTAACTTCATCAATGGANCGCGCCGAAATGTATATCTGACCATTGTACTGTGTCAGAACAAAGCTCGCTTTTACTCCTTTTATATTCAGNAATTCATTTGCNGCCTGCGCACCCACAACTGTAGGNCTCTGAAGCTGTTCACCATGACATACGGAGATAGCGTATGCCTGTCTGTAAATTTCTGCCTGACTTACCGCATCTGCCTTGGCTTTATATTCCGCCGCATCATCACGGAACAGTTTACGGATCCACGTTACATCCGCGCCGTTTCTCCTGAGGAATGCTGCCGCTTCAAATGTCCTGACGCCTGTCTTAGTCATAAAGTTATTGGTATCAATCATAATNCCGGCATAGAGGCATGCCGCCTCTTCTGACTTAAGACGCATATTATCGCTNGTATACTGCAAAACTTCTGAAACCATCTCNCAGGTAGAAGANGCATATGCTTCAGTATATGATAGTGTCGCATTCTCAATTATTTCAGTACCCTGCCTATGATGGTCGAGCACTACAACCGTTTTACACCGTTTTAGCAGTTCAGGACACTCCGTAAGGCTTGGNTTATTAACGTCAACAACTACCAGAACCGCATTTCCACCAATCATCTCCAATGCCTGTGCACTGCTGATAATCATATCTTCTTCATAATCGTTATTATCCTTGAATATTGAAACCATCGGCTGCATGGATGCCGTAACATCATCCAACACAATGTGCGCCTGNTTGCCCAAAGTCTTAGCAATACGGTAAATACCAACAGATGCACCAAAACTGTCCGTATCTCCCAGATGGTGNCCCATTACATAGATTACATCCTTAACCGAAATAATTTCTTTCAGTGCATGCGCCTTGACCCTCGCTTTTACACGGGTGCTCTTCTCTACCTGCTGGCTCTTGCCTCCAAAGTACATGATGTTCTCTGGCATTTTCATTACAGCCTGATCACCGCCTCGGCCTAACGCCAAATCTATGGCATTTCTGGCAAATTCATAGTTCTGTGCATAGGTAAGCCCGTTCAGTCCGACTCCGACACTTATGGTAACAGCCATCTCATTTCCGATATTTACAGTCTTGACATCTTCCAGAATGTCAAATCGGTTCTCCTGAAGTAAGGCTACNGCCTTTTTCCTCATTATGACAAGGTATTTNTCCTTCTCCAATTTCTTACAAATACCNTCTAAAGACGCAATATATTTATTTACTTTTCTATCAATAAGCGCGANCAGAAGTGANCGTCTTACCTCCTCAACGCTTTCNAATGCTTCTTCATAATTATCCAGATAAATCAATCCTACTGCAAGGCTCTGGTCATCCACTTCCTGCAAAGCAATCCTTAATGCAGTTTCATCAAACAGGTATAATGCAATCAGATATCCTTCATATCCTTTTGCTTCAATAATATCGCTGTTCTCCGCCATTTCCTTNAATGAAATCTTTTTGAGTTTTGCAATATAATTACGCTCTNNGTAATCTATNCTNATCTCTATTTCATCTTCTACATTTCCGCCCGGCAGCTTTTCTTTGGTAATGGTCGGAAAAAGTGATGTTATTGATTTTCGGTACCCTTTTTCTTTATGCACGACCTCCTCAAAAGCAATGTTTGTCCAAATTATTTTGCCATTGTCATCAAGCAGGGCATGCGGCAGGTCTAAATCCCGAAGCAGCCGCCTCTGTATCTGACCGTACTGCGTTGCNAAACTAATCAGTTCATTAATNATAATGGGTTTATTATAGAACATTAAAGAAATAATAACAGCAAAATAAAANATAATGAAACAGGTCAATACCAGTCCCGCACGATATTCTATGAAAAATATGAGAAGATCTATCGCTATTAATAAAAATCCTAAGTATAAAGAAGACTGTAAATACGATTTCAATCTTCCTTTTAATTTTACACTATTTTTCATCATAACCTCTCATTACCGTATAAGTAACTTGTAAGTTGGTGCATACACACACTGCTCCATCTTTATGATATATAATTATAAATAAGTATAACACTTTTTGGAAATATCCGCCACCTCAATATATTGTGGTCTTTCGTCCAAATTNGACAAATTGTTACAATTTATAGTCGCTTGTTTTTCTCCGTATTTTCACTGATTATTCCACTTACCTTTTTACATANCAGGTCAATCAACTTATTATACCGCAGTATTTTTTTCAAACACTCTATTATCACTGACACTATTATACTTAATGCCAGTACTGCAATATATATTTTCCACGAATCANTNAGAGAATATATAATTTCNGTATAAAAATAGTAATAAATAAAGGTATGNANCANNAANATATTTGTTGCNTGTNTTCCTATNAATTTTAATATATGGCTTAACACCGGCACATAGCTTATATATTCCTGTACGAGAATTGGTAAGAAAAAAATCAATAGCCAGCTTAAATGGAAATTTACATATTGGTTTACCTCAAAAGAAAACCAGCCGCATAAGAGCATCGCTGCAAACAAAATCAGTTTTCTCCNTGANCGATTCCATTGTCTTATCTTTTCAAACCAATTTTCATATGCAAATGCAGTCCCCAGNAAAGCAACCGGAAGTAGTTCCGAGTACAGAACGCTTTCTGTTTTCAAAAATATTACNGCCGGNAGTAANCATACCGGTCCAAGCAGCAAATACCGTCCCTTTGAATAGGCATAATAAATAAGCGGCATTGAGAAAACAAGTAAAATAAATAACGACAGATACCACCATGTGACATTTATCGTAGGCGTACCTGCATAGTTTGCCAGCCCGGTCATATCGAAAAATATATAGATTAATCTTTGAACATTATTATTTCCATAACCAAGCTGCATGTTCATAATTATTTTTTTATAAAAAAACGCTAATATATATATAAGCCATACCGACATTTCCAGCTTAATCAANCGNACTGCAACTACTTCGGCATAGTTACCGGGCTTTTTTTGTGGCATGNTCATAAACTTCTTAGTCATTCCATATGCCGTAATAAAACAGAATCCGGCAACACATATCTTACACCATGCAACTATGGAAACNAACAGCACCGGATCTTTTATAAANGTATTAACNGCATATTCAACGATATTTTCCGGATTNAATAAATGGTGAATCAACAGCATAAGTATCAANATTCCTTTTAAAATCAANGTATGTTCTTTTGTAAAACCGTTTTCACCATCACGAATATTTCCCATATGTTTAGTCTAAGTCCTTCCTATCTATCGTCTGCATTCTTCAATTCCATAATAACCATAAAAAAATTTATAAAATAAAATTGTAAAAGGCAGAGTATCCATACCCTGCCTTTACTGTTACTGTCTAATCGCTTCTTATGCCTAACACTGCTTAGTCCTGAACATAAGGCATCAAGGCTACATGTCTTGCACGCTTGATTGCTACTGTCAGCGCTCTCTGATGTTTAGCACAGTTGCCTGTAATTCTTCTGGGAAGAATTTTACCTCTTTCAGACACATATCTTTTTAATTTATTGACATCTTTGTAGTCAATTACATTATCTTTTCCACAAAATACACAAACTTTCTTTCTTCTGTGTATTCCGCCTTTTCTTTTAGCAGCGAAATCAGGCTTTTCTGTTTTAGTATAAGCCATATAATTACCTCCTATCAACTTCTTGATTANTTAAANGGCANCTCCTCATCTATTCCATCCGGAATATTCATGAAACCGTCNCCGGCATCTNNCGGNTGTGGTCTNCTGCCGCCACCGGCGAATCCCCCATCGCCTGCGGAACTATTGTTTTTGCTCTCNGCAAATTCCTGGTCATCAACAACAACTTCTGTGGTGTATACCTTGACCCCATCCTTATTGGTATAACTTCCTGTCTGGATACGTCCTGATACTGCAATTTTGATTCCTTTACGGAAATATTTCTCAGCGAATTCTCCCGCTTTGCCAAAGGCAACACAATTAATAAAATCCGCTGTATTCTCATCTCCATTACGGTTAAATCTACGATCTACTGCTAACGTATATCTGGCAATCGCCATTGCATTTTCACTCTGNGAATATCTCACTTCAGGATCACGGGTCAAACGCCCCATAAGTATAACTTTATTCATTAAGTACCTCTTTCTACTAGTTCTCGTCTTGTTTTACGCACAAGTATCTGATNACATTNTCCATAATACGAACNCGGCTTTCAATTTCAGCCGGGACAGTGCTCTCAGCGTCGAACTGGATAAAGTAATAGAAAGCATCCTTCATTTTCTGCACTTCGTATGCTAATCTTCTTTTACCCCAGTCATCAACGTTTGTAACTTGTCCACCGAATCTTTCGATAAGAGCCTTACATTTTTCTACAATTGCTGCTCTCTCGTCATCTTCGACTTTCGCATTAACAACAACGGCTAATTCATATTTGTTCATGCTTGTTACCTCCTTTTGGTCTCTGGCCCCCTATGGGAGCAAGGATTATTGACTGTATGTTAAAAACAATACCACGGACTATTATNATAACACAAGTTACCACAGTTTTCAATCATTTTTGAAAACTTTTTTCAATCACTTTTGAAAACTTTTTTCAATCACTTAAACTTTTTCAATCTTTTTTTATGACTTCTCTAATATTTTTTTNNNCNNNTCTTCTGGCAATCATAATCTGATNGCTGCAGCCTTGACATTTTAAGCGGAAATCTGCCCCGATACGCAACACTTCCCACTCCTTGGAGCCGCAGGGATGCTGCTTCTTCAATTTCACTACATCGCCTACCTGAATATCCACTGTCATTCCCCTTTTCCTAATCTATGAGAGCTGTGAAAAGATTTCTCCAATACTTCCCTGTACCACCANATCTGCCNCNCNATCCCGCGGTGTAGGTGTCTTATTAATCAATATCAGCTTATTTCCACTGTAATAGTCAATCAACCCNGCCGCNGGATATACTGCGAGAGANGTNCCTCCGATAATCAAAACATCCGCTTTGCTGATATAATGAACAGCCTGCTGCANCGTATTCTGATTNAGCCCTTCTTCATATAAAACCACATCAGGTTTAATACCNCCGCCGCAGGAACATTTCGGCACCCCTTCCGAATGCAGAATGTATTCTGCATCATATGCTTTACCGCAATCTTCACAATAGTTGCGAAGTACTGAACCATGAAGTTCTAATACAACCTTGCTTCCTGCCGCCTGGTGAAGTCCNTCAATATTCTGTGTTACTACAGCCTTCAACTTACCCTTTTTCTCCCACTCGGCAAGCTTTAAATGCGCCGCATTGGGCCTGGCATCCAGACAAAGCATCTTATCCCGATAAAATCGGTAAAACTCTGCTGTATGCCTACGGTAAAAAGTATGGCTCAAAATCGTCTCAGGAGGATAATCGTATTTTTGATTATAAAGACCGTCTACGCTCCTGAAATCNGGAATGCCGCTCTCTGTTGATACTCCCGCACCGCCGAAAAAGACGATGTTATCCGTACCGCGTATAATTTCATCTAATTGCTCAATTTCCTTCGTCATAGAATAACCATGCTCCTTTCTCAACCCAGTTCCAATCTGTTGACCGCCGAGAAAATCGCTCTTATTGATGCTCTCGTAATATTGGAGCTTACTCCGACGCCGTAAGTAACCCTTCCGCTATTCACATCCAGCAAATGAATATATGCCGCTGCCTGGGAATTAGAGCCGCTCTGCAATGCATGCTCTTCATAATCCAAAATCTTTATATCAATTGAAAGAGCTTCCTTCAGCCCTCTCTTTGCAGCATCAATCGGTCCGTTGCCAACTGCCTCAAACTGCTTCGGAACATCATGATCCGTATATTCGACAAGGACTNTCGTATCAAATTCGGACTTCGTCTCTCCACTCAAATCATCCACGCGCAATTTACGGAAATGAATCGGCTCCTTCTTATTCAGGTATTCGCTGCGGAAACTGTCCATAATCTGATCAGGCGATACTTCTCCCTGCTTTTCGGAAATCGCCTGAATGACATTGGCAAACTCCTTGTGCATTCCCTTAGGAAGCTTGAATCCAAAATAAGTATCCATAATGAATGCAACGCCGCCTTTGCCTGATTGTGAATTTATTCTGACAATAGGCTCATACTCTTTACCGATATCCGCCGGATCTATAGGTAGATAAGGAACCTGCCATATCTGACTGTTGCGCTCTTTCATCGCTTTAACGCCCTTATTGATAGCATCCTGATGTGAACCTGAAAATGCAGTAAATACCATTTTACCCGCATAAGGGTGTCTCGGATGAATCGGAAGTTTACAGCATCTTTCATAAATTTCAATACTTTCATTAATATGTTCTATACTAAGTCTTGGGTCAATTCCCTGTGAGAACATATTATAGGCAATATTTAAAATATCTACATTACCNGTTCTCTCACCATTTCCAAACAAAGTTCCCTCNACGCGCTCCGCTCCGGCAAGNAATGCCAGTTCCGCGCTTGCAACNCCGGTTCCTCTGTCATTATGCGGATGNACACTCAAAATNATNCTTTCNCGATTCTTNAAATGTTTATTCATCCACTCAATCTGATCCGCNTAAACATTNGGNGTATTCATNTCCACCGTAGAAGGAAGATTAATAATCATNGGNNCNTCNTTNGTCGGTCCCCATGTTTCCTGNACNGCCGTACAGATTTCCAATGCATAATCTAACTCTGTACCGGTAAAACTTTCCGGCGAATATTCAAGAACAATTTTACCCGGAAAATCCTTAGCACGTTCTTTAACCATCTTNGTGCCTTCTACTGCAATACCTGTAATCTGTTCCCTGTTCATGCCAAATACGACATCCCTTTGCAAAGTAGATGTAGAATTGTAAATATGAACTACCGCCTGCTTACAACCCTTAATTGAATCAAAAGTTCTGTCAATCAGTTCCTCACGACACTGAGTAAGTACCTGCACCATCACATCATCAGGTATCATCTTGCGGTCTATCAACTGACGAAGAAAATCATATTCAATCTGACTAGCCGCCGGAAAACCAATTTCTATTTCTTTGAANCCCAGTTTAATCAGATANTTAAAGAATTCTATCTTTTCATGCACAAGCATCGGATCAATCAACGCCTGATTTCCATCGCGCAAATCTACNCTGCACCAAATTGGCGCTTTCACAATCTCCTTNCATGGCCATTCTCTTTCCGGATAATCTATAACAGGATTTTTTCGATATCTTTGATAATTTAACATATTAATACTCTTGCTCCTTTCTCAACCTGCGAATTTGCANCCCTACGCAAATTTGCGTGNNAAAATTTATTTTTTCACACTTTCTTCCATTTTAAAAGCCCGTTTATACAACGGGCTTATCAGATAGTGTTATTCGCCAAGACCACCTTCTATAGCACTGACTAAAGCTTTCAATGCTTCTGCTTCATCTTCGCCTTCNCACACAAATTCAATCTCATCGCCGCACTTGACGCATGCCCCCAAGACGCTTAACACGCTTTTGGCATTCGCTGTATTTTCTTTAAAAGAAAATGTAATTAGTGATTTAAATTTCATGGCTTCCTTGCATAGGATGCCCGCCGGCCTTAGATGCAGCCCTGTTGGGTTTTTTATAACTACCTTTTGACTTACCATACCCTCATTACCTCCAATTCATATTTATAACTATATCATTTTTTTAGAAATATCACAATAGAATGTTTTGTATTAGCTCCGCTAATTTTTTGGCTTCATTCTCTATCATATTTTTATCCTTACCTTCAATCATAACACGTACAAGCGGCTCTGTCCCGGATGGTCTGATTAAAACGCGTCCTGTTCCGTCGAACTTTTTATTAAGCTCCTCTATAGCATCCGCAATCTCAGGATAATCCATATACTTTTCTTTTTTATGATTCGGTACTTTTGCATTAACAAGCGCCTGTGGCAGAACTTCCATAACCTTTGAAAGCTCAGACAACGGTTTCTTAGTATCTACGATAACCTGTAACAGATGCAGTGCGCTTAAGAGTCCGTCACCTGTAGTATTTTCATCCAGAAAAATAACATGACCCGACTGCTCGCCACCCAGACTAGCGCCAATCTCACGCATTCTTTCCAACACATATCTGTCGCCTACTTTAGTCTGCTCTATATGAATGTTGTTCTTTTCTCCCATAATGAAAAATCCAAGGTTACTCATGACCGTGGCAACAATCGTATCATTTTTAAGCTTTCCGTGATTTTTCATATGAAGACCGACTATTGCCATAATCTGGTCGCCATCTACCACTTTCCCCGACTCGTCTACTGCCAGAAGCCTATCCGCATCACCGTCAAAAGCAAGTCCTAAGTCAGCCTTCTCATACACGACTCTTGCCTGCAGTTCGTTCATATGTGTAGAGCCACAGTTAGCGTTAATATTAGTTCCATCCGGATTGTTATGTATGGCTACCACTTCTGCCCCAAGTTCCTTCAGTGTTTCCACCGAGGTATAGAATGAAGCTCCTTCCGCGCAGTCAACAACAATTTTCATGCCCTGCAGTTCCACTTTTACCGATTGTATCGCATGGTTAATGTACTCTTCTCTCGCATCCGTGCGGTATTTAATCTTTCCTACTCCCGCACCGATAGGAAACTTAATATCCGGCAGTCCATTGTGTATAAGCGCCTCTATCTCGTCCTCCAGAGAGTCAGGAAGTTTATAACCGCTTCCATCAAAAAATTTGATTCCGTTAAATTCTACTGTGTTGTGGGAAGCTGATATTACAACACCTGCATCCACTTTATATTTTCTCGTCAGATATGCAACTGCCGGAGTAGGGACAATTCCTACATAGACTGCATTCGCGCCCACCGAACACGCTCCCGCCATCAAAGCATTAGCTAACATATCTCCTGATATTCTGGTATCACACCCCACCATTATGGTAGGTTTATGCTTATTCTCTCTGGAAAGCACATAAGCTCCCGCCTGCCCCAACTGCATGGCAAGCTGCGGGGTCAGTTCCTCATTTGCAATTCCTCTGACGCCATCTGTACCAAACAATCTACCCATATCGCAAAACTGCTCCTTTCTAAGTCCGCAATTCTTTAATCAAATCCTACTCTTCTTCCACTTCTGTCATACTGACTTCCACTCTGACAGCTTCTTTTAACGCTACTGTTTCATCCAGATTAAAGACAAGCTCCATCATATAAGCTCCTTCGCTTATATTTTCCATGCCTCTGCTGCCCATGTAAGCCGTTACATCCACAGCAGCTATAATGGCGTTTGTGTCTATAGCTTCTACATCCTCTGCCAGACCCACCAACGTCAATGAATAAGTATCTCCCTCTTCTGTGATTTTAGCATCAAACCCTTCCGGTATATTTATTATGTGTATTCTGTTTACAGGCATTGTTACGGGAAGCTCAACCTCTTGTTCTACAGTAACAGTCACCTGGATTCTTCCCTGGAAACCTTCCTCTGCCAGAATCACACCATCCGGAAGATANTCATTTAAATTAATAGTTTTATCAAGACTTTCCACAGCGCCTGAGATATCCAACACAGTCTCCGGAATATCAATAGAGTTGATATTCTCAATAGCTTTTGCCCTTCCGGCAATTACCACACTGTCTCTGGTTGAGGTCACCTCACCGGTAGCCTGATATCCCCTGGCAGGAGTTCCTGTTACATTCAGATTAATGGGGATTGTNTTNGTCTGNAGAATATCCACATTAACCCGCACTTTATTGATNTTTTTNACAATNCTGCTTGATATAATTTCATTGTCATTCTCATCATACAGGTGNACTACCGNATCTGTATCAATATTGCTTGTNAATCCGGAAACATTNACNGTTGCCGAAGCCCGCTTTATCTGCGATATAATTGATTCCGGTCCGGTNACCTCTANCANATTCTGNTCTGTTGTGGTNTCGCCTACCATATATCCNTCTNTCACNGTACCNGTCGTANTGGTTCTNAGCNGCANNGTCTTAGTCATTTNATTTTCANTNTTAAGCTTTACNCTGTCTATNTTNCCNGTAATNCTTTCCAGTTTATCATTATACTTATTCGTTGAAAGCCTGATTGTTATTGTATTCAGGCTCGTCAAATCATTCATATCTGCAACCGCTACTATATTGTTTTCATCCAATAAATCTATTATGGAACGTTTCGCTGATATTGTAACTACATCTATGACATCGGTATTATCCAATACCTCATATATCTGTCCGTTGTTTGTAATCAAATCCGCGTTCTGGATTTGAACCGGCACGTTATATACCCTGAATGTTCCTACAGGGTCATTGATATTCGTAACAATAAGCCATAGAATAGCGGCAAAAATGAAAGAACCAAGCTTAAGTCCCCAGTTTCTGGTCAATTTATTCTTCATTCTTAACCCTGCCTTTCCACAACTTCCGTTTTTTCTCATCCGCCGGTTTGTTTTGAATGCTGCGCAGAGTCTCCTTCAGTCGTTCGGCATCCAACCCCCTCTGCAGGTTGCCGTTATATGCAACACTGATTTTACCTGTCTCTTCGGAAACAATAACTGTCATGGAATCTGTAGCTTCTGAAATACCGACACCTGCACGATGTCTGGTTCCAAGTTCCTTGCTCAGTCCCATATTATCGGATAACGGAAGATAACAGGTTGCTGCAGTGATGCGGTTTTCCCTTATTATAACAGCACCGTCATGCAATGGTGTATTATGCTCAAAAATATTAATTAAAAGCTGACTGGATACAATACCGTCAACATCTATTCCGGTTCTTTCATATTCGCTTAACGACTGCTCATTCTGAATTACAATCAGGGCTCCTGTCTTAACTTTACCCATTTCCACAGAAGCTTTTACAATCTCGTTTATAGTACGGTCAGACAAGCGTCCTCCGTCAGTTTTAGAAGAACTGAGTGATAAAATCGGCGCAAAGAAATTTTTTCGTCCCAACTCTTCCAAGGCTTTCCGCAGCTCCGGCTGTAGCACGACAACAAGGGCAATCGCCGCTATACTGAACAGATTTGTGACAATCCACAGAATCGTATTCATTTGAAAGAAAACTGCTATCATCAAAAAAAACGCAATCACAAAAAGGCCCTTTAAGAGCGCCCATGCTCTTGTGTTTTTAATCCAGAGCAGAATGTAATACAATATAAAAGCAATAATCAAAATCTCCGCAACATCCGTCCAGAGTAATTTCGGCATATACAATTTAGATAAATAGTTTTTTATCAATGTATTAATCTGCTGCATAGTCAATCCCACAAAATTATATATTTTTATTTAGCGGGTACTTCTACCCCTTCCCTGCCGTGAAATCTGTTTTACCCGTTTCTCGGGTCTGGTCACAGTTACCTTCGGCACTGCTTTTACATAATAATAATATTCATCATCTTCAAACTGAACCTTTTCTGCCCTGCTATAGTCCACATGAAAAGCAAAAAACTGTAGCACTACTGTCAGAATTAGAGAGATTATTGTTCCAAATATTGCACCGAGCAAGGGCACATTTGTATCAAACATCAAATCGCCCATTAAAATTACCATGATATTAACGAGAGATCCGGCTACCATTGCAATCGTCCATGCATAATCAATACTCATCCTACGGATAAAATAAACTAATATAATTGTAATCGCAAATGCCGCAATTGTCACAACCATCTCTTTGTTGTTTAATATTCCGTCTATAACAATTCTGAATTTTGCTACCGTTTCTTCCTCCGCCATTCCGAGTAAAATGGATGCATTATCATCAACATAACGGATCATGTAGTATGAAACCACACCACANGCTACCGACATGGCGGACGCAGGAGTTCCAACCAACCCCATGGAAAGCGGAATCACATANGGNATCTTAAGCAAAAAGCAAACCGGAGTCAACACAACTGCCACAGTATCCTTAGGTGAAAATCTAAAGTAGAGCAGGAACATCANCAAAAATACTACTCCGATAACAACCGCACATTCCAGACTGAAAGCATACAAATGCAGCAATACAAATAATGCCGACATAATTACAATAAAATTCATCGGCATAAAAGAGCACATCAACGCCGCAATCAGTACAATAGAAATTTTATTGATACCNGCCCGATATCCCANATTGGCATTTATTAANATCANNGAAATAAATGCCAATAAGAATTTCAGTATNGGCGTTATATAAACCTCATATTTACTGTAAAATAATTTCATATACTGTTTTACAACAAGCAATGTCGTCATTTATTCATCCTCTCACAAATATGTTATAGTTTNGAATTACTATACATATGGGATAATTTTTTCAAATTCATATAATATAACCGCATGCTCTTACGTGCCTTACTGTAGCGATANGAAAAAACGATATATGACAGAATCGCATATCCTCCTACTGTGNCCGCATATAAATACAAAACATTCTTACCGAATTCCAATAAGTCCATTCCGTAAATATCTGTCATAAATATTTCAAAATCNTAAAAAATATACACGGCAAAAACCACTACAAATGCAATAGTTGCACTTATAATGGATTTCAACACCTGCCATCCAATATAATCACTGCGAAANTAATTACCAATCGCTACATTTTTNCTGCCTGCACCGGTTTCATAAGACGCCAGCTTAGTCATCAAAATTACGCGTTCTTCATTCAGCATGAAAAATCTCCAATCTAAAACTAATTCAGGAAACGCATTTTAGGATTCTCTTTGGTATCCTTCTTAGGCGCAGGTTTTGGCGCTTCCGGCTTTTTGATACTGTTGCTCAACTGATTCGCCATTGAGTTCTTGCATTTATCGCAAAAGCGTCCCGAGAGAATAGGTGTCTCACAGTTTTCGCAAAACAGAACAAAGCCAGATCCCTCTGCTATCTCCAAACGCTCATCACGCAGCCATTGCTGAATTTGATTCGTTGAAACATCACAGGCTTCCGCNACTTCCGGAATAGTTGAGTGTTTATGTTCCTGAATGTATTTTTTTACTTCCTGAAACTTTTCCTCCAGCGCTTCCCTACACTGCATGCAGATTGGCGGTCCTGAAACATAATTAAAAATTTTTCCNCATTTCCTACAATTTCTTACGTTCATAATAATACCTCCTGTTTATATTCCATTTCCTATTGCCAGTGCAACAAAATAAATACGTTTAATNCCTGCCTTGCGCATTTCGNGCGCAATGGCATCAATTGTACTTCCTGTTGTATAAATATCATCAACTATTATAATCGTATTTAATTTTACATCATTACGGCAAATTTTAAAAGCCCTTTTCAAATTATTTTGCCTTTCTGCCGCAGATAAATCTTTCATAGGAATCGTTTTACGAACTCTTTTTATCAANTTCGTCTCGACCGGTATATTTAATCGACTGCCCAGCTCCCTCGCAATCAGTTCCGCCTGATTGTACCCCCTCTGTCTTTTCTTGGANTCATGAATCGGAACAGGTACNAACGCATCGGGCTTTAGTTCCGCTATTCTTCTGCCAAGGACAGCCGCCAGTCTCTCACCATAATATACAGCATATTCCTGTCTTCCNCGATACTTAAAGCGGTAGATAGACTCTGCCACACTCGGATATGCAAAAAGCGCCATTCCCCTGTCATAACCATGCTCTTTATGNGCGCAGTCGCGGCANAAAATCGCTCTTTTGTCTTTTAACTCTTTTCCGCACTTACTACAGGATGGTGCTTTCACGTATTTAATTTTTTTNGTGCACTCCTCACAGATGAGGTTTCCGAAAGGCTTTACTGCCTTGTCACAGACGGGACATCTTCTTGGATAGATCAAATCCAGNAGCATCCCACAGAAGAACTTGAAAGGATTTTCCTTCATTCGTAAAATTTACTCCTTTATACTATTTCCTTAATTCTCTCAGACAGCCCGCTATAACGCCTGTTCTGATTAATATTGTCAATCATTTCCTGTAATGTTTCACTGCTTCCTAAAATCGTAACACAATTTTTGGCCCTTGTAACCCCTGTATATAACAAATTCCGGTTAAAAAGCAGCCTCGGTCCGGAAAGCAGCGGCATGACAACCGCCGGATACTCGCTTCCCTGAGATTTGTGTATGGTAATTGCATATGCAAGCTCTATCTCATCCAGCTGTGAAAACTGATAGGTCACTCTCTTGTGCTCATCATACTCCACGACCACATTGTGAGTATATTCATTAATTTCCACAATCATACCAATATCGCCGTTGAAAACGCCCAATCCTTTATCAATCGGAATCCCATAACTACTTACGACTTCCCATTCCAACTGGTAATTATTTTTTATCTGCATGACCTTGTCTTTTTCCCTGTACAATGTATCACCGCTCAGATACTCTTTCTTCTTCTCAGACGGAGGATTCAAATATTTCTGCAAAATGCCATTCAGCACCTCTACGCCGAGTTTTCCCTTACGCATCGGCGTCAATACCTGAATATCATAAGGTTGTGCACCTACATAAGGTGGAAGCTTCTCCAGAATCAGCTGAATCATATGCTTATAAATGACATTAACATCATTTCTTTTCAAAAAGAAAAAATCCTTGCTTTTATTGTCCAGCGGAATATGATGTCCGGCATTAATCCGATGTGCATTTAAAACTATATCGCTTTCTTTGGCCTGCCTGAAAATTTTCTCCAAAATCACCACCGGAAAATGTTCACTTTCCATCAAGTCCTGCAAGACCTGTCCCGGTCCGACAGAGGGAAGCTGATTTGCATCACCCACCATTATCAGCCGCGTTCCAATCGATACCGCCCTTAACAGTGATTGAAAAAGGAAAATATCCACCATAGACATCTCGTCTATGATAATCACATCTGCTTCAAGCGGATTCTCTTCATTCTTTTCAAAGCGCGCCTGATTATGCCCTTCTGTTACTGCTCCATTCAGCTCCAATAACCTGTGTATAGTTCTTGCTTCGTATCCTGTGGTCTCTGTCATTCTCTTAGCCGCCCGTCCGGTTGGCGCAGCCAAAAATATATCCATTTCCTCCGACATGAAGTACCGGATAATCATATTAATAGTAGTCGTTTTACCCGTACCCGGTCCACCGGACAATATAATTATGCCATTTTTTACACTTTCATAAACCGCTTTTTTCTGAAGCTCATCCAATTCTATATTAAGTTCCTTTTCCAGAACCTCTATTTTTTGTTCAATTTTACGTTCTTCGGATGAAAGATAATCTCCATCATGAACGGATATGTTCAAATCATGCAGCATCCTTGCGCAGTTAAGTTCGGCATAGTAGTAAGACGCGGCATATATTTTTTTTCCGGATTCCTCCTGCCCCGGCATTTTTATTACTATTTTTTTATCCATCGCAAGGTTCTGAATCTGGGGTTCCATGTATGATTCATCTAACCCCAAAAGTTCTCCGGCTCTTTTTTTAAGAATATCCTCCGGCAGATAGCAGTTTCCTTCTGCGCCCGCCTGCAGCAAAGCATATAGCAGACCGCTCCGAATACGGTAATCGGAATCAATATGAATACCTATTCTTTCTGCAATACCGTCAGCAATCTTAAAACCAATACCATCAATATCTTCCGCAAGCTGATAAGGGTTCTCCTTCATAATACCGTAGAGATTCATTCCATAAGCTTCATAAATACGAATAGCCAGCGCACCTGAAATACCATACTTTTGAAGAAAAGTCATAGCTTCCCTTGCGTCTTTTTTTTCATATACCTGCAGCGCTATTTCTTTTGCTTTACGCTCACTTATCCCTTTTACTTCCGCCAGCCTCTCCGGCTCTTCTTCGATAATCCTGAAAGTATCATCTCCGAATTTCTTAACGATTCTGGCCGCAAGCGCTTCACCTACGCCTTTGATAGTGCCCGAACCAAGGTAACGCTCCATACTTACAACATCATCCGGTTCTACAATTCTATATCGTTCAACCTTAAATTGTTCACCATAAACCGGATGCGCCGTATAATCGCCTTCCGCCTCTATAGTTTCTCCCTGCTCTATTGTCTGAAATCCTCCGACGCAAGTTATGCTTTCCCCTTCGGTCATCAGTTCAAAAACAGTATATCCATTATCAGCATTTCGGTATATTATATGTTCAATATATCCTCGTATTTTTTCCATAAGTAATTCACTAACCTTGCCGGATATCTTCCTCACAATCTCGCTTTATTTTATCATACCTTCTCACAATATGCAAACAGGCCGCCAAAACCGGCAGCCTGTTTTATAAAAATTTTATTCAACGTTTTCAGCTTTTAAATCTGACGGAGTAACCGGATTNATATTCCTTTTCATCTGCTCATACAGCATTTGTGAAAGAGAATTAGGTCCTCCCTCTTCAGATGTTATCTGNTTAGCAATCTCCTGGAATGCAGTATCCTTNAAATAATTCGTCATGTTNCCGGCATAACCGTCTTCTTCATCGTCATCACNGAATATTTTAGTTGTTTTTTCCATTCCTTTCAAAACCTGTTCCCATAAATATGCTTCAAACTGTTTACANGCTTCGAGAAGTTCTGCATCTTCCGCATCGTTATCCGCCGCTCTATTTAACTTATTCTCTAACTCCTTAGTTGACGCTTTGTTAGCTTCTTNAAGATAATTAGTATAATTTGATATTCCGCCAATATCCATCGTGCTTTACCCTCCGTAAAAATATTCAGAATATATTTTCTGCAGAAAATTATATTANTAACGTTTCAGATTATTAGCNGTGTCCATCATAGAATCCGAAGTCGTAATAGCCTTGGAATTCATCTCATATGCACGCTGTGCCACAATCAGNTTTACCATTTCATCTGCAACGGAAACNTTGGANCCTTCCAGATACCCCTGAACAACTTCACTCTTCTGCACATTGGCATTTGTTTCCTCATTCAGAGGNCCNCCGCTTGCCTCAGTCANTTCAAAGAGTGTATCGCCCACTCTCTCCANACCNCCGGGATTATTGAACTGATATAATCCGATTTTCATACCGATAGGCTGNGGATTATTATTCTCATCCGGATAGCATACTTCTCCGGTCTGATCTACAGAGATTTTACTTGCAACATAGTTACGATTCAGTGTTATATCTCTTCCTGTAGTCGAANGCACCGGAAGACCATCCTGATTAGTCAGAATAAGTCCGCCATTTGNCGCCATTGACCANGTAAAATCACCATTCCTCGTATAATATGTATTTCCGTCTTCTCCCCTCACTGCAAAGAANCCTTCACCNGCAATAGCAAATGACGTGTCGCTTTCCGATGCAAGCAAACTACCCTGCGTAAAAATATTATTTATAGATGAAGTCCGCACACCAAGTCCCACCTGAGATGTNGTCGGNTTAGGGTCTCCGTTCGCCGTCGTTGTCTTAGTCTGCAATGTCTGATAAAGCAGCGATTTAAACTGTGCATTCTGCGCTTTATATCCTGCTGAATTAACGTTCGCAAGATTGTTTGCTATCGTATCCACATTCGTCTGCTGTGCATTCATACCTGTTGCTGCTGTCCATAAACTCCTAACCATTTACTTTACCTTCCTTTTCTCACCTGTCTTCATTCAGATTNCGCTTAGATTCTTCCTGTCTGATTTACTGCATCATCTAATGTACTGTCGTATGTAGTGATCACTTTTTGATTAGCCTCATACTGTCTCTGTATCGTAATCATATTTACCATTTCCGTAACAACGGATATATTTGCCATTTCCAGATAGCCTGAATACACNTCNGTTTCTGNNGGTATTANTTCAGCGCCATCCACAGGCTGGAAATAATTTTCGCCATAACGCTCAAGATAATTATAATCANCNAAGTCNGCTANCATAATAGTATCNACATAAGCATCACCCTGATAAATTTCACCCATTCTGTTTATNGTAACCGGTTCATTGGGNTNCAATCGGATATGTCTTCCTCCGCTTCCCAATACGAAGTCNCCATCCTGCGTTACAAGTTCACCCCTTGTNGTCATAGTNAAATTACCGTCTCTGGTATATTTCGTNGAAGTTTCACCTGCTTTATTTGTAAATTCTATCGCAAAAAAACCATTTTCCGACAGNGCCAGATCCAACGGGTTATCTGTAACTTTGAANGGACCTCCCGAATAATCCACATAATTTTCACCAATTTTAACTCCGAGAGACATAGCTCCAATCTGATTAGGCAGNTTNGGNGTCTCNGACGTGTCTTTTATTTTATAAGCCAACACGCTGTCAAAAGACTGGCTGGTAGCGCCCTCTTTCTTGTANCCGTTAGTCGTCGCATTCGCCAGATTATTCGTCATNGTATCCATTCTGTGCTGCTCGTTGATCATGCCNGTATAGGCAGTATATAAACCTTTAAGCATCCTGTTTTCTTCCTTTCATACCTATATAGTTTAATCTTCCCTGTATCCCGCTAAAAANTCCACATATTTACCGGTTCCNATCGCAACTGCAGTCATCGGATCTTCTGCTGTCATAGTGTTGATTCCCGTTTTCTCTGCAATCAGATCTTCCAGTCCACGCAGCAGACTCCCGCCTCCAGTCAATACAATACCTCTGTCTGCAATATCCGCAGCAAGCTCAGGCGGCGTTTTTTCCAGTACGCTGTGTATAGTTTCTACTATCTGTACCGTAGTTTCGTGCAGAGCTTCTTCCGTTTCTTCCGAAGAAACTTTGACAGTTCTCGGAAGTCCTGTTACAAGGTTACGTCCTCTGACATCCATATAATCTAACTCCGGTCTCCTAAACGCGGTACCGATTTTAATCTTCAAATCTTCCGCAGTTCTTTCACCGATCAGCAAATTATGCTTCTTACGCATATAACGTACTATTGCCTCGTCAAAATCATCTCCGGCAATCTTAATAGATGCGCTGACAACAGTACCCCCAAGAGAAATAACCGCTATATCTGATGTACCGCCGCCAATATCCACTATCATATTTCCACAAGGTTTGGAAATATCGATTCCTGCACCGATAGCCGCTGCAATCGGTTCTTCTATAATAGACACTTCTCTGGCTCCCGCCATATAAGTTGCATCTTCTACCGCCTTCTTCTCAACTTCTGTGACACCGCTGGGTACACATACTGCAATACGAGGTTTCCTGAAGCTTTTCTTGCCGAGTGCTTTCTGAATAAAATACTTCATCATTTTTTCTGTTACACGGTAATCGGAAATAACACCCTGACGCAGTGGTCTTACTGCTACGATATTACCCGGCGTCCTTCCAAGCATCAATCGTGCATCTTCACCAATCGCCTTGATTTTATTTGTATCTCTGTCAAAAGCTACAACAGACGGCTCTTTTAAAACAACACCTTTTCCCCTGATGTAAACTAAAATGCTGGCGGTTCCCAAATCAATCCCTATATCTGTATACTGCATCTTTGTATCCCCTTTCTCCCTGTATACGCGGTATCTATTATAAGATAATTTCCATTTGCCATCAAAGTAAACATTTTAATGCCTAAATGAATATAAAGGCATAAATCGCAATATACATTATAACCTAAAGAAAGAGTTTTTCAAAGGGCTTTCCAAATTTTTTTTATTTTTTAGAAAAAATTTAAAAAGATGCCAAAATCAGAACAGTTCCGTCTATTCTGATATCAGCATCCATGCTAATAGATTTATCGACATCTATTTCAGTTTTCTTAACCCCTGATTTAAAAAAATTTTATTTGCTGTCCTTTCTCTCTAACATTTTTTTCACATATATGCCGGTATAAGAATCAGGATTATTCGCAATTTTCTCCGGAGTGCCTTCTGCAACAACGGTTCCACCGCCATCACCGCCTTCGGGACCTAAGTCTATGATATAATCGGCTGTCTTGATCACATCCAGATTATGTTCAATTACTACCACCGTATTACCGCCGTCAGTCAGTTTGTGCAAAATATCTACCAACTTATGAACATCCGCAAAATGCAGTCCGGTTGTCGGTTCGTCAAGGATATAAATAGTTTTACCGGTGCTGCGCCGGCTAAGTTCAGCAGCCAGCTTAATGCGCTGGGCTTCGCCTCCCGACAATGTTGTAGATGGCTGTCCAAGCTTTACATATGAAAGACCTACATCATATAAGGTTTCTATCTTCCTTTTTATAGAAGGCACATTCTCAAAAAACGGCACAGCTTCTTCCACGGTCATATCCAGTACATCATAGATACTCTTTCCCTTATACTTAACTTCCAGAGTTTCCCTATTGTACCGTTTGCCGCCGCAGACTTCACATGGCACATATACATCCGGCAAAAAGTGCATCTCTATCTTGATAATTCCGTCACCGCTGCACGCCTCACATCGTCCGCCCTTCACATTGAAACTGAATCTTCCCTTGTTATATCCTCTTGCCTTGGCATCCATAGTTGACGCAAAGAGATCCCTTATCTGGTCAAAGACACCCGTATAAGTCGCCGGATTAGAACGAGGGGTCCTTCCTATTGGCGACTGGTCAATATTAATAACCTTGTCGAGTTGTTTTATGCCAAGTATATCCTGATGCCTGCCCGGTATTGTTCTCGCTCTGTTCAAATCCCTAGCCAGACGTTTATATAGAATTTCATTTATCAAAGAGCTTTTTCCCGAGCCGGAAACTCCGGTCACACAGGTCATTACTCCCAGAGGAATCTTGACATCTATTCTTTTTAGATTATTTTCTTCTGCACCTTTAATAGTAAGGTGTCCGACTGCCTTTCTTCTGCTCTTCGGCACCGGAATCTGCATTTTACCGCTTAGATACTGCCCCGTTATAGACTCTTCCACACGCATGATTTCTTCCGCCGTGCCTTCCGCAACCACCTCGCCGCCGTGCGAACCTGCTCCCGGACCAATATCCACAATATGATCCGCAGCCCACATTGTATCCTCGTCATGTTCTACGACGACAAGAGTATTTCCCATATCCTTTAAATTCCTTAAGGCAGCTATGAGTTTATCATTATCCCTCTGATGCAGACCGATACTCGGCTCATCCAGAATATAGCATACTCCTACAAGCCCTGAGCCAATCTGGGTTGCCAGTCTGATTCTCTGCGCCTCGCCTCCTGACAACGACGCCGTCGCTCTGGACAAAGCAAGATAATCTAATCCCACCTCGATAAGAAATCCTACCCTCGCTCTTATTTCTTTCAAAATCTGCTTTCCTATCAGTTCCTGCTGCTTGGTCAGATTCATGTTTCCGACAAATTCATGCAGATTTTTGATAGACATTGAGGTAATCTCATAGATATTTCTATCACATACGGTTACAGCAAGAGATTCTTTCTTAAGCCTCATTCCCTTACACTCTCTGCATGGCGTAATGCGCATAAATTCTTCGTATTCCTGTTTCATGATTTCTGAGCTGGTCTCTCTGTATTTGCGCTCAACATTCTTAATCAGACCTTCAAAAGCAACAGGATATACGCCTTCTCCACGCTGCCCCTTATAATGTACCTCCACCTTTTTGCCGTTTGTTCCGTAAATAATTACCTGCTGCACGGAATCCGGCAGTTCTTCAAAAGGTGTATCAAGACTGAACTTATATTCCTTCGCCAGAGCCTGTAAGATCGCATTTGTAAAACTGCCTTCGCTGCCGCTGGACTGCCAGCCCATCGCAACAATAGCGCCATCCTTTATACTCACGGTTTTATCCGGAATCATCAAATCTACGTCAAATTCCATCTTATATCCCAGACCGAAACATTCAGGGCATGCACCGAAAGGATTGTTAAAAGAGAAACTCCTCGGTTCAATCTCCCCGATGCTGATACCACAGTCCGGACAGGAAAAACTTTCACTAAACGTAATCGGCTCACCATCGATTACATCCAGAATCATCAATCCCTCTGACAAATTCAGTACATTTTCTATGGAATCGGTCAGGCGTCTCTCAATTCCTTCTTTTACAACCAGTCTGTCTACAATAATTTCAATATTATGCTTTATATTTTTATCGAGCTTGATTTCCTCTGAAAGCTCATACAGATTTCCGTCTACCCTGATTCTGACATAACCGCTTTTTTTCGCTCTTTCAAATACCTTTGCATGCTCGCCTTTTCTGCCTCTGACAACCGGCGCCAGCAGTTGAATCTTCGTTCCCGCAGGCATGGCAAGAATCTGATCTACCATTTGATCTACACTCTGCTTCTTAATTTCCTTACCGCAGTTCGGACAGTGCGGAATTCCGATTCTGGCATAAAGAAGTCGGAAATAATCATAGATTTCCGTAACCGTACCAACTGTAGACCGTGGATTCCTATTCGTAGATTTCTGATCTATGGAAATCGCAGGAGAAAGCCCTTCTATTTTTTCAACATTCGGTTTCTCCATCTGTCCTAAGAACTGTCTTGCATAGGACGAGAGTGATTCCATGTACCTTCTTTGACCTTCTGCATATATGGTATCAAATGCCAGGGAGGATTTACCCGAACCCGAAAGTCCTGTAAGAACTACAAATTCATTCCGTGGAATATCCACATCAATATGCTTCAGATTATGTTCACTCGCTCCCCTAATTTTAATATACTCCCTAGGCCGCATTTTTACTGTGTCAGTCATTTTCGATTCTCCCTTGTATTTGTATTCTCAAGTATGGACAAAATGAATAAAATAAGGGGTGACTTGCCACTGCATCGGAACCTCGTTTTTATTCATTTTGTCCATACTCTGCTTACTCTTCCATGTCTCGCAATATTTTCTTAAGTTCTACCATCTTATCGCGCAGTTCTGCTGCAGCTTCGAAATTCAAATCTGCCGCAGCCTTCTTCATCTTCTTCTCCACATCCTTAACCAGCTTTTCTAGTTCCTGGCGGCTCATGGACTCGGGGTCTTTTTCAAACTTGACTTCTTCTTTGTCAATAACTTTGGAAATGCTTATTAAATCCCGAACCGCTTTCCTGATGGATTGTGGCGTGATTCCATGTTCTTCATTGTATTTTTGCTGGATTTCGCGCCTTCTGTTTGTCTCCGAAATAGCAACCTTCATGGAATCCGTCATATTATCGGCATACATTATAACATGTCCTTCCACATTTCTTGCAGCACGACCTATGGTCTGTATCAGAGAAGTTTCCGAACGCAGGAAGCCCTCTTTATCCGCATCCAGAATAGCTACGAGAGACACCTCCGGAATATCCAATCCCTCTCTCAGCAAATTAATTCCTACAAGAACGTCAAATACATTCAGCCTCATATCCCGGATAATTTCTGCACGTTCCAGGGCATCAATATCAGAATGCAGATATTTCACACGGATTCCCACATCGTTCATATATTCTGTCAGGTCTTCCGCCATACGCTTCGTCAAAGTAGTTACCAGAACTTTATTTTTTTTCTCTACCTCTTTATTAATCTCTGTCACCAAATCGTCAATCTGTCCCTCTACAGGTCTTACATCCACTTCCGGATCAAGCAGCCCTGTCGGTCTGATAATCTGTTCCGTGCGCAGCAGTTCATGCTCCGCCTCATAATCGGACGGTGTTGCCGACACAAACATCATCTGGTCGATATGTTGCTCAAACTCCCCGAAATTAAGCGGCCTGTTATCCAGAGCAGAAGGCAGACGGAAGCCATAATCTACCAGCGTCGTTTTTCTGGCGCGGTCGCCGGAGTACATTCCCCGTATCTGCGGCACAGTCATATGCGATTCATCTATAATAATAAGAAAATCGTCTTTGAAATAATCCATCAGGGTAAAAGGGGTTGCACCCGGAGGCATACCATTCAGATGTCTGGAATAGTTCTCTATTCCGGAGCAAAAGCCGGTTTCACGCAGCATTTCAATATCAAAGTTCGTGCGCTCAGCAATCCTCTGCGCCTCCAGCAATTTATCTTCACCTTTGAAATATTTTACTCTCTCTTCCATTTCTATTTCAATATTTTTGCATGCCTCATTAATTTTCTCCTGAGGAACAACATAATGAGACGCCGGAAAGATAGCAATATGTTCCAAGGTTGCATGAACCTGTCCCGTCAAAGGGTCAGTCTGCGCAATGCGGTCTATCTCGTCTCCGAAGAATTCAATCCTTATCAGATAATCGCCGCCTTCAGCCGGGTATACTTCTACTACATCACCGCGCACGCGGAAGCAGCCACGCTCCATATCCATATCATTCCTGTTATACTGAATATTTATCAGTTCCCTTATTACCTGATCCCTGTCCTTCGTCATACCGGGCCGAAGAGATACAATCATTTCTTCATAATCATCCGGACTTCCCAGTCCGTAAATACATGAAACGCTGGCTACTACTACGACATCTCTGCGTTCGGCAAGGGACGCAGTAGCGGACAGCCTGAGCTTATCAATTTCATCATTAATGGAGGAATCTTTTGCAATATAAGTATCCGTGGACGGAACATACGCTTCGGGCTGATAATAATCATAGTAGCTTACGAAGTATTCTACGGCATTCTCCGGAAAAAACTCCCTAAATTCGCCATATAGCTGCGCCGCCAGAGTTTTATTGTGCGCTATTACCAGCGTAGGTTTCTGAAGCTGCTGAATAACATTCGCCATTGTGAATGTCTTTCCGGAACCGGTAACTCCCAAAAGCGTCTGAAATTGATTTCCTTCCTTGAAACCTTTCACAAGTTCTGCAATAGCCTGGGGCTGGTCGCCGGTAGGCTGGTATTCACTGTGAAGTTTGAAAGGTTTTGATTTATTTTCCGCAGAAAAATTTTGCACTAAAAATCACCTCCATGAACAGTATTAATGATATCATAAGTCTGCGGATTTGTACAGTACTATGCAAACATTTGTTCTGATTTGTTCTATTTTCACGAACTTAGGTAAAGTAAATAAAAATGGGGCTCATTGCAGTGCAGAGACGCCCCATTTTTGTTTATTTTGTCCAAGTTCGTGACTCGAGACAATAATGTCATAAAAATCCTATTATTTAATCATATCTTCTATTTCTTCTATAGCACGCTCTAATTGATTATCAACGCCATCGTCATAATATGCATCCGCATCAAACTCGCATACGATATCCGGTTCGATTCCTATATTATGAATGTTATTGCCATTCGGCGTATAGTATGCGCTGACCGTAAGCTTCAACGCCGTTCCGTCAGTAAGCGGAAGTATTCTCTGCACAATGCCTTTTCCAAAAGTGGTAGTACCGATAAGAACCCCTTTATCATAATCCTTGATAGCGCCTGCAAGAATTTCCGAAGCGCTGGCGGAATTGCCATTCACCAATACAACCAAAGGCATCTGCAACTCTTTTTTCCCATCGCAGCTATATTCCGTACGTTTTCCGGAACGGTCTTCTGTATATACGACCAGTCCTTTCGGAAGAATCTGTCTTGCGATATCTACCACTACCGAAAGGCTTCCTCCGGGATTACTGCGCAAATCAAGAATAAGCCCTTTAGCGTCGGAGCCTTTTATCACCGCCAACGCTTCGACGAACTGATCATAAGTAACTTCGTCAAATTCCGTAATCTGGATGTATCCCACCCCGTTGTCCAGCATCTCATGGTTGACCGTAGGTGATTCAATCTTTTTTCTGACTACATCTATCTCCAGATAATCCGGTTCTCCTTCTCTGTAAATAGTAAGATGTACGGTTGTTCCTTCCTCGCCTTTAATCATTGCAACGATTTCTGACAGTTCCAATCCATATGCCGACTCACCGTCTACTTCATAAATAATATCATTTTCCCGTAAACCGGCTTCCTGCGCAGGGGTATTAGCTATAACACCGCTGATTTTACCGTATCCGGTTCTTTCGTCCAGCCCCACATATGCGCCAATCCCGTAATAAACTCCCTCAGTATCCTGCATCAGTTCTTCCCATTCTTCCGCAGTATAATAAACGGAATATGGGTCGCCTAAAGACGCTACCATTCCGGCATACATTCCCTCTATCAGTTCATCAGTAGTAATATCTTCTTCATTATAAAAATATTTGTTTATAATTTCCTCAATTGATTCCAGCTTGGCAATCGTATCATCATCAGTAACGCCATCCGCCGATTTTCTTTCTGTATTTGCGGGCTGGGCATTCGCAATCTTGAATGCAGCATCCGCCTGAGCCCCGACAAATATACAGCTTGCTGTAAGCACACTTGCAAGTATACCCGTCAGCAATCCTACGATAAACATCCCCTTCGTTTGTCGGGATTCCTGCCGTACTCCCTGCGGGTTCTGCTGTTTCTGTGGCTTCTGTGGTTCATTAGGGTACAAATTATTCGCCGCTCCCTGGTTCATTTCATTATTATTACTATATCCATAATTATCCAAAATCATTCATCTCCATTTATTTAAATATTATAAATCTTTACTGCAAATAATTCCACGGGTTCACATATTCTCCATTAAGACGAACGCTGAAATGCAGGTGATTCCCTGTGGAACGCCCCGTACTTCCTACCGCGGCAATCGACTGCCCCTTATAAACGCTCTGTCCTTTTGATACATATAGCGCCGATGCATGCATGTAGATCGTATATAAACCGTCTCCGTGGTCTATCATAATATAATTACCCATAGAAGAACTATATGTAGCTGCTATCACATCCCCATCATATGCTGCATAAATTGTAGAGCCATACGGTGCCGCAAGGTCAAGTCCATTATGAAATTTCTGAGTCCCGAGTATGGGGTCTGTCCGGTATCCGTATTCGTCGGAAATCCTACTGTAAGAAGGGCAGGGCCATGAAAACATACCACCATCATAAACTCTCGCTTTGGCATTTGCCGCCGCAAGTCTTGCCTTTTCCTCTGCAACCGCCTTTTCTAATGCCTTTATTTCCTCATTCTCCTGAGCTATCAAAGCTTCATATTCTTTGATTGCCGCCGTTTTAGTGGATATATCAGCTGTCACGGAAGTAAGCTGCGTCTGTTTCTCGGAAATCAATGCGTTGACTGCTGCCTCTTCATCTTCGACAGCAAGTTTTGCCTCTTCCAAAGCTTCTTTTTCAACTTCCAGTTCCTCTTTACAGAGAGCTATCAATTCTGTAGTGCTTATATATTCATCCAACTGGTCTCTGTCATATGCAGATAATGCTTCAATATAATCCGCTTTATTCATCAGATCCACAAAGTTGTCCGCCGCAAGAAGCAATTCCATATAAAGCGAATCACCACATTCATACATGAATTTAATGCGTGCCTTCATCGCCTCATACTGTTCTTCCTGTTTAGTTACAGCAGCCTCTAATTCTTCAGTCGTCTCTTCAATCTCTGTCTCTTTATCTGTAATCAACGTTTTATATTCATCAATTTTATCCTGAATATTGGTAAGCTGCGTATCAAGCTGCGTCACATATTCCGTAAGATTGTTTTTGGATTTCTCCAACTCCTTTTTAAGCGCCTCTACATCGGTCATACTGCTTTTCAGTTTGGAAACTTCCTGTTTGGCTGCCTCAATCTCCGCCTCCTTTTCCTTAATGCTATCATTGGTAACCGCCTCCACAGGCTTTGGCGGAAAAAGAAAGACTATACTGAGACATATTATAATACATAGTATTTTTTTTAAATGTTTTGTCATACGTTTGCTGCCTTTCATCTATCCCATATCTGCCGTTACCCTAACGAATCCTGTACTAAACCCTTAGATGCTTCTTGACGGTAGCAAAGCTGCCAAAAAATCCGATGCCTATTCCTATTCCTAAAGAAACCGGAATAAGCACATGGAATATTTCACTGACCGTCAGAAAACTAAGCAGTCCGCTGAGCATAGTAAATCTTTCCATCATATATTCCATAACCTTATTGTATAAGAAGTAAATAGTCACCAAGGGAAGGGCGGCTCCAATCAAGCCAATCAGCATTCCCTCAATAACGAATGGCGACCTTACAAAGAAATCCGTGGCTCCGATATATTTCATAATGTTAATTTCTTCTTTCCTCACAGAAATTCCAATTGTCACGGTATTGCTTATCAGGAATACTGCCACTGCCAACAGGATTGCAATAATTCCCACGGAAGTATAAGCTATCAGCGCATTGATTCCCGTCAGGGTTGACGATAGAACTTCAAATCGATTTACTTTCCTGACGCCCTGAACAGACAATACATATGTCACCAATGCAGACTGCATGGAAACATCACTCAAGTAAACCCGATAGTTATCGGAATTAGCAAGCGGATTCTCTGTAAATCCGTCTGAATACTCCTTTAACCAATCATGCTTAAAGGTTTCCCATGCTTCATCCGCAGATACATAATGAATCTCGGACACCTCTGTTCTCCGTGCAATCATTTCTCCTATTTCCTGTTTTCTGACATCCTCCAGCCCTTCATCAAAGAACACCGTAATGTAAACCTTCTGCTCAGCATTTTTTACGATATACTGAAAATTCGCAATAATTGAATAGAACAGTCCAAACAAAAACAAACAGGCGCCTATTGTTGCAATCGAGGCAAGGGTGAACGATTTGTTTCTAAAAATATTACGAAATCCCTGGCGGATTGTATAGAAAAACGTACTAATCCTCATCAATATATCCTCCCTTTTCCTCGTCGCTCACAATCACGCCCCGCTTCAAAGTGACCACCCTTTTCTGCATGGCATTGACAATTTCCTTATTATGGGTAACGACCAGTACAGTCGTGCCGTTCTCATTAATCTGCTCAAGAAGTCTCATAATTTCCAATGAATTCTTAGGATCCAGATTTCCTGTAGGCTCATCCGCCAACAGAATAGCCGGCTCATTAACCAGTGCCCTTGCCAGCGCGACACGCTGTTGTTCGCCACCCGAAAGCTGTCTTGGTTTGGCTTTGTATTTTCCCGCAAGACCTACAACAGCAAGCATACTCGGCACATTTCTTCTGATTTCCTTATTGGATTTCTGTATGATTCTCTGTGCAAAAGCCACATTTTCATACACATTCCTATCCTTCAGCAAGCGGAAGTCCTGAAATACAATACCAATATTACGCCTAAACTTCGGTATCTTTCTATGCTTTATTCTGGAAAGGTCATAACCCATTACTTTAATCTCTCCGCTCGTAATCGTAAGCTCACGCATAAGCAGTTTGATCAATGTGGATTTTCCCGAACCGCTGTCACCAACAATAAAAACAAATTCCCCTTTGCTGATATGCAGATTAACTTCCTTTAATGCCGGTGCTCCGGTTGAATAGGCTTTACTGACATTAGTAAGTGAAATAATCTCATCGTTCCTATTCTCTGCCGCTGTTTTTTTCCTTCTCTTTCTTGCAGACGCATCCATTATAAACCTGCTCCTCTCACTTTAATACTCAAAACTTTCCATATATTTCATATATTTAACAACCATGAGCGCTATTTTAAAAGTAATCGCATCTTCAAATACCCTTAAATCCAGTCCTGTATTCTTCTGCAGCTTATCAAGCCGATATACAAGCGTATTTCTATGTATGAAAAGCTGTCTGGAAGTCTCTGATACATTCAGGCTGTTTTCAAAAAACTTGCTAATGGTCATCAATGTTTCTTCGTCGAAATCATCCGGGCTTCTTCCATCAAAAATTTCCTTAATAAACATTTTACAAAGCGGAATCGGCAGTTGATAAATCAAACGGCCTATTCCAAGTTCGCTATACGCTATTATGTCTCTTTCCTCAAAAAAGATTTTTCCGACATCAAGTGCCATACGCGCCTCTTTATAAGACCGGCTTACTTCCTTAATTTCACTGACCGCCGTACCGTAAGCGATTCTTACATTCTTCATATGTTCTTTCTCTAAAAATGCCGCTATCCCCGCCGCCGCTTTTTCAATTTCCCTGTTGTTCTCTCCCTCAGACAGGCTCTTTACTACAATTACATTATTCTCATCTACGGCTGTAGTAAAATCCATACTGCTTCCGCCGAAATAACCACGCATGATTTCCAGTACATTGCTTTCCTTTGCATTGTCAGTCTCAATGATCATCACCGCTCTTCTGTCATTCGTCGGAATATGTAATTTCTTGGCCCGGCTGTATATATCTACCAGCAAAAGATTGTCCAAAAGAAGATTTTTGATAAAATTATCCTTATCAAATCTTTCTTTATATGCCACTATAAGATTCTGAATCTGAAAAGATGACATTTTGCCTACCATATAGACATCCTCACCAATACCGCCGGCAATCAGAATATATTCCAGTTTCTGATCTTCAAAAATCTTAAAGAACTGATATCCCTGTATCTCTTGAGAGTCTGCAGGTGATTTGGCAAACTCCGCCGCAAGATTTGAACATTTTTCCATCTCATCCGTAGTCATAACAACTACTTTCCCATCAATATCCATTATACATAGTTCCACACGTGCTATCGCTTTTAATCCCTCGATAGTATTCTGTAAAATCTGATTTGAAATCATTTGTAATCACCCTTTCAAAATGCATTAAAATTTTCGTTAGTAAGTTTTTAGCACATTTATACAATAATAAGGCCTGATAATTTCTGCAAAAAAATACATCTGCATTCTATTTTAATCTATTTTGCCAAAATAATCTACCCTAAAACGTGAATTTTTTGTGTATTTTTAAATATTTTGACAAATTTTCGCACAAAAATTTTCCAGAAAAATATACAAAAAAGCAGAGGGCAAACTGCCGCTCTACTTTTTATATTTATTGACCCTTCTGTTAAACCACAGGTTCAAAAGCCTCTTACACATTTTGGCAATCGGCAGTTCCCTCTTCCATGCACACCTGAAATCCTCCGGAAGTCCCACCCATATTTTCGTGTTTATATACTGTCTGCTGCGCGTTAGCCATTTCTGTTGCAGCATGAACGACATTCTCATAAAAATGATTGTCGGCGCTATCATATTGATTTCATTAATAATATCTTCGTGTTTCTCCTCCATTTCCGAAACAGCCACAGTCCTGGCTATTGTAATGCCGTCCTGTATCTCCATAAGTTCCGTTTTTAGCTCCTCTGTATGTTCATATGTATCCGAAAGGACAAGTACCGGCATATGCTCCTGCACTACTCTGTACAACAGGGCTTTCATATATTCCTTCTCCTGCACCTCACGATACCTCGCCTTTGCAGTAACATCAGCAGCTTTAAGAATCTCCGTATCACCCCATAAGGTCAGGTCAGCAGATTCAATCCATGCTTTCTCATCTTCATTTTTGACTGCTTCCATAAGTACAGGCGCTGTCAAATATAGTATCGTATGCGCCGTGCCTTCATGCAGGAATTTATCAGTCAGTGTAAGTGATTCCTTCACATAGCGATCCTTCAGTTTTATTCCCAGTAAGTTAATATTTTTCATATAAATTTCTCGCAGTTTATATAAATAATTTTTATTTCTCTTTCTATAATATCTTATTCGTAATTACTTGTAAAGAAAACTGATATATGGTATCATATGGTTAGATTTAGAGGTGAATCAGAGGGAGGTGGCCATTATGGATATTGCAAAATTATCCATGTCAATGTCAGCAGTGCAGACGAATACTGCTTTTGGTGTAGCGATGCTAAGCAAGTCTTTAGATGCCGCTTCGTCTACCGGAGAACAGCTTGTCGGCATGATGGACGCCGCTGCAATGGAGCGTTCAGTCAATCCGGCTGTTGGTTCTAACTTTGACACGTATATCTAAACAAAACGCCACTGATACCGGTGGCGTTTTGTATTACCCTAACTAAACATAATCAACGCATAAATCAGTTGTATTACGAATGTAAATCCCCCGGTCATATAAAACAAAGCTAATATAAACGCAATGATAAGCGGAATACTGATTATACGTCCTTTGTTTTCTTTGCGGAGTACCCAGATATTTTTAAAGTGCTCCGACCTGTTCTCATTTTTTGCAATCCAAACCAATACGCAGACTGCCAGCGACGTTGCAATTACCGCCATAAAAAGCGCCGGTCCTATCATAGCAATCAAGTCCTCATTAGTAAGCGCTTCCTCCACACTTCCATCAGAAACACCCGCTTGGAAGAAGTCAGACAGATACATCGTAAATACAGACGGAGCGTTAAAGACCATGTGTGCAACAACAGACGCCCACAGGCTGCCGCTTGCCTCCACTACTAATGCGCACATAAATCCCATTGCAATTGCATACGCCGCCTGATTGAAATTCAAATGCATTACTCCAAACAACACAGCCGACCAGATAACTGCCTGCAGTACCGANCCNGAGTTTTTATAGCCTCTGAAGACAATTCCGCGAAAGACAAATTCCTCACTAAACGGACCAAAGATTGCNATCATAAACAGCATTACCAAAAATGGCATCTGCAGCACATCGCCGCTTATAGACTCNACCGCATTATCTACAAAAAGCATAGATATGGCATTGATAGCCGATGTCAGNGGCATAAGCAGGAAAGTAAACAAAATCACCATAAANAATGTAGATATTTTAATCTTGTGAAATCCAAGCAATTCATTAAAACTCACCACTCCTGAGCCAGTATATGACGTAAT
The DNA here is from genome assembly GCA_014804495.1 of Lachnospiraceae bacterium. GTDB lineage: Bacteria > Bacillota > Clostridia > Lachnospirales > Lachnospiraceae > UBA3282. Next base: position 82,361 of record JAAUZS010000013.1, read on the forward strand.
TGCAAAAATCAGCGCAGGTATCAGCATAATTGCCTGNGCCATAAAGAGGTTTCCAACAATCCCAATATTAAGCGATTTACCCATAAATACAAAGGATACTATCATCAAAAACAAAGCATAATTAGCAAGCATTATACATAAATAAAGCCAGTTTACTTTTTTATTATTCATATGGAGCACTATCCGCCATACCGCTCATACGATATGTTCCTTTCCTTNGTTTATTATATTTTATAGATTGTTTTCTCTCCAATAGATATCTTTTTTTCCTTTANAAGATGCCCTACTGCTCTNTTNAATTCATTTTTGCTCATCTGNGTTACCTTTTTAATGACCTCCGGAGATGCTTTATCCGTAAAAGGCAGTACNCCATCATAGCTGTCGATTATACTCANNAGTTTCTCNGCATCCGGACCGATTTGCATATATGCTTTTTCGCGGACGCTTAAGTTAAGCTTGCCGTCTTCTTTTATGTCAATGACTCTGGCNGACACAGAAGTACCCAGCCTGATATCNCCATACATTTCCTTCTTNGAAATCAGNCCCGAATAAATATNATCCACTGCCACAAAAGCTCCGAAATTATCACTGATTTCATAAACCGTTCCAATAACCTTGTCATCTTTAACGTATGGGCTGTCCTGACGCAGATAAGGATATATATGCATAGTAGCNCAGAGTCTGTTACTTTTATCGACATAAAGGGCTACCAGATATTCCCCGCCTTCTCTCACCTGCCCTATCTGTTCCTTAAANGGAAGCAGTAAATCTTTCTCCAAGCCCCANTTCAAAAAGGCTCCGTTCCTTCCCATCTGAGCCACCCGCAGTTTCGCAACTTTGCCCANAGTAAGCATCGGTTTATTGGTAGTCGCTATCGGACGNTCCTTAGAATCCCTGTAAACAAATACTTCAACACTGCTGCCAATCTCTGCGTCACGAGGCACCTGCTTTGCCGGCAGAAGGATTTTCTCCTCAGGCAGTTCTTTATCCGCCAGATAGACGCCAAAATCCACTTTTTTAACTATTGTCAACGTCTGTATTTCACCTAACGTTATCATCCAATACCTTACCTTTCTTAAGATTCTAACACCTTGCGAGTTTGGGTGTATTATGTTTCTTTCTTACCCGTAAACTCAACAATACTGTATGGCGTGCCACTCTCTGCACCCAAAACAACCGTATAGAGAGTTTCCTGCTCATCAATCGATACAACCGGGATTATAACATCGCCTAAAAGTGCCTGTTTCTTATATTCTGCACGCATCTGTGTTATATGAAAGTTCTTGGGAATGTATTGCATAGCCATCCGCACATGCTGTCCGTTATTCATATGTCCGTTTGTATCCAGATTGTGGACTCCGACCTGAACAGCCTCATTCTGTATACCACCCTCCGGAATTGTAATTTTTCTCGGTGCATAGTCCATCGGAAGCTTCTCTGACAATACATAGCCCTCCACCATTTCTTTCGGCGGTTTAGCCGGAATCATTTTTTTCATATCCATCAGGCTCCATATGGAATTGGCATAAGCAAGACGTTCTCCCGATTCTGTCTGCATCAGGAAATTTCTGTATCCCATAAAAGCCTTGAATTCATAGGGTGAAGTACCTATTATCACGTTCTCGCATAAGTTTGGATAACGCTCTACAACTATCTGCCACGAGGACAGCAGCCATGCCATATTCCTTTCTTTCAGATAGTCCACGCCCAGTCCGATGTCTTCCGAATGAAAGGTGGAACAGTCCTGAAAATAATCAAGTAAAGAGTTAAGCGTCAGCTTTCCGTCCGTTCCTACTTCGCTGTAGCGTATTCTGCTTTGAAATGTGTACATTTGAATTACCTTCTTTTTTAAATATAAATTAGCAAAAGTCCTATAAAATATATTATTAATAAAAAACCTCAGCGAATCACTTCACTGAGGCTGCTTTAGCTGGGCTACAAGGATTCGAACCTTGAAATGACGGAGTCAGAGTCCGTTGCCTTACCGTTTGGCGATAGCCCATCAGCATTACAAGATGAAATTATACAGCATGTTTATTAGATTTGCAAGTATTATTTTGTTTTTCCTAAAAAAAATTTATAAAAATTCTATCTTTGCCGCTTTCACGTCATCAATACTTTCTATTTCTTCGACATTAGTCATTATCCAAAAATAGTATTTCTTTCCGTCTATTTCATCTATTTGTATTACTTCATCCACTTTCTCTGTATTAACGGTCATTGAGAAAATCTGCTCATCATCGGATACGCCCCATGCCGGTGCTCCTATCTCATCATAATCCACTCCACGCCACATAGTGTTTGCAATATCTTTTCTAATTGTTTCCTCCACCGTGTATCCTTCATAGCTTCCTACACCATCATACTTTAAGACTTTGTTTCCGGAACTATAAAGCAGACCATTCTGTCTAAAAAACTCAAACTCAACAACACCTTCTGTTCTTTTAAAATAAACAAAAAATTTGTCTCCTACCTGTATACGATAAATCTCTTCCAACTCATTCTGATTGGTACTCTTTTTTTCAAATTCTATCTCATGTTCCAAAATACTTTCTAAATCATTGTATCCTTTACTTCCAATACCTGATGAATAAGCACAAAGATATCCATTATTTCCGTTAAAAGCTTTTTGCAGCTTAATAGTTTCTGACATTCCTTTACCAAAATTTACCATCAACACTATAAAAATCGCAATGTTTAAAACATCTAATATCATAATTCGCGGAACTGCACATTTTGGTTCTTTCAATAGTATTACTATTAGTATTACTTCTATAAAACAGCAAATTATGAAAGGTATGAGCCTTATTCTTACATCATCTACACATTCAATTATTACATAACCCATTAACATCAATGATAATATTGAAAATACAGCAATTCTTATGAATTTAATACTATTTTTCATCTTTACACCCCTTGTCTGCTTCCGCAGACATCAATTCAATAGTTTGAAAGGAACTTTCAAACTTTTCTCCAATACATTTTATATTTGCCCGTAAAAAGTCACTTATTATAATCGCTTACCTATAACTTTATAATAACACAAAAAAACACCCATGCAAATATGATAAACAACACAAAAAGACCGGCGTACTATAGCTTAGCACGCCAGCCCCTTTGTATGTTTTATATTCTTTCCACCTATATCTTAAATCTCAAACATCAGCTCGCCGTATGTAGGAATCGGCCAGATTTCCTTATCGACAATCATTTCAAGCTCATCAGCGGGTACGCGGAGTTCTTCCATTGCAGCTTTTACGGTATCTTTATAGAAGAATGCCTGAGCTTTTACATCATCCATGGCAGATGCCTCTTCTTCAAGTTTCTTTAATTTAGTAAGAGCCGTCTGCATAGCAGCTAACTTCGTACTTACCGTTTTCAGTAATTCAAGCTGCATAGACGCATCTGCGCCTGCTTCCTCAACTGCATTTACGGTATCCGCAAGCGATTTTGTATATTTAACAACAGCCGGAATGATCTGCTTGCCTGCCATGTCAATCATAGTCAGCGCTTCGATGTTGATTGTCTTAGCATAAGTCTCGTAGATAATCTCCTCACGGGATTCCAGCTCAACCTTTGTAAAGATACCAAACTTCTCAAACAGTTTTACAGACTTTTCAGTTGTAATAGTGTCTGCCGCTTCTATCATGGATTTAATGTTTGGAAGTCCTCTCTTCTCTGCTTCTGTAACCCATTCATCAGCATATCCGTTTCCGTTAAATATGATTCTCTGATGCTTAGTCAGATATTCCTTAATCAGATCATGAATCGCTTCTTCAAGGTCATCTGCTTTCTCAAGTCGGTCTGCCGCTTCACAGAAAGCCTCCGCAACTATAGCATTCAATGTAGTATTAGGGCTTGCTATGGAATCTGCCGAACCAACCATACGGAACTCGAATTTATTTCCTGTGAATGCAAACGGTGAAGTTCTGTTTCTGTCAGTAGCATCCTTCTGGAAATCAGGCAGTGTCGAAACACCGGTCAGAAGCTTGCCGCCCTCTTTAACGGTAGTAGCCGCGCCTGTTTCAATAAGCTGGTTTACAACATCTTCCAGCTGCTCTCCTAGGAAAACCGAAATAATTGCCGGAGGCGCTTCATTCGCACCCAGTCTGTGATCATTTCCGACATCTGATGCAGACTGTCTTAGCAGGTCAGCATGTGTATCAACAGCTTTAAGTATGCATGCAAGAACCAACAAGAACTGTATGTTTTCATTCGGCGTATCACCGGGATCCAGAAGATTCACACCGTTATCCGTTGTAATAGACCAATTGTTATGCTTACCGGAACCATTAACGCCTGCGTATGGTTTCTCATGAAGCAGACACCTCATGCCATGTGATACGGCGACTCTTTTCATTGTTTCCATTACGATCTGGTTGTGGTCTACCGCAATATTAGCCGTCTCATAGATTGGCGCCAGTTCATGCTGTGCGGGCGCAACTTCGTTATGCTGTGTTTTAGCTGTAACTCCCAGCTTCCAAAGTTCCTTATTCAGGTCTTTCATAAACCCGCCGACACGTTCTCTGATTACGCCGAAATAATGGTCCTCCATCTCCTGCCCCTTTGGTGCAGGTGCACCGAAAAGTGTACGTCCGGCAAACATCAGATCCGTTCTCTTCATATATAAGCCTTCATCTACAAGAAAATATTCCTGTTCAGGCCCTACGCTTGATACGACTTTGGTAGCTTCCGTATTTCCGAATAAACGGACAATGCGAAGCGCCTGTTGACTCAACGCCTCCATAGAACGCAGAAGCGGCGTCTTTTTATCCAGCGCCTCACCTGTATAAGAACAGAATGCGGTAGGAATACAAAGGACAGGTCCGCATGATGACTCTTTCAAGAATGCAGGGGAGGTAATATCCCATGCCGTATATCCTCTCGCCTCAAAAGTTGCACGAAGTCCACCCGAAGGGAAAGATGAGGCATCCGGCTCACCCTTTATAAGCTCTTTTCCGGAAAACTCTGTCAACATATTACCAACCTCATCCGGATGTGTTACAAAAGCATCATGCTTCTCAGCCGTAATACCCGTCAAAGGCTGGAACCAGTGTGTATAGTGCGTCGCACCGTTTTCCACAGCCCAGTCCTTCATGGCTTTCGCAACGACATTCGCAATGTCCATGGACAGCTCACCGCCCTCGTTCATAACCCTTACCACTTCTTTGTAAGCACCCTTTGTAAGCCGTTCTCTCATCTTGGTAAGTGTAAACAAGTTCTTTGCAAAAATTTCTTCCACATTAAAAACTTCACTCATTCTTAACACCCTTCCCTTCCCGGTATTACAGTAAAAAAATGCTCCAAAAAAACTTTGGAACATCTTCGTTCAAAATACCATATGTTTGGTTATTATTCAATTTATAATCGGTCATCGACCCTTTCTTTAAGATACTCTTGTTTTCCNGAAAATGCAATACCCATATTTGAACTTTGTATAATTTGCGAAAAATTATGTTTTTTGTATAATATCATATGTTCATATTACACAAAAGTTATTATATACCTCAACTCNGGTATAANCCNTGAAATGAACAANTAAGAGAAACNTGAATTTATTGTTTCTTCATCCTCATAATATCATACTTCTCCGGAGCCTGTGACAACTCGATATCAATAATCTGTCCCGCATGTGGACAGCTTTCCACCTCTTCCCCCTCNTCATTATACATATGCAGCACCTTANNCGGAATATTCCTGCCGTCCGGTTTCATAATCTCTATTTCATCTCNCACGCAGAATTTATTCCTCTGTCTGAACCTTGCAAGTCCTTTTTCTTCAACAGAATCCACAATTCCAAGATAAACATATTCAATTACATANGTATTGTTATCATAAATCTGTGTCGTTTCATCCGGTCTGCCAAAATAGAANCCTGTCGAGAACTGGCGGTATGTNCACTTGGATATTTCATCCTGATACCAATCCATATTAGCGCGGTACTTCTCCTCCGATTCCAGATAGTCGTCTATTGCCCTGCGATACGTACGTGCGACAGTAGCAACATAGAGCGCGGTCTTCATTCTTCCCTCTATCTTGAANCTGTCGATTCCCGCATCTATCATTTCNGGAATATGTTCTATCATACACAAGTCCTTGGAATTGAAAATGTATGTCCCTCTCTCGTTTTCATAGACAGGAAGATACTCTCCCGGGCGGGTTTCTTCTACTACTGCATATTTCCAACGGCATGGATGCGTGCAGGCTCCNTNATTAGAATCTCTTCCGGTGAAATAATTGCTCAAAAGACAGCGTCCGGAATAGGAGATACACATNGAGCCATGTATGAAACTCTCAATCTCCATCTCCTCNGGTATTTTCTCACGNATTTCCTTAATCTCACGAAGGGAAAGTTCTCTTGCGGATACGACTCTCTTTGCNCCCTGTTCATGCCAAAACCGGTAAGTCATGTAATTGGTATTGTTGGCCTGTGTGGATACATGGATATCTATTTCAGGGCAGATTTCCTTTGCCAGCATGAACATACCGGGGTCCGCAATAATAATAGCATCCGGTTTCATTTCTTTTAATTCTCTAAAATATTCCGCCGCGCCTTCAATGTCGTTATTATGCGCCAGAATATTTGCCGTTATGTGTACGCGNACTCCATATTTATGNGCAAANTCAATTCCCTTTAGCATCTCTTCTTTAGTGAAATTTTTCGCCTTAGCACGCAGTCCGAAAACTTCTCCGCCAATATAAACNGCGTCAGCTCCATATATGACCGCTGTCTTAAGCACTTCCAGACTCCCCGCCGGAATCAGCAGCTCCGGTTTTCTCATATCAATAATCTTACTCCCTTCTTACNTTGTGAACCCGATTACAGCATACCGCCTATATCTTTACGCTCACCGTAATACCATCTCCTACCGGCAGAACAGCCGTCGTAAGCNGNGGATGATGTTTCAACTCATATAAATAGTCCCNCATTCTGGTATGTATCGTTCGATTTCTTCTTGTCACTGCATATCTGGACTGAATGATATCCCCATCCTGCAGCACATTATCGGATAAAAGAATACCGCCCTCCGGCATCAGTCGTAACACTTCCGGCANAAAATTTATGTACTGTCCTTTAGCGGCATCCATAAAAATCAAATCATAAACACCGTCTAACTTCGGCAGCAATTCCAACGCATCTCCCTCCAGCAGAGTGATACTGTCTTCCTTACCTGCACGCTTAAAGTTTTCTTTTGCAACCGGAATTCTTTTTTCATATTTCTCTATAGTAGTTATTTTGCAGCCCTTAGGTGCATACTCACTCATTAATAAAGTAGAAAAGCCNATGGCGCATCCGACTTCCAGAATGGACATAGGCTTTTTCATTGCAAGCAGCAGCTTGATGAAGCTCTGCATCTCGGTCCGAATTATCGGCACATCGGTCTTTTTGGCCTCCTTTTCTATTTCATTTAAAAAAGGAGTATTTCCCGGATCCAGAGAATTAATAAATGCTACCGTGCGCTCATTTACTATCATCCTCTTCCTCCGCTTCTACATAGTCCGCTGTCATAATCTCCANCATTTCTTCTACCTTCATAGAAGTATTCAGATCATAAATTCCGGGCACAATCATTCCNTGATATTCCGAAAGAAGCTCTTGTATAAAGAATAGGTTTGCATCCCTGATAAGTCCTTTTTCCTGAAGTGTTTCGCCTATATCTTTCACGGAATCTTCACTTTTTACATAAATGCTGATTGTCCGGCCTTCTCCAAAAGTCATCGGTTCCTCGGCAAAGACTCTGTATCCGTAATCATAAGCCTTTATAGCCGTATTGTAGACAAACATGACAATAAAGACCGCCGCCACTATTTTGATGCAAGTTTCCACGATTGAACCTATTATTTGCTTTATGTCCATCTATAACCTCCCNACTGAACCTATGGTTCAGAGTTTTACTCAAAATCCAATCCTGCCATAATCCACACATTNACTTCCTGCATCATACGGCAAAACGCAAGTTCCGCTCTTAAGAAATTGTCTACCANCGGATNCTCTCTGAATTTTTCATTTTCTCTCTCAAATGCGTCCAGCTTGTCAAACAATTCATCGCCTTGTGCATCCGTATTCTGCAAGGCAAAGTTCTTCTGCCTGAATTCCCTGACTTTTTCAAACAGCTCCGGCTGTTCTTTAAGTTTCCTTTTTTGCAAATCATATTCTTTGTAAATATCGGTTTTCATAATCTCCTGAACAAAATTCTCGGTAGCTTTTGTCACAATGCTGTCTGCCATGATGTCTTCTCCCTCTCGTATCATTAGACTTCCATAATAATCGGTAATATCATCGGACGCCTCTGTGTTTTCTTCCATACAAAATCACTAAGCACATCTTTAATCGTAGACTTTAATTTCCCCCAATCAGTCTGGCCTTTACTTAAACATCCCTCAACTGCGTTATCTACCAACAACCTTGCTTCTTCCAGAAGTTCGTCAGATTCCCTGACATAAACAAATCCCCTTGATACAATATCCGGTCCCGATACAAGCTGGCTTCCATATGAATCAAGAGCCATCACAACAATCATAATACCATCTTCCGCCAGGTGCTGCCTATCCCTCAAAACAACATTTCCGACATCTCCTACTCCCAGACCATCTACCAGAATAGCGCCTACGGGTACTTTACCTGTCACCTCAGCCTGTTCTTCACTGATTTCCAACACATCACCCGAATGTAAAATGAAAATATTCTCCTTATCGATGCCAAGTTCGTTAGCTATTTTAGCCTGAGCCTTTAAATGTTTATATTCCCCATGTACCGGAATCGCATATTTAGGGCGCAGCAGCGTATACATAAGTTTAATTTCTTCCTGACATGCATGTCCTGAAACATGAACATCCTGAAAAATAACGTCCGCGCCCTTCATCAACAGTTCATTAATTACATTTGTAACCGCTTTCTCGTTTCCCGGTATAGGATTTGAAGAAAAAATAACCGTATCTCCCGGCACGATAGAAATTTTCCTGTGTATGCTGCCTGCCATACGGCTTAAAGCCGCCATACTTTCACCCTGGCTGCCCGTAGTAATGATAACGGTCTTTTCATTCGGATAGTTTTTCAGCTGTTCAACATCAATTAACGTCTGATCCGGAATATTCAAATACCCAAGATTAGATGCCGTTTCTATGATATTTACCATGCTGCGGCCTTCTACAACCACTTTTCTTCCAAACTTATATGCCGAATTAATAATCTGCTGTACTCTGTCTACATTAGATGCAAATGTTGCAATAATAATTCTTGTATCCCTATGTTCTGAAAAAAGAGAGTCAAAAGTCTTGCCTACTGTTTTTTCGGATGGTGTGAAGCCGTGCCGTTCTGCATTCGTGCTGTCACACATTAGAGCGAGAACGCCCCTTTTTCCAATCTCAGCAAAGCGCTGCAAGTCAATAGCATCACCAAATACCGGCGTATAGTCTACTTTAAAATCTCCCGTATGAACAACTACTCCTGCCGGAGAGTAAATAGCCAGCGCCGCAGCATCCACTATACTGTGATTGGTCTTGATAAACTCAACCCTGAACTGTCCCAGATTAATGGACTGTCCAAACTTAACGACCTTACGCTTTGTATTGTTCATTAAGTCATGTTCTTTCAGTTTGTTTTCAATTATACCCATTGTCAGCTTTGTAGCATAAACCGGCACATTTATTTCTTTCAGTACATAAGGCAGCGCACCGATATGGTCCTCATGCCCATGTGTAATCATAAATCCTTTAACCTTATCAATATTATCTTTCAAATAAGTAATATCCGGAATTACTAAATCGATTCCCAACATCTCGTCTTCCGGAAACGACAATCCGCAATCCACAACAATAATACTGTCCTCATACTCAAAGGCAGTAATGTTCAACCCGATCTGCTCCAAACCTCCCAATGGTATAACCTTCAGGTTTGAAGCCTTTACCTGTTCATTTTTTTTCAAACGATAACCATCCTTTCTTCTTTAATTATTTTTCGCACGTTTTTCCCTCATCTTTTAACGCATGCACAGCATTCCGATATACGCTTAAGATAATTCGATATCTTCCAGCATATTTCCGAATACTCCTGCAACTGCTTTAAGTTCTTCATCATCTGTCACGATTTCATAAAGCGCCTCTGCTTCTCCGGGTCGTGACATATCCCGTAAAATTAACGCTTCTCCGTCATCCTCTTCTGTGTCCGTCACCAGAATATAATCAATACCGCCTATTCTCGTCTGTTCCAGAACATAAAATTCTGCCGCTTCTTCGCCTTCCGGTCTGAAAACTATTTTCTCCATTAAAATATCCATGCCTTTCCTGTTAAGCATTCTTCCTGTCTGCAAGATAGTCCAGATATCCCTGTAAAATCAGAACTGCGGCTATCTTATCCACATAGTCCTTCCGATGCTCGCGCCTGATGCCGGCCTCCATCATTGCTCTGTCTGCCGCAACAGTCGTAAGCCGCTCATCCCACATAATTACATGCAGTCCCGTCCTGCGCTCCAGCTTCTCCTGAAATGCCAAGGAAAGCTCCGCTCTTTCACCTATCGTATCATTCATATTCTTGGGAAGACCAAGAACAATTTCTCCCACCTCGTACTGAACAGCCAACTCTTCAATACGCGCCAATGTCTGACGCAGTTTATTTTCTTCTTTTCTTCTGATAATCTCAACACCTTGTGCAGTCATCAAAAGCGGATCACTGACAGCCACTCCCACTGTCTTGGAACCATAGTCCAAACCCATTATTCTCATAATCCGTACCTAATGCCAAGTCAATTCTTCTTAAGAGAATTCTTAATATACTCTTTCAGCATTTCTTCTACCAGTTCATCCCGTTCTACCTTCATAATAAGGCTTCTCGCGCTCTTATGGCTTGTAATGTAAGTGGGGTCTCCTGACATAATATAGCCTACGATCTGATTGACAGGATTGTAGCCTTTCTCCGTAAGCGCTTCATATACAGTTGCGAGCACAAGCTTTACACCTGTCTCCGGTTCTGTCTCCACCCTAAAAAATTGTGTGTTTCCCATATCCTGCATCTTTGATCACTCCCCTTTTTATCCATTTTCATTACAAAGATGGTATCCATAAGTACTATTTCTGTTATCATACTCTATCTGGGAATAAAATTCAATCATTCATTCTCAAATTTCGTAACAGTTCAGCCTTAATTCATACTTTACCATATGTATACTATAACCTATTTTATCACTCAGTTTATTCTCTACATGGTTACAAGTATGTCATCCGTTAAGAATGCTGTAATTTTTTCCGTCATCAGACAATTACTTAGATCATCTTTTGTTTCTTTAGCCACCTTCACATATTCTCCGGTGTGCCCTATCTGATAAGTATGTCCGTTTATTGCTTTGGCTTCTTCAAACAGCACTTCTACTTCTTGCCCGATATAACTCTGTCTATATTCTTTGGACATTCGCCTTTCCAACTGCATAAGCCTGTTGCTTCTCTCGGACTTGACTTCTTCGGGAACCTGATTTTTCATGGAAGCCGCCCTCGTGCCCTGCCTCTTGGAATACTTAAATATATGCATTTCATAAAAATGTACCCGGTCAAGAAAGTTTTCCGTACATGCAAATTCTTCTTCGGTCTCACCCGGAAAGCCCACGATAACATCAGTTGTAATTGCGGGTCTTATAAAATATCTCCGTAATAGAGCCACTTTTTCCAAGTATTCCCCTGTAGTGTAATGTCTATTCATACGCATCAGCGTCTCATCACACCCGCTTTGCAGCGACAGATGAAAGTGTGGACATATTTTTTGAAGTAAGCTGAGCTTCTGCACAAATTCCTCCGTAATAATCCCCGGTTCCAAAGAACCTAAGCGGATACGCTTCAAGCCATCCACAGCATCCAACTTACACAAAAGCCGCAATAACTCAGAGCCCCCTCTGTCCACTCCGTAAGAACTGATATGAATGCCTGTAAGCACAATTTCTTTACAGCCCCTTTTTACAAGCTCAGACACTTCCAACAGGATATCTTCTTCACGACGGCTTCTTACCCGTCCTCTTGCATATGGAATTATGCAATAAGAACAGAACTGATTACATCCATCCTGAATTTTCACATAAGCCCGCGTATGGGCACCATCCCAAGAGTTATCTGTAAGCGCCGGCATGGTTGGCGGCGTAAACATCTCTTCATATTCTT
>JAAUZS010000014.1 GCA_014804495.1 Lachnospiraceae bacterium
AAAGTTATTGGAGGTGTATCATTATGAATGGAATGAAACCTAAATTTATGGAAAATTTGGTCATTGCCCCAAGCTATTATGAACAGCCTGATCCATATGTTAATGCACCATCTTGTCATGTGAATTTACTTGAACTTTCAAGATATGCAAAGCAATGTGGAAAAAAGCTGGTTGAACTTTCGCAGGAAGAAGTGAGAAATTTTTCAATCTGACATTTTAAATACAGTAGTTGTAAAAAGCAGGAAGCCTTTATGAGACATATCCTGCTTTTTACGTGTATTGCTATATTTACCAGAATGCTGTAGAGCGGAATGCATTTTAGCGGAATGGGGTTGATTGCAAGTTGTCTTTAAATTTGCGTATGGGAGTTAAATATTTTTTACCTGACAAACAACAACAGTTTTCCAAAAAAAATTAAAAAAAGTTCGTGTCATTATCTTGACACAAGGGGGGCTTAAGGCGATGGAAGAACTGGCAAATTTGGAGGCGGAGCGTGGCAATCAGGAGTATCTTTCTGATGTGGTTTTTGGCAAAAAAGAACGGAAGGCGTCGAAAGAAATGTGCGATTTTTTGATTTTGAATATTTCTTCTTTGCAGCTNATTCCGGTNAATATGATTGTATACAGGCAGCAGTANGGNAGNGTGAATCCNACTGCNGTNATTGCACCGGCNATTGTGGCGACGTTTATNAGTACGGCGGTGGCGGTGGTGTTTTGTAAGGTGANGNATGNNAGGCGGAGAGCNTGAGGNTCTCCGNTTTTATATNTGCAANCACNATTGACAGTATATAATAAANAAACTACAATGAAATTGANNNTTCAANTATTTTTTNNCNATAATATTTTGCTTGGAGGAATAGAAATGGATGTAATGCAAAAATTCAAAAATGAATTTTTTGAAGAACGTAAAGATTTACTTAACAAAAATCATGTTTATCGAAATCATATCAATAAATTTGTGAAGTATTTAAGTTTGCCGGATGTAGAGCTATCNAATGCACCTGCCAGAATTAATATAAATATAGTTGAGGAATGTATCCGATATTATCATAATGAAGGCGAACTTAATTCCAGATNAACTATGGAGTCNCANCTTGAGTCGGTTAAAAGCTTCTACGACTATTTAAGTGAGTCTGGTAAAGCAACTGATATTTTTTCGNATTATAATTACAGTAAGTTTAAGGATGAAATTGTTGAGAAGTATAGCTTGTTGGAACCTNTAGAGAGAGGAAGCTATAAATGTGAAGATATNAAAACTATTNTAATTGAACTGGATAAAGCTATTGATAATTTTCAGAATGANTCTGCCGGAATCAGAGAAGAAGAAAGACATCTTCAAAGAATAATCTTAAGACTGTTTATTAANCTGACATTAATTGCGCCAGCCAAAAGAGGTGTGATTACAAGTATAAAAAAATCAGATATCACAGAAGATTATAAAAAATTACTTATAAATGGTATAGATGTCAATATACCTTGTGGTTTGTCAAGGGATTTGTGTGCTGCATTNAAATATGCAGAATCTAAAAANAAAGAGCCNATTAAAGAAGAGGATAATTTTTTTGAGTNTTTATACAAATATAAGGGTAAATTCCGGGTAGAAAGTCTTAATGCGTGGCTTTATAATGNCGCACAGGACTTTGGGGTAATGGAGGATGAACGCAAAAATAAAAAGACATTGGCTGTAGAGCCGATTAAAAATATGGTAATTCAAATGATGGTTGATAATATGATTAATCCTGTATTTATATCAAAAATAGCGGGACTTACACTTACTATGATTGAAGCGACATATTATCCCAAAGATTGGAATGCTAAACGCGAGGAGGATATCAATANGTGCATTAATAAAAGTATTGCACAAAATGATTATTATTGTTATGTTTAGAATGCATTTAAAATAGNAGGGAGTGTGTAAGCATGGGAATATATTTAAATCCGGGAAATGAACAGTTTGAGGTTTCTGTTAATTCTGAACTATATGTTGATAAGACGGAATTGATTAAATATACGAATAGCCGTATCGGAAAAGACAGACCATTGATTTGTTCNAGCAGACCAAGAAGGTTTGGAAAAACAATGGCAGTAACCATGTTGGCGGCGTATTACAGTAAAGGATGTCATTCTGAAAAGCTGTTCGCAGGACTTAAAATAAGTCAGAATGAATTTTTTAAANTACATTTAAATAAGTATAATGTAATCTTTTTGGATATCCAGTGGATGTACGGAAATGCNCTTGAGGAAATGAAGAGAGATTCAANTCTTAAAGTCGTGAGTTATATTCAAGAACAGGTGATAGCTGAGTTAAGAGAGGAATACTCCGAATATGTTCAAGACGTTGACATTTCATTGCCATCGGTATTGGCAAAAATTAATGTTATGACAAAGGAACAGTTTATCATTATTATTGATGAATGGGATTGTCTGTTCCGAGAGGACAAAAATAATGAAAATCTTCAGAAAGAATATATCAATCTNTTAAGAGGGCTGTTTAAAGGAACACCATCGGGAGCTTTTTTAAAGCTTGCTTATATTACAGGAATTTTACCAATTAAGAAATACGGCACACAATCAGCTTTAAATAATTTTCGGGANCATACAATGGTCAGCCCNAGACAGATGGCGGAATATGTTGGATTTACGGAGACAGAGGTAAGGTCTATTTGNAAANAATATGACATGCCATTTAAAGAGATGCAAAGATGGTATGACGGATATTATTTTGAAAAGATAGGACATGTTTATAGTCCTAATTCTGTAATTGAAGCTATAGATAACAGGGAATTTGGGAATTACTGGTCTGGAACAGAGACGTATGAGTCTTTGATGACGTATATTGCAATGGATTTTGATGGGCTAAGNCAATTGATTGTAGACATGCTGGGAGANCANGNNTGTAGTATTGACGTGGAATCGTTTCAAAACGATATTACTTCATTTAAGTCTGCAGATGATGTTATTACCCTATTAATTCATATGGGATATCTGGCTTATGATAGTAAAACAAGAAAAGTTTTTATTCCAAATGATGAGGTAAGGAGTGTNTTTCTGCGNGCAATTAGAAATGATGGGTGGGAAGAAGTAATNAAGGCGGTTGATGCATCGGAAGCTTTACTTAAGGCAACTTTGGAGATGAATGAAAAGGTTGTTGCACAGATGATACAAGAAGTCCATATGCAAAGTTCTTCCNGTCTGATATATAACAATGAGATTTCTTTGAGNAGTGTGATTACATTGGCATATTATAGTGCATGCAGAGACTANACTCTTGTAAGAGAATTGCCGACAGGAAANGGATTTGCCGATATNNTTTTCNTACCCAAACGTNCATCTTTAAATCCGGCATTGGTTGTGGAACTAAAATGGAATAAAACTGCAGAGGGAGCAATNGGTCAGATTAAAAGTAAAGGATATGTGTCAGCNCTTAAAGAGTATAAAGGAAATATTTTGCTTATAGGAATCATTTATGAGAAGAAAAGTAGAAAACATCAATGTAGGATAGAAAAATTTGAAATGTAATTTTTATAGCATCAAAAATATCAAAAAACTGAAAATTATCATTCTGTTTTTCTGTTAATTATGTTATACTTAATCCGTAGGTGAATTGATGTATGCTAAAGAAGGGGCGGTAGGAATGAAAAAGAAAATCGGANTTAAGGTATATGCAGCGTTAGCTATTCTTGGAGTTTTGTATGTGGTGACAGTCTTTTTGGATGTAATGGCATTAGGGGTCATTCGNCAATACAACAATAATCTTGGAAATGTGTATTTGAAATTGGAGAAATCAATAGGTGATACGGCTTCTGCATATCAGCAGGTTCAGTTATATGCTAATCTGATTTATCTGAAGAAAGACACTGAACAGAGAGAAACTCTGACAGAACAGCTTCAGGGTGCGATGCAGAGTACAGGCAGTTATATGAATGATGTATACATATTAAGTTCAGAATCCAACGACGCGGAATTGCTAACCGGATATGAAGCTTATCAGGATGTCATGGATATTTTTCTGGATTATGGCAATGAGATTTATGATAAAGCAATAGCGGGCGATGATGATGCCTTATGGGATATGGTCAACAATATCCTTTCTGTAAAAACACCGGTAGAAGAAGCAAAGAATGCATATGAGGATCTTGTGACAGAAAAAGCGGCTGACGCAATGAGGCACAGTGAGATTAAGATCAGCGGCACCGCGACATTTGATTATATTCTTATAGCTGTATTTATTCTTATTGCGGGAATTACGACGTTGAATGTTTCCCGTACAGTAGTGAAGCCTGCGAAAGTATCAGGTGCGGCACTAAAGGGAATTACGAATAAGATTGATGCTAATGAAGGGGATCTGACAGAAAGAATACCGATTAGTACGAGTGACGAGATTGGACAGATGGCTTCAGGCATTAATCATTTTATAGAACAGCTTCAAGGCATTATAAGAAAGTTGAAAGAGGAATCCGACAATATGGAAAAGTCAGTACAAATTGTAATGGGCCAGATTACGGATTCTAAAGAGAATGTCAATAATGTATCCGAGACTATGGAAGATATGGCGGCAAGCATGGAAGAAATAGCTGCTACACTCGGACAGCTTTCAACCGGCAGTAATGAGATATTAAATGAGTTACAGCAGATGGACAACTACGTTAAAGATGGCGCCACTTTGGTGCGGAATATTAAAGAGCATGCTGCCCAGATGTATCGCAGGACTTTGGATGGCAAGAATAATACTTCTAAAACCATCGAAGAGATTCGGGAAAAATTGCAAAAAGCATTGGAAGACAGCCAAAGCGTTCAGCAGATAAATGGAATGACAGAGGAAATTCTGGCAATTACCAATCAGACCAATCTCTTATCGCTAAATGCTTCTATTGAAGCGGCGAGAGTCGGAGAAGCGGGTAAGGGATTTGCCGTTGTGGCAGGAGAAATCAGACAGCTTGCAGATGGCAGCACGCAGACAGCAAATAATATCCAAAACATCAGTGACATTGTAACGGAAGCTGTTGGGAGACTGGCAGAAAATGCAGAAGCCATACTTAAGTTTATTGATGAGAACGTAATGAAAGATTATGACGATTTTGTGGAAGTAGTGGATCAGTATGAGCAGGATGCGGATAATGTCAATGAAATTTTTGAGGTATTTGCGACCAATACGACTGAGATTAATCAGACAATGGAAGCAATGAATTCCGGAATTAATGATATTTCCACCGTGGTGGAGGACAACGCGAGAGGCGTTACAAACGTTGCGGACAGTGTAGTGACTTTGGCAACAGCAATTGGGGAGATACAACAGGAGACGACAGGAAATCAGGAGATTTCCAGACGTCTTAATATTGAAGTAAGCCGTTTTAAGCAAGTATAAAAAGAAAATATAGCTCATCTGCGAACTTAAGCAATCAATGCAGATGAGCTATGTTTATATTACTTATCATTAAAAATAAGTTCAATGGATTTGCTTATGTATGTAAGATTTGAAATATCGCTTTCGGACCATTTCCTGGATATTTCTCTTTTTTTATAGTAAGCAATGTATCCTTCATGTTTTTCTAAGTTCATTTTATAAACTAATGCTACTTTTACACCCTGTTTGGCCAAATAATCGTATGTCTGGGGACACAATGGTTTTATCATATCAATCTTGTCAATTACCGCCATGCCGTGTTCGTTATAAATGTGGACGAAGTTATCCTCGTTTACATAATTTATAGATGGTTCGGCAGGAGCTTCTTTGCCCTCTGCATTCCAGTAGTTTTCCATCATAACCTTTTGAATATCTCCGTAGAATAGATATATCTCATCTAAATCAAAGATATTGCCAACATCCCGCAGAACCGTACTAAAAGGGACTCCTGACTGACGAGGCAGATATTCCAGCATCCTCATGACAAGTTGCTGTTTGTTCTTTTTCTGCTCTGTACTTACAGGAGAGCTTACGGGAGCGCCTTCGGATAGTACATCCCCATGAACAGGCTGTTCGTAAATAATATAACGGTTCTTACCCTTTTGCTTGGCACGATAGAGCATTTTATCGGCAATCTTAAACAAATCATCATAAACAAGCGCATCTGTAGGATAGGTTGATACGCCGATAGAGCAGGTAACCTTCGGGATATCCTTGCGGTCTTTATATGCCCATTCCACATTACTTCTGACACTGCGGAGTATTCCACGCAGGTCAGAAAGATAATTTAAACCTTCCAAGACAATGAATATTTCATCTCCGCCGATTCTGCCTACCAGACCGTTGCCGGCAACCGTATTTTTGATAATTTCAGATACAGTGGCAAGAACTTCGTCTCCGAATAAATGTCCCAGAGTATCATTAACCTGTTTGAAATTATCAATATCCAATATACAGATGTTTACATTATGCTTTGGTTTACGATGTAAAAGATTTTCCGTGTATTCGATAATTGCTTTTTTGGTGAGAAGACCGGTTGTAACATCTTTATCGTAATCACTGTGCAGATACTCACTTCTTCTTGAACTGGAATTGTCAAGACATTGGATGCAGCCGAGCACAATAGGTTCATTATGGGAATTTAAAATGGTTCGNCCTTTTATAAAGTGAATATCCCGTTCCGGGTCTATTGATTTATCTAAAAAAAGCAGCTTATGTTCAAAATTCTTAGTTCCGCTTGCAATGTTTTCACACATATCGTTNAAGTCCGGAATGTGTTCCTTTTTCACATATTCGCCCTTTATCATAACTTCGCGGAATTTATCAAGCGTTCCACGGAAAGANAATACCCTGTTTAATTTTCCGCCGGTAAAAATCTGGAAATAATCTTTTTTTATATCATACAAAAANAGGTATTCCTGCCAAATATCCATAAATTCATCATTAATATGATTTTCGTTATAGAGAGCGTCAAGATTTTCATCAAGAATATCTATATCCAGAATCCTGATTTCGATAAAATCCTTCTCTTCACCTTCAAGCGAAAACTTAGAAAGTTCAGTNAGGACATGATGGTACTTCTTTTCAATAGTCAAAAAATGGAGCACAAGCATGACAGGCTCATCGATATGAAGATGCGAAACTGCCTGCCTGAGGGAATCCAAGTCATCCGGATGTATATTTTCAGCAAGAGACACAAAATTTTCAAAGCCTATGTATTCATAAAAATCCTTATCAGCCCTGATAATCTGTAGTCTTTCATCAATAGTAGCTGTAACATTATATAAATTTGCCATTCGTCATACCCTTCTTCAATATGAACTATTATTAAATGAACACTAATATTATGGATATAAATACTATTATACTCTTATTGTATGTTATTTTGTACATTAACACAATATTTTTTTCAATACTATTTTTCAATACTATTTTTCGATTCTATTTTTCTATGAGTAAAAATTTAAAAAGACCCTTGACAAAAACATAAGACTGNGGTAGTCTAAATATACAATACTACTACAGTCTTACAGAAAGAGAGAAATTNAAAATGAGCGAAGAAACGATTAAACTGTTTGATTCGGAATTAAAAGTTATGAGTGTACTTTGGAATGAAGGCGACGTACCGGCGAAGNATATTGCAGATATNCTGAACANGGAACTGGGCTGGAATAAAAATACGACCTACACACTTATTAAACGTTGTATGAAAAAGGGTGCGATTGAGCGNTCTGAGCCNAATTTTGTATGCCATGCGCTTATTCCGAAAGAAGACGTGCAGGAAGCGGANACGAAAGAACTGATTGACAAAATTTATGACGGCTCTGTTGACAANCTGTTNGCNGCACTTATTGGCAGAAAAAAGCTTTCAGCTGAACAGATTGAAAAACTTAAACAGATAGTCAGGGAGTTGGAGTGAAATTCTGAAAATTAGAAATTTACTGTNTGAGAAAGGAGCGTGGTTATAAAATGAACCTATTGCAAATGAGTTTTTCCGGGGCAATACTTATTTTGGCAGTTATAGTGGTACGTGCAGTATCTATTAATAAATTGCCTAAAAAAACATTTTTGGTATTATGGAGTATTGTGCTTTTACGATTATTGGTTCCGTTTTCCATTCCTTCAACGTTGAGTGTGTATTCATTAGTGAACCGCACTGCACCTGTCAGAGAAACTGTGAGCGATGTGACGGTAACGGATTTTATTCCGACAGCTCAGACCGGGCAGATTTTCATAGGCGGAAGTACGGAACAGACACAGATTCCTCAACAAGCACAGATTCCTCAAGCACAGAGCGATGTGCATGTNTCNGCNNTGGTTATCATATGGTGTATCGGAANAATATTATGCGCCGCATTTTTTATATTCTCATACCTGCGCTGGTCTTTTGAGTTTAAGACTTCTCTGCCTGTTTCAGATANTTTTATANCGCAGTGGCTGGGCGAACATCGGNTAAANCGACCCATAAAGATACGTCAGTCAGGCAGGATTGAAACACCATTAACCTATGGAATTTTACATCCGGTTATTTTAATGCCCGGGAAGACTGATTGGGAAAATAANCAGCAACTGCGGTATATTCTCTTACATGAATATGTGCATATCTGNCGGTATGACATTGTAATTAAACTGATTTCTGCGCTTGCCTTGTGTGTTCANTGGTTCAATCCTATGGTTTGGGTAATGTATATACTTTTTAACAGGGACATAGAATTGGCATGTGACGAATGCGTAATACGGAAATTAGGCGAGGATTCAAAATCAGAGTATGCGTTTACCCTTATCAGCATGGAGGAAAAGAAAAGCGGTTTGATGCCACTCTGTAACAATTTCAGTAAAAACGCAATAGAAGAAAGGATAACAGCGATTATGAAAATTAAGAAGACTTCTTTCGCGGCGATTATTGCCGCAGTAGTATTAGTTACAAGCGTGACGACAGCATTTGCTACGTCTGCAGTCACGAATAATAAGAAAAGTGATGAGGCATCTGCGACAAATATTTCGGATGATAAGCAGAATATTGAAGCATCTGCGACAGACTTTCCGGNTGATAAGCAAAGTATTGAAGTATCAACTACAGACTTTTCAGATGAAGAGTANGAAAAGCTGATGGCATTACAGTTTGATGGTTATGAAAGNATGTCTGTTTCGGACTATCATAATAAAGTNCGGGAGCTTACAGACACAGCTGAATACCAAGATTTATTAGAGCGTTTTTCAAATAGTGAAAAGCTTTATGAAATGAAAGACAGTGATGAGACTGCGTATTTTCTGTTTTATATATTAAACCCGCTTGCTATAGAAAGGTGGAANTTAAATGAGTTTGGCGGATATGCNNCNGCCAATTATCNNCAGGCGTCAGATAATGCTGCCGTAGAATATACNCTTACNCTGGAGATTTTAGACGCTGANGCGCTNACGGTCGAGGACTATGATTTATCACGCAGGATGGCGATGGAGGAAATGANTGATATTTTGGATGACATGACAATAAGTGATTTGCGAGATGNGGAATTCATGCAGANNCTTCTTGATGAAGAGGTTAATANTATCACNAANATGTGGANNACAAGTGACTTGGATATTGAAATNCAGTATGCNTTTAGACCGCTGGGCGAGCTTCCGGAGGAAGATATGGCGGAATGGCTGAAAGAACGACAGGAGGAATGGGACCGTANTTTAGCTCCTTATGTACCGTTTGGACTGACCTATCAGTATGACTTTGCCACTGATGATTACAAAATGTATTTTGATGGTAAAGAGGTAAAATCGATTTATGATAAAAAGGAAGGATTATGGATTGCTGAGCATTCGGGAAGCNGCGAAGGTATATATGATGAAAATGCAATTGAACTGCTTGTTGTCTATGAAAACGGTGAAATCACAGGTTTGAGAGATGCCGGTGAGCAGGAGAATNATNCNGCTTCTGTGACGGTTACCAATGTTTCTTTTGTCAGCGGAATGGGCTGCAGTGACCCTNACTGCNCGGACGTAACCCATCACCACGACTGCCCGCTGGATTGTGGNGATTATGAGCATCATCATAATTGCGCTCTGGATTGCACGATAGCAAGCCATCACCATAGTGGAACGAGTACTGTAAGTGGAACGACGCAGCATCATACGGCACAGAGCCATTCCGGTCAGCACCACAAGGATGACCACCATTNATATATTTATTNCGTAGATAGTCGGGGGATGGCGTAAAATGAATTTATTGCAAATGAGTTTTTACGGAGCAATACTTATTCTGGCAGTGATAGTGGTACGCGCAGTATCTATTAATAAATTGCCTAAAAGAACATTTTTNGNATTATGGNGTATTGTGCTTTTACGATTANTGGTTCCGTTTTCCATTCCNTCAANGNTGAGTGTGTATTCATTAGTGAANCGTAGTACACCTGTCAGAGAGGCTGTGAGCGATGTGGATGTAACGGATTATATACAGACAACACAGAACGGGCAGATTTTCATAGGCGACAGTGCCGCACAGGCGCAGACATCTCAAGGAGATCAAGGCAATGTGATGGTTTCCGTATGGGTTATCATATGGTGTGTCGGAACAATATCCTGCGCTGCATTTTTTATCATTTCCTACATGCGTTGGTCTTTTATATTTAAGACTTCTCTGCCTGTCTCAGATACTTTTATAACGCAGTGGCTTAAAGAACACCAGTTAAAACGANCTATAACAATGCGCCAGTCAAACAGGATTGAAACACCTTTAACCTATGGAATCCTGCATCCNGTTATTTTAATGCCTGGGAAGACTGATTGGGAAAATAAGCAACAATTGCAGTATATTCTCCTGCACGAATATGTGCATATCTGTAGATATGATATAGTAATGAAACTGATTTCTGCATTTGTTCTGTGCCTTCATTGGTTTAATCCTGTGGTTTGGGTAATGTATATTCTTTTTAACAGGGATATTGAACTGGCATGTGACGAATGTGTAATACGGAAAATGGGCGTGGATTCAAAATCAGAGTATGCTCTTACACTTATCAGTATGGAGGAAAAGAAAGGCGGATTGATGCCAATCTGTAATAATTTCAGTAAAAATGCAATAGAAGAAAGAATTACGGCGGTTATGAAAATTAAGAAGACTTCTTTCGCGGCAATTATTATTGCAGTGGNANTGGTNGNAAGCATAACAATANTNTTTNCNACNTCTGCGGTTACGGATGATNGCATAAGCNTTGCTAATNAGAGCNTAAACGATATCATTGGCAATTATGGAAGGATAGACAGCATAGTGTACACGGGTTTCGTTGATTTTTCAGAACCACCTATCGAAATAAATGATGTGCAATATTTTTCAATGGAAAATGATTGTAATAGTCTTGATGAATTGATACAATTAATTAGTAATGTCTACACAGAGGAACAAACTGAAAAAATATTAATGTGGTGTACTGATGGCGATGCCCCATTGATAATTGAGCGCGAGGGAAAACTGTATAGGCAGGATGCTTATGCAACGGGAACACCTTTTACTCTTCCTGTAAACAAAGCTAAAAAATTGGACAATAACACTATAGAAGTAGTGACAGACTCAGATGGCAATGAAGGGTTCATTGTTAAAATAACCCTGAAAATCGAGGGTAATAAATGGAAAATTGATGCGATAGAGGAAATTGAAAAGGAATAACGGAGACATACATATGATTAGAATAACCGTCTGGAATGAATATAAGCATGAAAGAGAATACGAAAATATCAGAAAAATATATCCTGATGGCATCCATGGCTGCATTGCCTCTTTTCTGAAAAATGAAGAAGATTTTGAAGTAAAGACGGCAACTTTTGACATGCCGGAACATGGATTGACGGAAGACGTCTTGCAGGAGACGGATGTACTGATAATATGGAGCCATGCCTTGCAGAACGAATTTTCGGACACAGTCGCTGAGCGCGTGCAGCGCCATGTATTAAGCGGAATGGGATTGATTGCCCTGCATTCAGCTCACTTTAGCAAGATTATGAAGAGGCTTCTGGGTACCTCCATGACTCTGAAATGGCGGCATGGTGACAAGGAGAAACTTTGGTGCATATCTCCTTCGCATCCGATAGCGAAGGGAATACCGGAAATGATTGAACTTCCGCAGGAAGAAATGTATGGGGAATTTTTTGACATTCCGAAGCCCGACGATGTAGTTTTCACCGGATGGTTTTCTGGCGGAGAAGTATTCCGCAGCGGCTGCACTTTTTCGCGTGGAATGGGAAAAATTTTCTATTTCCAGCCCGGGCATGAAGAGTATCCGATTTACTTCAAATCTGAAATACAGCAGATAATCATTAATGCTGTACGCTTCTGCGCACCGCTTGGCGAAGGCAGAAAGAAAATGAAATGTGAAAAAGTGGAAATTTGAGAAAGGAGCCTGAGTATCCACATGAAATTATCAGTATTTTACGACCATATCTTNCAGGCAGAAANTCAGAGCGGAAAGCCTATAGAAGAACTGTTGTCAGGCGTTAGGGCAGCAGGCATTGAGGCTGTTGAAATCCGTCTGGAATATCTTCTCGAGCATGAAGATACTNTGGAATTATTNAAGAGAACCGGATTGGGNTTGAGCTGTATATATGAGTTCTATGATATGGATATCAGGGATGAACTTGAGAAGATACATANNCATATAGNAACGGCAGCCCACGTTCATGCCGNCAAANTTNTGGTNGTNCCGGGATTTCTTTCAAAAGAGGAAGCGGAAGAGATGCAGGCATTATTGGGAAACTANGAACAACTTGCAGATTATTTTAACCACAATACTAAAATACAGNGCATGGCGAAAGGACTGCGTGACTGCGTCAGAATAGGACAAGAAGCAGGAATAACAGTGACGGTTGAAGATTTTGATGATATTAAGTCACCGCTCTCTTGCATGAATGGAGTTCGGTGGTTTCTGGAAAATATTCCCGGTNTGCGATATGCGCTGGACATGGGTAACTTTGTTTATCAAGGGGAAGATGTTCTGGAGGCATGGGAGCTTCTCAAAGATAAAGTNTCGCATGTGCATTGTAAAGACAGAGGAGANAACTTCTCATCTGTTGCAGCCGGAGAAGGCAGTATTCCNATTGCATTGCTTGTTGAAAAGCTAAAGGCGACAGGATATGATGATTATCTTGCAATCGAACATTTCGACGCCCCACAACAGGAGAAGTTGNATNANAAAATCAGCAGAATTTTTACTNNATTTGATAAGNNATTAGTAGNAGGAGTTTTCTAAACTCCTTTTACCTTAATTATATTCAGCTAATTGCGAAACTCNATATTTCAAAAATGTAGTTGTNCAATATANACAATANCANAAGCAGGGTGCTNTGNNGCCGTCGGTACTTAGGCTGCNGTGTTTTGGCAGCCTTANGTACCGCTACNNGCGNCAATGCAGCGCAAGCGTGCCCTGCGTTGATTTGTNTATATTGTACAACGGACGTCTTGAATAATCTAAAATNTATGAAAGAACGAGGNACNNCNANATGCTATTAGGNGCAATAGAAGCCGGCGGCACCAAGATGGTNTGCGCCATAGGAAATGAAAACGGAGAAATATCNGAACAGACATCCATACCNACNGAAACCCCNGAGATAACNATNCCCAAGATGCTCTCNTTTTTTCAGGNNAAAGGAATCGACGCATTAGGAATCGGTTGTTTCGGTCCGATTGACGTCAATCGTAATTCTGATACTTATGGTTATATCACGACGACTCCTAAACCGGGNTGGAAGAATTTTGATATGGTAGGAACATTTAAGAGAGCGCTTAATGTTCCGGTAGGTTTTGATACGGATGTGAACGGTTCCGTTCTGGGAGAATATACATGGGGAATCGGGAAGGGTCTGAATAGCTGCATCTATATCACAATAGGAACAGGAATCGGAGCCGGCATCATTGCTGATGGCAAACTGCTGCATGGGATGCTGCATCCTGAGGGCGGACATATTCTGCTTCATAAACTGCCTGAGGATAATTATAAAGGTTTTTGTCCTTTCCATGAGAATTGTTTTGAAGGGCTGGCAGCGGGACCTGCTATTGAGGGAAGATGGGGAAAGAAAGCGGTTGAACTGGCAGATAACATTGAAGTCTGGAAAATGGAAGCAGAGTATATTGCGCAGGCGCTTGTTAATTATACATGTATTTTATCTCCGCAGCGTATTATTCTGGGCGGGGGCGTAATGCATCAGAAACAACTGCTTCCAATGATTCGCAGCAGATTTGGGAAGCTGTTAAACGGATACTTAAAGACAAAAGAGCTGGAAGACCTTGATTCTTTTATTGTGTTACAGAGCCTTGATGACAAGCAGGGAATTATGGGAGCTTTGAGGCTTGGGATGATGGAATTGGAGAATAGCTGCCATTCTGCGAAAGCATAGGAAAAAGTGTAAGGAAAAATGACCGGGCATAATAGATGATTGGCCTGCATAAATTGTAAGGAAAGAATTTATGCAGGCATTTCTATGGCTCAGCTTTTTACTAATTTTTCAAATATTATCATTCCCGTGATTATTTTTTATATTGTGGCATATGGACTTACGGTTAAGTCAAATGTCTATGAAGATTTCATAAAGGGCGCAAAAGACGGTTTTCACACTGTGATACAGATCATGCCGACATTGATTGGTCTGATGGTGGCGGTGGGAGTGCTGCGCGCATCAGGGTTTCTTACTTTNNTNGGAAACTTATTTTCAGGAGTAACGGAACGTTTTGGTTTCTCCTCAGAACTAATACCTCTTATTCTGGTTAAAATGTTTTCCTCGTCAGCGGCGACGGGATTGGTGTTGGACATATTTAAAAACCATGGACCGGATTCCCTGATTGGAATGACGACTTCCATCATGACAAGCTGCACGGAGACGGTTTTTTATACAATGTCGGTATATTTCATGGCTGCAAAAGTCACTAAGACCAGATATACACTTGCAGGAGCAATTTTAGCGACTATATCAGGGGTTATCGCAAGTATTATGCTTGCAAAGCTTATGTGAGCCTGTTAAAATATGATAATGTCAAAGACAAAGGGAGAATAGCAAAAGTAAAGAGGAGTAGAAATGAGCGCATTTGTAGAATTTAAGAATGTAAGTAAGACATATCATATGGGCGAGGTAGATATAGAAGCTCTGAAAGACGTAAATTTCACAATTGAAAAAGGTGAATTCTGCGTCGTGGTAGGCGCATCCGGCGCCGGAAAAACTACGATTTTAAATATATTAGGNGGTATGGATTCTCTNTCATCAGGACAAGTTCTTCTGGATGGAGAGGAAATTTCGGCTTATAACAGTAAGAAACTTACATCTTACAGACGATACGACATAGGTTTCGTTTTTCAGTTCTATAATCTGGTACAGAATCTGACAGCTTTAGAGAATGTGGAGCTGGCTGCGCAGATTTGCAAAGATCCTCTTGACGCAATGACCGTTCTGGAGATGGTAGGCTTAAAAGACCGTGCGGGAAACTTTCCGGCGCAGTTATCCGGCGGAGAGCAGCAGAGGGTAGCGATTGCAAGGGCGCTCGCCAAGAATCCTAAACTTTTGTTATGTGATGAGCCGACGGGTGCTTTGGACTATAATACCGGAAAAGCTGTACTTAAATTACTACAGGATACATGCAGGAATGAGGGCGTGACAGTCGTTGTCATTACTCACAATCAGGCATTAACAGCGATGGCGGACAGGATAATCACGGTAAAGAGCGGAACTGTGAAAAAAATCGAAATGAATGAACATATTGTTCCTGTAGAAGAAATCGAATGGTAATCATATTTGATTAACACTCTTACAGATATGAGCGTAAGATACAAGGAGTCGGCTAAATGAGCAGTGCAATGATAAAAACAACCATCAGGGAGATAAAGGGAAGTCTGGGACGATATGTGGCAATTCTGGCAATCGTAATGCTGGGAGTGGCTCTTTATGTGGGACTCAAAATGACTACTCCGGCGATGATAGCAACGGAGAATGATTACCTGAGTGATAAGAATTTCTTTGACTTTAATCTGTTGTCAACCGTAGGCTTTACGCAGGAAGATGTGGAAGAATTATCGGCAATGGAAGAAGTGGCAGATGCGGAAGGAGTTATATCTGTTGATGCTTTATGCTCCATAGAAGACGGAAATGAGTCTGCTTATAAAATTTTTACAGTACCGGAAAGCATTAATCAGATCGTAGTGACGGCCGGAAGGCTGCCACAGAATGCCGGCGAATGTGTTCTGGATGCCAATATGATGGGAGAAATGGCAATAGGCTCACATATCACGGTAACTGATAACAATGAAGAAGATACGCTGGAGATGTTTAGTAATACGACATATACAATAGTCGGGATTGTACAGTCTCCATGTTATATTAATTTTGAAAGGGGTACAACCTCTGTAGGGGATGGGAAAATTGCAGCGTTTATCTGTGTGCCGAAAGAATCTTTTGATTGTGACTATCTTACGGGCATATATCTGACGGCGAAGCAGAAATATGATGTTTATACGGACGAGTATGAAGATTATATTGACGAAATTCAAGGCGCTATAGAAGATAAGACAGAAGCGCTTGTTCAGGCAAGATATGATGGTCTGATTGAAGAAGCACAGGAAAAAATTGATGATGCTCAGACCGAACTTGACGATAAGAAGGCGGAAGCACAGGAGGAGCTGGATTCGGCTTCACAGGAAATCGCTGACGGTGAACAGGAGATAGCCGACGGCGAACAGGAAATTGCCGATGGCGAACAGGAAATTGCCGATGGTGAGCAGGAAATCGCCAATCACGAACAGGAAATCGCTGATGGAAAACTGGAGATTCAGCAGGCAAAAGATATGTTAGCTGAACAGGAAGCTGAATTGAATGAGCGTGAAGCACAGCTTCTTGCAATGGCGGCTATGATGCCTGCAGAACAGTATCAGGAAAGTATGCTGCAGATTCAGGCGGGAAAAGCGCAGATAGAGTCGGCAAGGGCTGAAATAGCGGAGAATGAAGCGGAACTTCTGGCAGGTGAAAGGGAGCTTAATGAAGCAAAGGAGAAACTTGAGACGTCAAAAGGAGATATCTCAACCGCTAAAGAAGATATCTTAAATGCTAAAGAAGAGATTGCGGATGCTAAAAAGGAATATGAAGACGCAAAAGCTGAATTTGATGAGGAAGTTGCAGATGCCCAACAGAAGATTGATGATGCTCAGGCGGAGCTTGATGATATTGAAGAACCGGACTATTATGTGCTGACCAGGAATACAAATGTCGGTTATGTCTGCTATGAGAGTGATTCCGAAATCGTGGAGGCGATTGCNGTTGTATTTCCGGTATTCTTTTTTCTGGTTGCGGCGTTGGTATGTATGACGACCATGAATAGGATGGTGGAGGAACAGAGAACGCAGATTGGGATATTAAAGGCGCTTGGTTATAAGAACGGAACCATAATGGGTAAATTTTTATTTTATGCCGGGAGCGCTGCGACAATAGGCGCCATAATTGGCTGTGTGGTCGGTTCATGGCTCTTTCCTAAGGTGATTTGGGAAGGGTATAGTATTATGTATAATATGCCTGCAATCAAGTATGTTATTCATCTTGATATTGCTGTTTTTTCACTTGCGGCGGCGCTCGTTTGCTCAGTAGGAGCGGTATATTTCTCCTGCAAGTACGAATTATACAGCGTGCCTGCGGAATTGATTCGCCCGAAGGCGCCAAAAAATGGTAAGAGAATATTCTTAGAGAAGATTACATTTATCTGGAACAGGATGAAGTTTTTGCATAAGGTATCAGCACGTAATATTGTACGGTATAAAAAGAGATTTTTCATGATGATACTTGGGATCAGCGGTTGTACGGCGCTTCTTGTGACAGGTTTCGGAATCAATGATTCTGTGACAAATATTGCAGAGCTGCAGTACGATGAAGTTCAGATATTTGATATCGGAATTACTTTTTCGGATCCTGTTCAGGATTCGTATATAGAAACTACTGCAGAGNAGACTAAAGATATTCTTGACAGAATTGCTTATCGTTATGAAGAAAGCGTAGATATGGATTATGGTGGCAAAACTAAATCCGTATATATGGAGATTCTCAAGAATGCAGAGGAAATCGGTGATTTTCTAAGCCTTCATACGCAGACAGGAGAAGCGATTCCTTATCCTTCAGGAGATGAAGCGGTTCTTACTGCTAAGATGGCGGAGAATATGGGAATTACAGTGGGAGATAAAGTAATTTTAAGGGATAACGATATGAACAGTCTGGAAGTAACCATATCCGCTGTCTGTGAGAACTTTGTATATAATTATATTTACATCAGTAAAGAGGCATATGCGGCNCAGCTTGGCAGCGAGCCGGAATATAAGAGCGCGTATGCGAATGTGAAAGAAGGAGCCGANATNCATGANGCGGCAGCGCGTATTTCCGATATGGACAATGTGATTTCTGTTTCCGTTATTCAGGACATGCGCGAAAGAGTATCCGGTATGATGGATAATATGAACTACATTATTGCTTTGATTATAGTGTGTGCAGGCAGTCTGGCATTTATTGTGCTCTACAACCTGACTAATATTAATATAACTGAAAGGATCAGAGAGATAGCGACCATAAAGGTACTTGGGTTTTACGCAAAGGAAACGGCGGATTATGTTTTCCGTGAAAACCTGATATTGACAGCTTTGGGTGCGCTTGTGGGACTTCTGCTCGGNAAATGGCTGCATCAGTTTGTTATGTATAATATTCAAATTGACATGGTTTCCTTCAAAACGATCATAAAGCCGATGAGCTATTTGCTNAGCCTCATATTTACCTTTGCTTTTGCAATGTTTGTAAATGTCATTATGTTCTTTAAACTGGAAAAAATCAATATGGCGGAATCTTTGAAATCAATAGAATAACGTTAAGGCGGAGCTTNTAAAACTCCGCCTTTACAGTTATTGCAAATATCAGCACAAATATCTATTTCAGGCATGTGTGAGCATAAGCAGNCTGCCAAGGGTTCTGAAGTCTGCCGGTCCGTTGTCAAGCATAAATGTATGGAACCGGTATGGCGTATATGAATCTCCCCANATTGTTTTCGCATTACGCTTCAATGCTTCTATTTCCAGATATCCCAAATAGTATTTCGGATAATTACAAGGCTCTTCTATAATATATTCGTAAATATCACGTATGTTTTCTTCCTCTGTAAATCCGATGGCGGATAGGATTGTATTCACTCTTTCATAAGATGCTCCTTCATAGTGAATGATGATATCAAGCAGTGAATAAAGNCANAATTGNATCTGNCTGTTAAGCTTTTCCGCCATATAGAGTGTCTCTGTTTCAGGGTGGGTATCTTTAGTCAGGNTGATGGCATAGTCATATGAATTTAGCTCTACATACATTGCCCATCCCTCTACATATCCGCCATAATACAGGATACTGCGAAGAGGGCTTGCATCTACAGTCTGTAAATAATTCTGGTGGTATACGGTCTGATAGAGATGGCCCGGATAGCCCTCATGCGCGAGGGTTGTAAAAAGAGTAAGGTCATCGGNAGTATCCAAAGGATTAATGTATATAATATTTTCGCTTGAATTGTCAATAGGCGGCGTNAGATAGAAGGCAGGAGCGGAATACGGCGCTAGGTATTCATCTACATACTTGACACTGCACCTTACAGATTTTTCTGCTGATGTGCTTCCNACCGCAGAAGGATTCTCAGGCAGGTATGTAATTGCCGGATAATCTTCTGCTATCATGGACTGAAGCTTTAGCANCATATCTTCCGGTGAAAGTTCAGGGAAGAAAGAATCATTATCTGCAAGCAGATAGTTTAAGTCAGGCTGCTTCTGAAACAGTAAAATCATAGCAGTGTAATTTTTTTCAAAATCCGATGCCAGCATTTCTTTTATTTCTTGTATACTGCGATAAGAGCCGGTCGTAAGGCGTAAGCTTGCCTGATAGTATTCCTTACCATCGGGGTAATATGCAAGCCCCTGAGGGATGGTTCCGCTGCCTTTTAATAATATCAACTCGTCGGCCAGCTTATCATAGGCAGGGGCAACTANTGTCGAAAGCAGACGATTATTTTCNGNCANCCATGCCTGCTTTTCCGATTCNTTTATAATGCCGGNTGCAATTAAGTTATCCAGACGNTGTGCNAANGTTGTTTCCAGAAAATGGCTGCCGGANTCAAGCTGTTGTGAATCCATCAGCATGACACACTGGTCGATTACCTTATTAACGGAAGCGTCTGGCATAAAAAGNCCATGATCTGCTTTTTCCTGCTCATATAGTATGATACCCTCAAAATANGAAGGAATCTGAGACAGGATTGAGAGGTAATTTTTTATATCGGCAACAGACGATATCCGATACTCTGAAAGCAGTAAGGGAAGACCGGACTGTATGCCCGAAGAGGGAGAGAGCGGCTCGTCATAATAGAGATATGAAGAACTCTCTTTTGAGGCAGTCAGGTAGGAGGATAAAAGTATGTAAGTGTATTGGTTTTCAGAGGATAGTTTTTCCGGATGAAATTTTTGCAATGAAATCAGAACCTCGTTTGCCTTATCCATATTCTCAAGAGCCTCTCCTGCATGATATATAGGAAGGGTGAGAGAGCTTTCATCAATTCCGTATTTCGAAGCGTCTGACAGAGTATAATGCAGATTGATGGGATTGGAGCAAAGCTCTGATTTGAACAATTCTTCCGTGAATTTTTCAAATCGGGCATCTTCATTGAGGCTGTTATAAAGGAAAATTGTCAATAAGATAAAAAAGAGCAATAGTATAACTGCTCCAAGCAATTGTTTAGGGGAAGGTTTCTTTTTCAATAAAATGACCCGCTTTATATGATTTTACTTAAGTATATGAATAGGAAGAGCAGTGCATTCATTGAAAAAAGAAATATACCGGAAAACAAGAAAGCTGAAATATAAGTGTGAAGCCTGTTTAGTTAAAAAAGTTTAGTCTAATTTAAAATAGTTGAGTTTAAATTAAAATAAAATGGTTTATAGCTTGCTAGGAAATGTTTATAAGTATATAATAATATCATGGCAGATTGGTGTCGGTATGTGCAAAAAAAGTAATTAAAAACTTAGGNCGTAGAAGCGGCAGAAAGAGAGGGTTTATGCAGGCAAAAAATTACAAATTCTGGTTTTGTACNGGCTCGCAGGATTTATATGGGGATGAGTGCTTAAGAAAAGTAGCGGAACATTCCGCTAAAATTGTGGAGGGGTTAAATGCTTCCGGTAAACTTCCGTTTGAAGTTGTTTTAAAACCTACATTACTCAGTCAGNCATCGATTCGGCAGACATTCAATGATGCAAATAATGATGCGGANTGCGCCGGTGTAATTACATGGATGCACACGTTTTCTCCGGCGAAGATGTGGATTCTTGGATTGAAGGAATATAAAAAACCGCTTTGCCATCTGCATACACAGTTCAATGAAGAACTTCCGTATGATACAATTGATATGGATTTCATGAATGAAAACCAGTCGGCGCACGGTGACAGGGAATACGGGCATATTGTAAGCCGTATGGGAATTGAGAGAAAAATTATAGTCGGTCATTGGGCATCTTCGTCNGTACAGGAGCAGCTCGGAAGCTGGATGAGGACAGCGCTTGGCATTATTGAATCATCTCATATCAGAGTGTGCCGCTTTGGCGATAACATGAACAACGTCGCTGTAACGGAAGGTGATAAGGTAGAAGCCCAGATTAAATTCGGCTGGGAAATCGACCATTATAATGTAAACGATTTGGTGGAATATGTGGATGCCGTTCCCCAGAGTGAAGTAGATACGCTGGTAGAGGAATATTACAGCAAATATAAGATCATAGACGAGGGCAGAGATTTAGGTGAGTTTAAGGAGCATGTCGCAGTACAGGCCAGACAGGAAATCGGTATTGAAAAATTCCTGACAGAGAACGATTATCATGCTGTTGTTACGCATTTCGGAATGCTGGGAGGTCTGAAGCAGTTACCCGGTCTTTCGATTCAGAGACTCATGGAAAAGGGTTATGGATTCGGAGCAGAGGGTGATTGGAAAGTAGCCGCGATGGTTCGTATGATGAAACTGATGACTGCTGGAATCAAGGATGCAAAGGGAACATCTATGATGGAGGATTATACGTATAATCTTGTTCCCGGTAAAGAGGGCATTTTACAGGCTCATATGTTAGAGGTATGTCCATCTGTAGCAGACGGTGAAATCGGTATTAAGGTCTGCCCTCTTTCCATGGGCAATAGGGAAGACCCCGCGCGTCTTGTTTTTACTTCCAAAACAGGTCCTGCGGTTGCATGTTCTCTTGTTGATCTGGGTACAAGATTCAGGCTGCTTATCAATGCTGTTGAATGTAAGAAAGTTGAAAAACCGATGCCGAAACTTCCGGTAGGTACTGCATTCTGGACGCCGCAGCCCAATCTGGAAATAGGAGCANCGGCATGGATTCTGGCAGGNGGNGCGCATCATACGGCATTTTCATATGATTTAACGGTAGACCAGATGGCAGACTGGGCGGCTGCTATGGGAATTGAGAGCGTAGTTATTGATAAGAATACGACGATTCGCGATTTTAAAAATGAGTTAAGATGGAATGAAGCAGTATATTCAAGATAAATTAATCAGGAGGTTTNAAAATGGGGTTTACAATTGACGAAATTAGGAATCAGATTGAGGCCGGAAAGACCATTCTTGGCATTGAATTCGGCTCTACCAGAATCAAAGCGGTTCTGATAGCGGAAGATAATACGCCGGTGGCTTCCGGAGCGCATGATTGGGAGAACAGACTTGAGAACGGAATCTGGACTTATAGTCTGGATGACATCTGGAACGGTCTGCAGGACTGCTACAGGGATCTGTCAGAGGATGTAAATAAGCAGTACGGTGTTACACTTGAAAAAACCGGAGCCATTGGCTTCAGTGCCATGATGCATGGATATATGGCGTTTGACGATAAAGGTGAACTCTTGGTTCCTTTCCGTACATGGAGAAACACGATTACCGGACAGGCATCAGAGGAACTGACGAAAACATTCAATTATCATATTCCGCAGCGGTGGAGTATTGCCCATCTTTATCAGTCGGTTTTGAATGGAGAAGAGCATGTTGCATCGGTTCGCTTTTTTACAACNCTGGCAGGATACGTGCATTGGAAACTGACAGGCAGGCGCGTTGTCGGGGTTGGTGAAGCATCCGGCATGTTCCCTATCGATATTGCTACGGGAGACTTCAATGATAAGATGATCGCTCAGTTTGANGAACTTGTAGCTGATAAGAATTATCCATGGAAATTGCGGGATATTATGCCCGAAGTCCTTACGGCAGGCGATAATGCNGGAACATTGAGTGCGGAAGGNGCNAANCTTATNGATCCTTCGGGCAGACTGCAGGCCGGTATACCGCTTTGTCCGCCNGAGGGTGATGCCGGAACGGGTATGGCAGCAACAAACTCTGTTGCGCGCAGAACAGGTAATGTGTCTGCCGGAACCAGTGTATTCGGAATGGTTGTCTTAGAGAGAGAGTTAAAGAAAGTATATGATGCAATTGACCTTGTCACAACGCCTGACGGCAGTCTNGTGGCAATGGCGCACTGCAACAACTGTACTTCCGATNTGAATGCNTGGGTTGGTATTTTTAAAGAGTTTNCAGAGAGNATGGGNATGAAAGTCGATATGAATGAGNTGTTCGGAACACTGTANCGTAAGGCATTGGAAGGAGATGATGACTGCGGTGGTCTGCTNGCCTATAATTATTTCTCGGGAGAGCACATTACCGGATTTGAAGAAGGACGTCCGTTGTTTGTCCGTACACCGTCTGCTAAGTTTNACCTTGCCAATTTCATGCGGGTGCATCTTTATACGGCGCTGGGTGTATTAAAAACGGGTCTGGATATTCTGCTTAAGGAAGAAGGCGTACAGATAGATGAGATGTTCGGCCACGGNGGTTTGTTTAAGACCAAAGGAGTAGGGCAGCGTATTCTGGCTGCNGCAATTAACGCGCCCGTAAGTGTTATGGAGACGGCAGGAGAAGGCGGCGCATGGGGAATGGCCTTGCTGGCATCTTATATGATAAACAAGGAAGACGGCGAAGNACTGCCTGCATTTCTCGAAAAGAAAGTTTTTGCGGGACAAAAAGGANTNAAGGAAGCNCCGCATAAAGAGGAGGTTGAAGGCTTCAACAGATTTATGGAGCGTTATTCAAAAGGGCTTGGCATTGAAAGAGCGGCAGTTACATACCTGCAATAATTAAGGGAAAGGGAGGCAANATATGTTAGAAGCGTTAAAAAGAAGTGTATATGAGGCAAATATGCTTTTGCCTAAGTACGGACTGGTCACTTTTACATGGGGAAATGTCAGTGGTATTGATGAAGAAACAGGTATATTTGCCATTAAGCCGTCAGGCGTGGAATATGATAAATTAACGCCTGATGATATGGTGCTGATGGACCTGAACGGCAATAAAATTGAAGGACGATACAATCCTTCGTCCGACACGCCGACTCATATGGAATTATATAAAGCATATCCTGAGATCGGGGGTATCGTACACACACATTCATCATATGCGACAAGCTGGGCGCAGGCAGGCAGAAGTATTCCGTGTTACGGAACAACCCATGCAGATTATATTTACGGAGAAGTACCCTGCTTAAGATGCCTGGCTAAAGAAGAAATAGAAGAAGCTTATGAGCAGAATACGGGTCTTCTGATTGTGAATGAATTTAAGAAGATGAATAAAGACGTCATGGCAGTTCCGGCAGTTCTGTGTAAGAACCANGGNCCTTTTGCGTGGGGAAAGGATGCAAATGAGGCGGTTCACAACGCAGTTGTTCTGGAAGAAGTGGCAAAGATGGCTTACCGGGCGGAGACGATTAATCCGAGAATTCAGCCGGCTCCGCAGGAACTGCAGGATAAGCATTATTTTAGAAAACATGGAGCAAATGCTTATTATGGGCAGTCCGGTCAGCATTAGATTTCGGTGCTGCCAATTCNCATAATTTAGAGTGGCGGNAAATTATGTATTGTGGTAAGATATACGCAAGGAAATAAAATAATATCTGGGAGGTTGACGATGAATAAGTTAGAGTTACAAAAAGCAGCTAATGAAGTCCGCAAAGGTATTGTTAGTGCAGTTCATGGCGCAAAGGCAGGGCATCCGGGCGGCTCTTTGTCTGCAGCTGATATTTTTACATATCTTTATTTTGAGGAAATGAATATTGACCCGAAAGAACCGAAGAAAGCTGACAGGGATCGTTTTGTATTATCCAAAGGTCATACGGCGCCGGGACTATATTCAGTACTTGCAAACCGCGGTTATTTCCCGGTAGAGGATCTGCCTACGCTGCGTCATCTTGGGTCTTATCTGCAGGGACATCCCTGTATGCAGGAGACACCGGGAGTAGATATGTCGTCAGGCTCGCTTGGCCAAGGCATTTCGGCGGCAGTAGGAATGGCGCTGGCAGGCAAGATGGACAATAAGAGTTATAGGGTATATACACTGCTTGGCGATGGTGAGCTTGAGGAAGGCCAGGTGTGGGAGGCATCTATGTTTGCCGGACACAGGAAANTAGATAANCTGGTAGTAATTGTAGACAATAACGGTCTGCAGATTGANGGNAGGATTGATGATGTGTGTTCNCCGTATCCGATTGATAAAAAATTTGAGGCATTCAATTTCCATGTGATNAACATTGACGGCAATGACTTTGACCAGCTTGATGCGGCGTTCAAAGAGGCAAGGAATACCAAGGGCATGCCTACGGCNATAATCTGTAAGACGCTGAAGGGAAAAGGCGTTTCTTATATGGAGGGAAGCATAGACTGGCACGGAAAGGCGCCCAATGATGAGGAATATGAAATTGCAATGGCAGATTTGGAGAAAGTAGGTGAAGCATTATGTCAGAAGTAAAGAAAATTGCAACGAGAGAGAGTTATGGAAATGCTCTGGCACAGTACGGGGCGGAGTATCCCAATCTGGTTGTTCTGGATGCAGACCTTGCAGCCGCGACCAAAACAGGTGTCTTCAAGAAAGCTTTTCCCGACCGCCACATCGACTGCGGTATTGCGGAGTGTAATATGACCGGTATTGCAGCGGGGCTCGCAACATGCGGCAAAATACCTTTTATCAGTTCATTTGCCATGTTTGCNGCAGGACGTAATTTCGAGCAGGTNCGCAATTCCATCGGATATCCTCATCTGAATGTGAANATCGGAGCAACTCATGCNGGTATTACCGTTGGTGAAGACGGAGCTACACATCAGTGTAATGAAGACATAGCGCTTATGAGAACCATACCGGGTATGACGGTAATCGTTCCTTCTGATGANGTGGAAGCAAAGGCGGCAGTTAAGGCNGCGATAGAGATAGAAGGTCC
Source organism: Lachnospiraceae bacterium (assembly GCA_014804495.1). Taxonomy (GTDB): domain Bacteria; phylum Bacillota; class Clostridia; order Lachnospirales; family Lachnospiraceae; genus UBA3282. Next base: position 26,229 of record JAAUZS010000014.1, read on the forward strand.
NGTTTTTCTGAGATTCGGAAGGGCTGCGGTTCCTGTTATCAATGATAAACCNGATTATAAATTTGAAGTGGGCAAGGGCGTTTTATTAAGAGAAGGTACGGATGTTACGATCGTGGCATGCGGTATTACCGTATCATCTGCATTAGAAGCGGCTGAAATGCTTGCAGCTGACGGTGTAAGCGCGGAAGTCATCAATATTCATACAGTTAAACCGTTGGATAAGGACATTATTATAGCATCCGCTAAGAAAACCGGTAAAGTGGTAACTGCTGAGGAACACAGTGTTATCGGCGGTCTTGGAAGCGCTGTATGCGACTGTCTGTCTGAAAATCTGCCGACGCCTGTTCTAAAGATCGGTATGCAGGATATATTCGGGGAATCCGGAACTGCGGCGGCATTGGTTGAAAAATACGGTTTAGACGGCAAAGGAATCTATGCAAAAGTAAAAGAATATGTAAAATAAGCTTAGTCNTANTTTGAGGAGTTTTTATGAAAAATTTATTAGCGCCCTCCATACTTGCAGCTGATTTCGGAATTTTAGGAGAACAGATTGCACAGGCGGATGAAGCNGGCGCAGATTATATACATATTGATGTTATGGACGGTATTTTCGTACCATCCATTTCATTCGGAATGCCGGTGATTTCCACAATCAGACCGGTTACAAAGAAGATTTTCGATGTACACCTTATGATTGTGGAACCGGAGCGCTATATAGAAGAATTTGCAAANTGCGGGGCGGACAGTATTACTTTTCATCTGGAAGCGNCCAAAGATGCAGGTGGAGTTATTGATAAAATACACAATGCCGGATGCAGGGCAGGACTGTCAATTAAGCCCGGTACTCCGGTAGATGCCCTGAAACCATATCTTGATAAGCTGGATATGGCGCTTATTATGACAGTAGAGCCGGGATTTGGCGGACAGCAGTATATTCCGGAATCCACTGAACGTATCAGAGCCACACGACGGATTGCGGAGGCNTTGAATACTGAAATTGATATTCAGGTAGACGGCGGAATTACNGAGGGTAATCTTCCAATGGTTCTGGAAGCGGGAGCAAATGTCATTGTAGCGGGGTCGGGCATTTTTCATGGAAATATACATGAGAATGTCACCAAATATTTGAAGCAGATGCGGAATGGATATGGGAAACAATGAAAAAACTGGGAAGAAATGACCTTTGCTGGTGCAAAAGCGGTCGTAAATACAAGGTCTGTCATATGGCTTTCGATGAAAAAATACAGCAGTATGAGCTCGNAGGTCATATTGTGCCCGATCATGACATAATTAAGACAAAAGAGCAGATTGAGGGAATCAAAGAGAGCAGTAAGATTAATATTGCGGTATTGGATTATGTGGCAGAGCATATCCGAATCGGTATGAGCACGGAGGAAATCGACCGGCTTGTATATGAGAAAACGACACAGATGGGAGGGATTCCGGCGACACTTGGATATGACGGATATCCCAAAAGCGTCTGCACTTCTCTTAATAATCAGGTCTGCCACGGNATTCCTTCNAAAAATGATATTTTGAAAGACGGCGATATAGTCAATGTCGATGCTTCTACTATTTATAAAGGATATTTTTCGGACTCTTCCAGAATGTTCATGCTTGGAAATGTCGCTTCTGANACACGGAAACTCGTGGAAACAGCGCATAAGTGCATTGAGATAGGCTTGGAACAGGTTAANCCATGGAATTTTCTNGGCGATATGGCTCAGGCAATCAATGATTATGCAAAACAGAATGGNTATTCCGTTGTACGGGAAGTAGGCGGTCATGGTGTTGGACTTGAATTNCATGAAGAGCCTTTTGTAAGCTATGTTACCGAAAAGGGAACCGAGATGTTAATGGTTCCCGGTATGGTGTTTACCATCGAGCCGATGGTAAATATGGGGAAAGAAGATATATATATTGATGATGACAACGGCTGGACCGTATATACTGAAGACGGGCTTCCGTCAGCACAATGGGAGGTTACGGTTGCTGTTACTGAAAGCGGGTATGAGGTGCTTACCTGGTAGTCTGTCTGTCATCTCCGCTTATATTTTCGTAATATGCCTTAACCAGAATATTCTGGCTGTAATCTCCGAAATCTTCTCCGAATAGAGTCATTCCGCCGCAATTCGCGGTATCTTTCGGCACTGAAAACTTAAAATCTATATTACTATTGTAATCGATATTCAAATCCATGATAGTGGTTTTGGATATCTGATTGTGCGTTCCGTCAATAAAAGTGCCGTTCCGATTTATAATCAATGTTTTCAGAAGTCCATATTGATTCAACAATTCAGACCACCAAATGGGAGAAAGCATGCCCTTTCTGGCACCGAAATCTCCGGGGCTTATCCATTTGCCAAGTGATATACCATTGATTTCAAAGTAAATATCCGACGGATAATCCTCATTAGTCTCCGGACATTCCGAGGAAATCTCGAAAGAAATCTGAAGCTCGGTCAGTCTCTGACCGGGATTTAATCTATTGGGCAGATTATATAGTATGCTGCCCCAGCCAATCCAGAGAATACCTGCGCTGAAACGTTCAGGATAGGAAAATACCCTTGGTTCGTCCAATTCTCCAATGATGTTTTTAGAATTAGAAAGCCCGCAAGTGGGATGAACATCCGCAAAAGCATAATGGCCGACGGAAATAGAGTCCTGATAGCATGGTCTGGTACCGGGTTGTGAGTCCGGAGTCATATCTACGATCAGACGTCCGTAAATCGGCTGCACTATCTTCATGACGCCTCTTTTGCCGGAGGTAGTCTGGATTGTTACAAGTCCTGCATTTTCAAGTTTTCCGACGTGCAGGGAAATAGCGCTGTTGGTCAGCCCAAGCGCATCCGCCAGGTCATTCATACTCAAATGGTTATTTTTATAAATAAGCTCCATGATACGCAGACGCATGGGTGTGCTTAAAGCCTTAAAAACTTCTTCGGCTTCTTGTAATGAATGTATATAAAGCATATTGACGCCTTCTTTCTTTGTTATGTAACTAATCTGTTTAAGTGTACATTTCAGTCTTTATTAAAAGTATAAGAAAAAGGAAATGTGAAGTCAATAAGTAAAGATATGAAGAGCGTCCGATGTGAGTGAAGAAGGAAAATGTAAAATGAATAAAAGAAAGCAGCATTTTGTTCATTTTGTACAAAAATGAGAGTGAGAATTTTACGTACGCACATGAAAACGATATTGATTTTATAATAAATGTGTAGTAATGTGAATATATAATTAAGTAAATACAGAAAAGGTTAAGCGAAAAGTGAAATAAAAAGATATGTGTTTGTTAATATTTCCCTGTTTTAGCTAATCTGATCTGCAATGTCACAGTTTAAGGAGAGACATAATGTTTAAGCTTTTTATTAATCCAAAGAATCGTAAAGGGCATATTAATCCCGAGATACAGGGACATTTTTCAGAACATCTGGGAAGATGTATCTATGAGGGGATTTATGTTGGAGAAGGTTCAGATATTCCAAATACGAACGGCATGAGGAATGATGTCGTGGCGGCTTTAAAAGAGATTAATATACCTGTTCTGCGTTGGCCGGGAGGGTGTTTTGCGGATGAATATCACTGGAAAGACGGNATCGGTCCCAAGGAATNCAGAAAGAAAATGATCAATACGCATTGGGGCGGCGTAGTTGAGGATAATAGTTTTGGCACTCATGAATTCATGGAATTGTGCAGACAGCTTGGCTGTAAGGCGTATGTTAATGGTAACGTCGGAAGCGGAACCGTTCAGGAAATGAGTGAATGGGTAGAATATATGACATTTGAAGGCGTTTCTCCGATGGCTGACATGCGTAAGGCAAACGGTCATGAAGAGCCGTGGACTGTTGATTACTTCGGTGTCGGTAATGAAAACTGGGGCTGCGGAGGCAATATGACTCCGGAGTATTATGGTAATCTGTACCGCAGATACCAGACATATGTCAGAAATTATTCAAGTGATGAGAATAAGAGAATACATAAAGTGTGCTGCGGTGCGAATGTGGATGATTATGACTGGACTGAAGGCGTCATGAAAACCTGTTTCAGACATACTCCGGAGGAATTGCACGGATTTATGGACGGGATTTCATTGCATTATTATACACATCCTGAAGGCTGGCGGGAAAAAGGCCCTGCGCTGGGATTTGATGAAAAGACATGGTATAAGACCTTAAGCAAGACAATGTACATAGAGGAATTGATTGAACGTCATACGGAAATCATGGATAGATATGATAAAAACCATGAGGTCGGCCTGATTGTAGATGAATGGGGAACCTGGTATATATGCGAACCGGGAACAAATCCGGGATTCTTATATCAGCAGAATACAATGAGGGATGCGCTTGTAGCCGGCATCAACCTGAATATTTTCAATAAACACTGTGACAGGGTTAAGATGGCGAATATTGCGCAGATGGTCAATGTACTTCAGGCTGTAATCCTTACCGAAGGCAGTAAGATGCTCCTGACCCCGACATATCATGTGTTCAATATGTATAAACACCATCAGGGTGCGGAACTGATTGACAGTTATATTGAAACAGAAACAATCGGGTTAGAAGAAGAATATATGGTGCCGAATTTAAACGAATCGGTTTCTCTCGGTACGGATGGAAAAATACATATTACGCTGAATAATCTCTCAATTAAAGAAGATTATGAAATTGAAACAAGTCTGGCAGACACTGAAATAGAGTCTGTATGCGGAACGATTCTGACCGGCAGCATGGATGGGCACAATACGTTTGAAAATCCTGATGCGGTACATACCACAGCATTTGATGGATGCAAAGTTGAAGGAAATAAGCTGGTATTTTCAATCCCTGCATGCAGCGTGTTACATTTAGAGGTTACTGTAAAGTAAGGAGGTTCATATGGTGCAAAAAAGGTTAAAAAAATTTGTATCACTGACGTTGGCGGCAGCGCTTGTACTTAACATTACAAGTGTTGGCGGTATGCAGGACGTAATTGCTGCGGAAACGGAAACCGAAGATGAAAACACCGCAGCGGAAGTCTCTTCCGGTGAATATAGCGTGGAGCGTCTGACAAGCAATTACACGAAAGTCAGTGCAGGTTATACTCAGGCAAAGTATACCGGAGAGGATATAGTACTTGCCATGGATGAAATCGTTGACAGCGCCAGCTCGGACAAAATTGCCTCCGATAACTATGGTTATGCAAACGGTGTTCTGGATATTTCCAACAAGGATACCGTTCAAATGAATGTGCAGGTGGAACAGGCCGGATTATACTGGATTGGATTTGACTATCTGTCTTATGACGAATCTATTCTTCCGATTGAATTTTCTTTTAAAGTGGATGAGGAATANCCTTTTTATGAGACCAGGAATCTCACCTTTGAAACTGCATGGGTTTCCGAAGAGGATGCTGATGTGGATCGTTATGGAAATGAAATCGTAACGCTTCCAACCAAGTCAATTCGGTGGGAACACAAAGATTTGATGGATGCCAGCTACCGCTATTCCCAACCCCTTATGGTGGAACTTTCAGCGGGCTCTCATGTATTTGAAATAACAGTCAGCGAGGGCAGTTTTCTGCTTGGTAATATAACTTTGAAGGCTCCGACCGAGGTGAAGCCCTATAATGGCTCCGAAACCGCGACGGGGGGGGGAATTAATCACTATTCAGGGAGAAGACTTCTACGAGAGAAACGATTCCGCAATTCATGCGGTAGGCGAATATGATTCTTCACTTTATCCATTATCCGCCTATGAAACGGTATTGAACACCGTAGATGCGGATTCTTTTAAGACAGCGGGACAGACGATTTCCTACCAGTTCCATGTGGACAATGCGGGTTATTATTATTTCGGAATGAACTATAAACAGTCCGAAAAAAATGATTTCCCGGTATTTGTTGACTGGAAGATAGATGGAGAAATCCCTAATACTGCATTTCAGAATTATTCAGTAGAGTATACAACTAAATATAAGACGACGTCGTTGACCGATGAAGACGGAAATAAACTCAGTGTTTATCTGGAACCGGGTGACCACACGATTTCAATTACCATCAATGCGGAAAATTTGAGATATGCGCTTGAACGGGTGGACGAAATCATGAGCGGCATCAGTGATTTGTCGCTGGAGGTTACAAAAGTTGCGGGAACCAACAAGGACAAGTACAGGGATTTAAGGCTGACAAGATATATTCCCGATGTTCAGGACCGTTTGTATGGCTGGGTAGATGATCTTAATGCTCTTGCCGATACGGCAACACAGTATGTGGATGTGAAGGACGGAAGTGATGTGGCCGCATTTGCATATCTGCTGATTGCGGCAAAACAGTTAAAGACTCTGGGGGATGAGCCTAATGAACTGGTTTATCGTGTAGCGGAGTTGTCTACCAGCGTCAATTCAATTAATACGCAGATTGCTAACTTCGTAGACCTTATTAATAAGAATAATCTGTCTATCGACCGTATTTACATTTACCAGGAAGATGCGAAACTGCCGAAGAAATTGAATATATTCCAGAGGGCGTGGCTTTCTTTATGCAGATTTTTCAATTCCTTCTTCGGCCAGTCATATTCCGCCAAGAATACGGATGCGAGTCATATTCAGGTATGGGTGAACAGACCAAGACAGTATGTGGAAATCATGCAGAAGATGATTGACGATGAGTTTACGCCGCAGACAGGTATAGAGGTGGATCTGGCAATCATGACGGATGCCAATAAGCTTGTTCTTTCCAATGCGTCGGGGGATACGCCCGATATTGCAACCGGTATCAACTATTCGATTCCGTTCGAACTTGGTACAAGAGGAGCGCTTGTAGACTTAACTAAATTTGACAATTATAAAGATGTTTTCGGCAGATATAGTGAGGGTATGCTGGTTTCTTCGGTAATCGGAGACGGATTCTATTCCCTGCCAGAAACTATGAACTTTTATGTTATGTTCTGCAGAACCGATATTTTGGAAAAGCTGGGGCTTGAGCCGCCGGATACGATGGATGATCTGATCGGCATGATGACCGACTTACAGATGCGGGGACTGAATGTCTACTATCCGACGGCCTCCATGCTGGTCATGAGAAACTTCCATGGAACAACGCCTTTGATTTTCCAGAACGGTGGAAGCCTGTACGGAGATACGGCACTTGAGATTGAAATAGACAGCGAGGAATCCATTGAAGGATTTACACAGCTTACAGAATTGTTTACACTGTATGATTTGCCGGTGGATATTCCGAACTTTTATCAGCATTTTAGGAATGGCGACCTGCCAATTGGAATTGCGGATTTCAATTCCTACAACCTTATCCTGAATGCGGCGCCTGAGATTGCGAACTCATGGAATATTAATCTGGTGCCGGGAGTTGTAGATGAAGAGACAGGAGAGGTTTACAGATATACATCAGGCGGCGCTGAAAGCATGGTAATGTTTACGTCAAATGATGAGAGGGAACAGAAGGCATGGGAGTTTATGGATTGGTGGACCAGTACCGAAACTCAGGCTGAGTTCGGACAGATGCTTCAGATTATGTATGGTGATGAATATATCTGGCCTACGGCAAATCTTGAGGCATTTGGACAACTGCCATATCCTACCAAGGATAAAGATGTAATTATGGAGCAGGCTTCTTACATACTTGAAGCACCCAGACTTCTTGGAAGCTATATGATGGAACGTGAACTTTCCAATGCATTCAACGATATTGTCGTAAATGGTAAATCGCTTCGTTCCAGAGTGGATGATGTCGTTAAGATAGTAGACCGGGAAACAAGAAGAAAACTTGAGGAGTTTGAATTTATCGACAGCGAGGGAAATGTCATTGAGGAATATGCAATACCTTCCGTTGATAAAGTCCGGGAGATAATGGGAAGACAGTAAGAAAGAGGGAGAAAGAATGCAAAAAAAATCCAAAGTAGGCAGAAGGTCACATTTTAATAAGAATGGTTATTACTTCGTGCTGCCCTATGCCGTATTATTTGTAATATTCATACTGGCTCCGGTTATCATGGCGGTTGTTCTGTCATTTACCAATTTCAATGCTATTCAGTTTCCGAGTTTTGTAGGATTTCTGAATTACATAAACCTGATAACCAGTGATGATGTTTTCATGCAGTATGTATTGCCTAATACGGTCAAATACGCGCTAATCGTAGGTGTTGGCGGGTATGTGCTGTCATTTTTGCTTGCATGGGCGTTAGCGAATCTGACGAAGGTTCCAAGAACCATATTTGCGCTGGTTCTGTATTCGCCGAGTCTGACTACCGGTGTTGCAATGACAGTACTCTGGAAAATCATGTTTACCGGAGACCAGACAGGGTATATTAACAGCTGGCTGATGGACATAGGAGCTATCAATGAACCTATTATCTGGCTTGTCAATACAACATATCTGCTTCCTATTGTTATCATAATAGGTTTGTGGAGCAGTATGGGTGTCGGATTTCTGGCAATTTTAGCGGGTCTTTTGAATGTGGATGAATCATTATATGAAGCGGCAGCCATTGACGGAGTCAAGAACCGTTTTCAGGAAATGATTTATGTTACGATTCCCAGCATGAAGCCACAGATGTTGTTTGCAGCGGTCATGCAGATTGTAAGTGCATTCCAGAACGGTCAGATTAGTACGTTGTTAGCCGGTAACCCTACACCGCAGTACGCGGCACAGTTAATGGTAAACCACATAGAAGATTACGGCTTCATACGATATGAGATGGGATATGCGGCGGCAGTATCCGTAGCGCTTCTGCTGATTGTGCAGATATTCTCATCCATATCCAAGAAACTGTTTGGCGATGAATAGGAGAGGAGAAGAAAGATGGCTGCATATAAAGGACACAGAATGAACCCTGATAAGTTTGAAACGGGACAGATTAAGTTATACCTTTTCGTTGTTCCACTGGTATTGATTACGGGTCTGCCGATTGTATTCATCATATTCCATGCGTTTAAACCGATGGAAGAGTTGTTTGCTTTCCCACCGAAATTCATTACCACACATCCGACACTGGATAATTTCAGAAAACTGTTTAAGGCATCCCGCTCAGCAGGTATACCGCTTAGCAGATATGTATTCAACAGCTTGATGATTACGATTGCGGTAGTATTTTCATCGCTTCTTCTTTCTACTATGGCGGCGTACTCACTTTCCAAGCTGAAATACAAAGGAAGGAACCTGATGCTGCAAATCAACCAGTTTGCATTGATGTTCGTTCCGGTAGCGGTTATGATACCCCGGTATCTGATTGTTAATAAGCTTGGCCTGATTGATACTTACTGGGCGGAAATACTTCCGTTAATACCGCTTCCGGTTGCACTGTTCCTGGTTAAACAGTTCGTAGATCAGGTTCCGGATTCTTTGATAGAAGCGGCTTATATGGACGGTGCAAAAGAATGGCAGATTTATATGAAGGTCATCCTGCCGTTGATAAAACCGGCTATTGCAACGGCTGCAATACTGGTATTCCAGCAGGTATGGACGAATCTTGAGGCGGCTAATTATTATATCAATGATGACGGACTGAAATCTCTTGCGTTTTATATGAATACATTGACCAGTACCACGACAACTAATACCGTAGCAGGTCAGGGTCTATCGGCAGCGGCGTCGCTGATTATGTTTTTACCGAACCTGATTCTCTTCTGTATCTTACAGAGGAATGTCATGAATACCATGGCACATTCCGGTATCAAATAGAAATGAGAGGGCGAGAGCAATGAAAAAAAGGAAGAAAAAGCTTTTGGTCTCATTGGCAGCGCTTCTCATTGCCATAGGGCTTTTGACTGACACCATGACGGCGTGGGCGGATGCACCGTATAAGACCTATACCGTGGATGGCTATGGCTATGTAACGGAGACGCAGACCGCATATCTGCCTTATGAGACAATCACCAAAATAGGCGAGGAAGCGTTGATTGCACCAACGGATTTTACCCTGCTGGATGATGGTTATATGTATATTCTGGACAGTGGAAACAGGCGGGTTGTTGTTTCTGATATGGAAGGGGAGCTGATTTCCACATTCGGAGAGGATGTACTTGAGAATCCGAGAGGTATGTATGTAACGGCTGAGCATATCTGTTATGTAGCGGACAGAGACGCCAAGAAAATCTTTGTTTTTAATGAAAACGGGGAGATGACCCGGTCATACGGAAGACCGGTTGCCGCAATGTACGGTGAGACACAGGATTTCCTGCCGTTAAAAATCGTAGTGAATGAATCAGGCACTATGTACATAATCTGTGAGTCAAATACAAACGGTATCGTACAGATAAGTCCGGTGGATAACGGAACATTCCTCGGCTATTTCGGAACGAATGCAACGGATCCTTCCTTATGGAATATTGTATGGCGTTCTATTCTGACAGATGCGCAGAGGGCGAAGATGCAGGCGAATATTCCGGCGACTCCCGATAACATGGCTATAGATGAAAAAGGTCTGATATATACGGTAACGCGAGGTGAGGAATACGATACGTTAAAGCGACTCAACATTGCCGGTACCAATATGATTGATACGGGAAACGTGGAACGATATGAGGAAGTGCCTGCTGCTGTAGCAGTCGGAAATCATGACAATGTGTTCGTGGTATCCCAGATGGGTTACATTTATGAATACAACAATGAAGGTGAACTGTTATTTGTATTTGGCGGAAGTGATGACGGGCAGCAGAGAATCGGTCTTAGCACAAAGGTAGAAGCGATTCAGGTTGATACCGAAGACAAGATTTATGTGTTGGATTCCGATAAGGCACAGATACAGATATATGAACCGACAGAGTTTACTAATTATCTTCATTCAGCGCTATACCTATTTTCGAAGGGAAGATATACCGAGAGTAAAGAGCCGCTGGAAGAAGTGCTCAAAATGAATAACCTGTTCGATTATGCCAATATGGCGATGGGCAGGGCGCTATATAAAGAAGAGAATTATGAAGATTCCCTGTATTATTCAAAACTGGCAAAAGATTATGACGGTTATTCGGATTCTTTTTGGGAAATCAGAAATAACTGGCTGAAAAGGAATCTGGCGGCAGTAATTATCATTGTATTTATCCTGTATGTATTAAAGAAGGTTATAGACATACTGGATAAGAAAAAACATATCCTCGATAAGCCGAGAAAAACTCTTGAGCAGTTTGGTAATATCAGGATTGTCAGCGAGCTGCGCTATATGTTTTACTATATGCGGCATCCGATTGATGGCTGTTATGGCATTAAGCGAGAAGGAAGGGTTTCCGTACTTAGCTCGAATATACTGCTTGTTTTAATTATGCTGTTTTATGTTATTAACAAATACTTCTGCGGATTCCTGCTAAAGAATGTCAGGGAAGGAAGCTTTGATATTATCTCAGACATTGGTTTTATACTGATTGTCCTGGGTCTGGTAGTCGGTTGTAATTATCTGATGTGTACTATTAATGATGGTGAGGGCAAGCTTAGGCATATTTACTGCTCATTCATTTACAGCATGGCGCCATATCTTGTATTTATGCCGGTTTTGTTTGTACTGTCTCATGTACTTACCTATAACGAGGTATTCTTCATAGAGTTTGGAAACCTGTTTATGGTAGTGTGGATTGCGGTATTAGGATTTATAGCGATTAAGGAAATCAATAACTATACGGTCAAGGAAACCTTTAAAATTATATTCCTGACACTGTTTACAATCTTTATCGCCTGTCTGCTGGCATTCATTATCTATGTGCTGTGGGCGCAGGTATTTGATTTCATTCAGTCTCTATTTGGAGAGGTGGTGTATCGGGTTGGCAACTAAATTGACTACGAAGTTCAGAAAAATAATAAGTCTGTTTTTGGCGCTTAACTTAATCCTGTTATTATTACCGGATACATGGTTTACAGGGATTGGTACAACGATGAAGGCACAGGCGGCAAATGAGATTAACGGACATTCACTGATTGCTGAAAATGATAATCTTGCCCTGTATATGAATGAGGAAGATTTATCTGTTGTTGTAGAAGATAAGGCAACAGGCGCTTATATGGAGTCTTCTATCAGCTATGATGACGGAAAGAACAATAATACGTGGATGGGAGCAATGAGTTCTGCGCTGGTGCTTACTCTGATTAACCAGAATGATGATACTAAACAGGCGGATTTGCTCAATGATGATGTTACGAAAAACATCCAATATACAGATAATGGTTTTACGGCTGAAGTTTATTGGACCACATATAAGATTGGCATGACGCTGGAAGTATCTCTTTTAGAAGACGGATTGATGGCAAGAGTTGCGGACGAATCCATAAAAGAAGACGGAGACAGGTATTATATTGGTACAATTGCCATTTACCCTTATATGGGAACTTCCTATCTGGATGACAAAGAGGGTTATCTGTTTGTTCCCGACGGCAATGGAGCGTTGATTTATCTGGACGATAAAGAAGGGAGATTTAACAGTGGATATTCTTCCATGATTTACGGAAACGATATCGGTTTTACGGAATCATCAGCAACTTCTTTACTTTGGGACCGCTTCGAGATGGTTACGGAGGCAGAACAGATTATAGCGCCGGTGTACGGTATAGCTCATACAGATGACAGAATCGCATACCTTGCAGTCGTGGAAGAAGGAGCAATGAGAGCTACTATTGAGGCGCATCCTAATGGCGTCAGCGTAGATTACAATCGTGCTTATGCCAAGTTCATTGAGAGAAGGCTCTATACACAGCCTACAAGCAATAACTCCACGGGCGGCTCGCTGCATCTTTCCGAGGCGGAAAGAAGTCATTCCGATTTGCAGATACGATTTCTGTTCATGAGTGGGGATAAAGCTAATTATGCAGGTATGGCAAATGCCTACAGGGATTATCTGATTAACAATGGAACATTGTCGGTTCAGCCGGACAGCTACCGTACAAGGATTGATTTTATGGGAACGGAGCGGGAAAGCTGGGTTATCGGCACAACGGCGGTCGTCATGACGACGGTAGATGATATAAGGGAAATATATGCAGACTTAGCAGGTGAAAACGTAACGGATATCTTCACGTTATACAAAGGATGGCAGGACGGAGGTCTTTATAACATCCCGATAACCAAATACAAAGCGGATTCTAAAATCGGAGGAACCGGAGAACTTACAAAACTGATTAAAGATGCGCAGAATGATGGAATTGAGTTTTATCTTTACAGTGATGCGCTAAGGATTAATCCGGATGAGCAGAATGCCACTTTCAATGTTGTTAAGAAGATTAACAAGAGAAGATTTGAGGAAGACACTTATCAGGATGTATATGAAACGATGCTGTACCTGACTCCGGAACGAAGCAATGCGTTGGTAAATAAATTTATCACAAGCTACACGAAAAACGATGTGAATAATCTCTGTATATCAGGACTCAGTAATACCTTATTTTCGTGGAACTATAGCGGAAATGTTTATACCAGATATGAGTGTGGCGCTAAGTATGCGGATACTATGGCGGCAGTGAAAGAAAAGACCAATCTGGTGCTTGAACAGCCGTTTGCGTATCTGTGGCAGGACACGAAAGCCTTTATAGATATGCCGCTGTATACGTCGAGTTACATATATGAGGATGAAAGCGTGCCGTTCCTTTCCATTGTATTAAAGGGTGTGATGCCGGTATATTCCGAGTATGTGAATTTCGAGGCGAATAAGCAGGAATTTTTCTTAAAGATGGTTGAGACGGGTACTTATCCCTCCTTCTATATTACTAAGGAAAGCGCTTCTGAACTGATTTATACCAATTCCTGTGATATATACAGCTCTGAATATGATGTATATAAGAGCACGATTGCGGAGTATTCGCAGGCGCTTAAGGAGCTGAACGATAAGGTTTCAGGAGCATTCATTATCAATCATGAGATTATGGATAATGGTGTAAATGTAGTCACTTATAGTAACGGAGTAACGGTTTATGTCAATTACAACAGCTATGCGGAAACTGTAAACGGGCATACCATTGACGCAATGTCCTATGAGGTGGATTAAATGAGTAAAGAAAAAAAGCAGAAAAAACCCAAAATTAAGCTTGGCAAACTTGAAAAAAGAGAGGCCAGAGCAGGATATTTCTTCGTAGCACCCTGGTTAGTCGGAGTTCTGCTGTTTACGCTGATTCCGCTTGGGCAGTCATTCTATTATATGTGGTACAATATCAGAATTACGCCGCTGGGCACGAATTTCATATTCGTAGGTACTCAGAACTTCACACAGATTTGGCTGGAAAATCCGGAGTTTCCACAGCAGCTGGTTACTTATATCTGGCAGACCATTATAGAAGTTCCGGTTATTGTAGTATTTGCGCTGATGATTGCAATTATGCTGAATGGAAAGATTAAACTAAAAGGATTCTTCAGGTTAATCTTTTTCCTGCCGGTTATCATTGTCAGCGGCCCGGTCATGAATCTGCTGGTCAGTCAGGGAGCGGCATCCATTCCGTCAATGAACGTGCAGTCTATAGTAACGGCATTAGATGAGTTCCTGCCTTACTCGGTAGCGACAAACATAGGCGAGATGTTTTCCAATATGATTATGATTCTCTGGTATTCAGGGGTTCAGATTCTGATCTTCCTTTCGGCGCTGCAGAAAATGGATCCGGCGCTTTATGAGGCGGCTAAGATTGACGGTGGTTCTAACTGGGAATGTTTCTGGAAGATTACGCTTCCGACAATTAAGCCAATGATACTTTTAAATGCGGTTTATACGGTAATTTTCTTATCCGGTAACGAGCAGAATGAACTGATTAATATGATTCAGTCGGCAATGTTCTCAGGAACTAAGGAAAAAGGATACGGATATGCTTCGGCAATGGCATGGATGTATGCAATAATTGTCACTTTAATCGTATTGTTGTTCTTCCTGCTGCTTGGCTCTAAGAAGGATATATATGACAAACAGGTCAAGAAGGCGAAGAGAGAGAAAAAGAAAGAAGAAAGATTAGTGAAACGTATAGAGAGGAGGGGAAAGAGAAATGTCAAGAAACTCGAAAAAGCAAGAAAGAAACGCAGCTACAAAACATATGACGGCAGCGGAGACTATTAAATCAAAGCTGACGAAGGAAAAAATCCACAGATTCATCTTTGGCACCAAGGAGAAGCAGGGAGCCGGAAAACAGCTTGTTGTGTATGGTCTGTTAATATGTATCGGTTTCGTATATCTTTACCCCGTACTTTATATGTTCAGCACCAGTTTCATGAATAGAGATGACTTGCTGGATACTTCGGTAAAGTGGCTGCCAAGCACATTGTATATGCAGAACTTTATAGATGCGATGAAATCCATGGATTTTACGGTCTCGCTTTTAAAAGGAGTGGTAATTGCCGGACTTCCGACTTTATGTAATGTAATTATATGTATGATTATCGGATATGGCTTTGCAAGATATGATTTTACGGGCAAAAAGATTATGATGGGAATTTTAATATTCTCATATATCCTGCCAAGCCAGGTAACCATGATTCCTACCTATGTATTGTATAACAATGTCGGAATACTTGGTACTCTGTGGGCGTTTGTTATTCCGGCAATTCTGGGAAATGGGTTAAATGCGCCGATATTTATCCTGATTTTCTATCAGTTCTTTAAGCAGGTGCCTAAGGTGCTGATGGAAGCTGCGGCAATTGACGGAGCGGGGCATTTTAAATCCTTTTTCAAAATCGCGGTTCCGTCTGCGATACCTGCAATAATTACGGTAGTATTATTCTCGTTCGTCTGGTATTGGAACGAGTCATACCTGACAGAGATGTATGTGCGCGGGCTTTCAACCAAGAGTATTTGGACGAATCTGGTTATCCAGTTGAAGAACTTCGACACGGCGTTTGAGACGAGGGCTACGGTAGGCGATACGGCGACCAGCCTGAACGAGTCGGTGAGGATGGCAGCCACTACCTTAAGCATCCTGCCGCTTCTGATCATGTATTTCTTCTTACAGAAGCAGTTCGTTGAAAGTATAGACAGGGCAGGTATTACCGGTGAATAAAATCAAAGGTCTTTATTTCCGCGAGGGAATTCAGATAATAAACAAAAAGGAGGATTAGAATGAAAAAGAAAGTTTTAGTGTCTGTGGCGCTTATAACGTCACTGGTTCTCGGTCTTACAGCGTGCGGTTCCAACGGTGGATCGGGCGGTGCTTCCGGTAATGTGGATGAAAATGGTGTGACTACGGATGAAATCACATTAACCTTCTGGCATTACGAAGATGAGACCACAATCAATATGCTTGCAGAGAAATTTATGGAAATGTACCCGAATATCACAGTAGAAACTCGTGTTATCGATGATATGAGTGCAGACCTTTCTGCAGCGGCAGCAGCCGGAAATTTTCCGGATGTATTTGAAGGGACTGATTCCGATACGGCGCTTGCAAATCAGTATTGGGCGGATATTTCCGAATATTGGAATGACGATCCTGAAAATCAGAATCTGATGGCTACCATTAATGAATATGGAATTGGATGTTTCGATACCGACGGACGGTATGCCGCACCGATGGTTTACTGGCCAAGCGCTATGTTTATTGACAGAAATGTAATTGAAACATTGAATCTGGAGATGCCCCGGACAGACTGGACATGGGAAGAGATGATTCAGCTCGTTAAGGATGCAACTGTAGACACAGGAAGCGGTATGAAGTATTTCGGTCTTGGATATTACAACAGACTGGATTCCCTTTATGGTATTGCAGCATGTTCTCCGGATGAAAGAGCATTGAAGGGTGAATTTGGATTTAATGGCGACGACTTTGACCTTTCTTACTGGGCAAAGGGCGAGCAGGAATTTTCTGATTTAAAGCTTGGCGGCTATGTAGCTCCTGAGCAGGAAACCCAGGAAATGGAAGACTGGACAGGCGACTGGGAAGCGTGGTTTGGCGCAACTGCTCATGTGGCAGTATTCTCAGAAGGATTCTGGACTTATATGAACCTGTGGGGTGCAGACGGTTATCAGGAACAGTACGGATTGGATATCGTTCCTTATGTAACACCGAATGTTATTGATGAAAAAGAACATAATGTCATAGCTACAATGTATATGGGCGGTGTATCCACATCCTGTCAATATCCTTATGAAGCGTATCTGCTTCTGAAGTTTATGGGATGGGGCATTGACGGATGGAAGACAAGACTGGAGATTTATAAGGATGATTCTATTACAAATGCTTCAGGTACTCCATTGAAGAATTCACAGATGCCTATGCCCATTACACTGAATAAGGAAGTATGGGACGGTTACAGCTCATTATTCCCTCAGGATGCAGACCATAAATCATACTGGGATGATTATTTTGCAAGCGTTACAAGACCGGTTCCTTATGGCTGGTACAACATTGCAGGCTATTGGAACTTCTGCGACCAGTACTTTAATAAAATCGGTATACATGATCTGGTAGATAAGGGTACTGCAAAGGCGGCTGATTATGTGGAACCAGCAACTGAGCAGGCAAACTATTATCATGCAGAGGCGATGATTGCTTACTTTGGACCGGATGGTTATGATGTCCTGTCTGATGAGGACCTTGCAAAATANCAGGAAGTAGTAGATTCCTTTGCACCACAATAAGTTAAGAATAAATATAATATAAAATAAAAATGGAGGAAAAGAAATGAAAAAGAAAGTTTTGTGTACATTACTTTGTGCATCATTGACTTTAGGTATGCTGACAGCATGCGGAAATAATGATAATTCAGCAGATAATGGTACAGATGAAACTAACCAGGCAAATGAGGACAACTCCGCTGCGGGCAATACAGATGCCGGAACAACGGACACTACACCTGCAGAAGTGACTGCGGAGGCTGTTCCGGATGCATTTGCACATTACACATTTGACGGTGATGATGAAGGTTATACAGCTGTAGTACAGGTAGAAGATGTGGGCGACAATGACGGAGCTACCTTCGGTATTGCAGATACTGATGCAACATTTGCATACGCTGATGGTCCTGTAGGTCAGGCGATTTATCTGGATGGAAGCTACGGCTTAAATCTGAACTTAGAGGCCACCAACACAGACAGTTATTCTATATCTTTCTGGGTAAATGCGGACAGACTTGCTAACTATGGTCCTACGCTGCAGATTGGTTATGATATCGGTAAAGCAGCTGATGCAGGCAANAATGTTACATGGCTGAATGTAACACAGTCAGAGTGGGGCGCTGACAACGCTAAGATTTTCCCTATCGTTTGGAGCCGTAATGAAGCAAGCGACGCTCAGGACGGTACAGACTGCTGGCCTTGGATGTACGGATGGGATGATTCCATTCATGGTAAGAGAGAATGGGCTATGGTTACTATCGTATGTTCCGGCGAGGTACAGAACAGTCCTTTAGGCTCTACGACAGCAGGCGCTCAGTACTACCTGAACGGACAGTTGGTATATGACTCACAGGCAAACTACACAAACAATACTTATTTTGAGTATACATGGGACGCAACTCTTGCTCCTAATATCATGAAACCTACATCCGATTTTGAATCTTATTTCGGTATCAACTACTGGGATACAGTATTCAAAGGCTTTGTAGATGATTTATATGTATTTGATTCTGCATTGACGGCAGGTCAGGTTCTTTCACTGTATGAGATGGGCGATCCGAACGTTGAATCAATTGCTCCTGAAACAGGAAATGAAGTAGAGGAAGAAGAGCCTGTAGCAGCTGACCACAGTGACGTTACTACAACCGGCACTGTTGTAGGTGCAACAGACTGCTCAACAGCATTCTGGACGGAGTTTTCTGATGTAGTGGAAGTTGCAAGCGGTGAATCAGTAACCGTAAANTTCAAGAATTATNCTGATGAACTTGANAACTGGCATAACTTCCTTGTTATTCTTCAGAATGTAGCAGATGTTCATTCGGCAGACGACAATGCGGATTATAAAGAATACGCAGTATGTCGTGCAGATAACTGGGGCTGGGGTGCAGGTTATGATAATACTGCTACGGCAGAATGCGACTGGAACTGGGATACTTTTAAGGCAGATATCGACGGCGCGGATATTGAACTGACAATTACCAACAATGGTGACAGCGCTGATATCGTATTCGTTGCAACAACTGCTGACGGAGCTACCTACAATCAGTCATATACAGGAATTGCAGTGGACGGAGATTTATACTACTGCTTCACTGTAGAGAATGCTTTTATTGACATTCAATAATAGGGTGAAAAATAAATTTTTCACCCGCAAGTTTGGGCATACGCCCAAACTCGCAGTGTATACAAATAACAGCTTCACTCCGGGTTACGGATTATCGGAATCCGGAGTGTTTTNTATAATNATAGAAAATTAAGTAAATTATAGTTATTCAGGGAGATTCAGGAATATGGACGAGAAGAGAAGAAACGGTAAAATAACAGAGTACAATACCCCTTTTATAGAGCAAAGAGCAGATCCTTATGTGTACAGACATACAGACGGAACATATTATTTTACTGCCTCCGTTCCGGCATATGACTGTATCGCATTACGGAAAGCAGAGACTTTGGAACAATTACAGACGGCGCAGGAAACGATAGTATGGACTAAACACGAGTCGGGAGAAATGAGCAAGCATATATGGGCGCCGGAACTGCATTATCTGTTTGGAAAGTGGTATATTTACTTTGCGGCAGGAGAAAAAGATGATATATGGAAAATCAGACCGTTTGTTTTGGAATGCACGGGAGAGGATCCGATGACGGATTCATGGGTGGAAAAAGGCAAGATGGAAAGATCAGATGATGACATTTACTCCTTTGAGGCATTCTCTTTGGACGCAACGGTCTTTGAAAATAAAGGAAACTATTATTATGTTTGGGCGGAAAAAGTCAGCGTAGGAATACAGATATCCAATCTGTATATTGCCAGAATGGAGTCGGCAACCAAACTCGCTACGGCGCAGGTGCTTCTGACAACGCCCGACTATGACTGGGAACGGGTGGATATATGGGTGAATGAAGGCCCCGCAGTGATTAAGCGTGACGGCAGGATATTCCTGACTTATTCTGCAAGTGCGACAGGCGAATGTTACTGCATGGGAATGCTGAGTATTGATGAGAATGATGATTTGCTGGATCCCAGAGCATGGAAGAAGGAGCGTAAGCCGGTGCTTTGTTCCGATAGAGAAAAAGGGTTTTATGGTCCCGGGCACAACAGCTTTACGAAACTTCCGGACGGCAGAGATATCTGCGTATATCATGCAAGGACCTATTTGGAAATTGAGGGAGATCCGCTCTATGACCCTAACCGACACACCATGTTGATGGAAGTGAAATGGAATGAGCAGGGATATCCCATATTTGATTATGCAAATAAGGTATTCTGAGAAAGGGGCAAGGGTATATATGAAAAGGATAATAACGTCTGTAATGATAATGTTTCTGTGTGCTGTGACTATGGTTCTGCCTGTATCAGCGGAAGACGGGAGCTCCGGTACTGCGAGTGAGGAAGGTATTACAGTAACGATTACAACGGATAAAGCTGAATATAATGCCGGAGAAGAAATACATTATTCCATTACGATTGAAAATAATAAGAAATATTGGAATGTGAATTCGACAAGCTTTACTTACAGCAATTCGGAAGGGATTGTACCGGTTTCGGACGATTCTATGCCTACACAGATACCTGAAATTGCTTCCGGTGAAAGCTATAAACTGGATGGCACACTGATTGGTGACAGTGAGGTGTTCGCGGCGGCTGCTGCTGGCGGAAATGTGCCTGTCGGTATCATTGCAGCCTGCGTTGCAGTTGTATTGGTTATAATTGCAGCTGTTATTATAATTCGAAAGAAAGGCGCCAAGGGTGCAAAAGCTGCATTAATACTTATTATGACATTAGGCGCGCTTGGAACATCTGTTATTTTAGAGGCGGCAGAATATGAAACCGTTACAATAAGACCGTATGTAAAGCTCCGGTATGCGGGCGAAGAAGTCATGATACGTGCGGTTATGGAATTTCATGTGCAGCAGCAGGTCTTGGAAATAGGGGTGGAGGACAGAGAGCTTGCGAAGAAGGTTACCTGTCATGATCCTTCCATATTCCGTGATGAAGACGGAACCTATTATATTTTTGGTTCCCATATGTCAGCAGCTTCTTCTACGGATCTGAGGA
>JAAUZS010000015.1 GCA_014804495.1 Lachnospiraceae bacterium
GACAAATAGCTATAACAGGATTTGTTGATAATAATAGCAGCCTATGGGGAACAAAAGCAGAGCATTACATAATAGAAGCGC
Organism: Lachnospiraceae bacterium; assembly: GCA_014804495.1. Classification (GTDB taxonomy): domain Bacteria; phylum Bacillota; class Clostridia; order Lachnospirales; family Lachnospiraceae; genus UBA3282. The sequence continues at coordinate 82 of JAAUZS010000015.1, forward strand.
CGGATGTCTTGCGAGATCAGCATGCAAAAGTGATCATAGCTGTTTTGGGAGATACATCAGGGATAAGGGCACAAATCAATGCTTTAAGCATAGATATCGAAGTGATCAGTTTAGATACAATTTTTGAGAAGGTCGGTCAATTGGATAAGGAGAAAAGCACTTGAAAATATTATTGTTTGGAACCGGAGATTACTATCGTAAATACAAGAGTTGGTTTAAACAGGAAGAAATTATAGGTTTGATTGATAACGATGAAACAAAACAGGGGACTTTGATTGATGGATATAAGGTATATTTGCCATGTGAGGCTGCTGGACTGTTATATGACTGCGTTGCGATTTTGAGTGTGCATGAGGAGACGATGCGAAAGCAGCTTATTGAACTGGGGGTGCCGGAGAATAAAATATATAAATTTTCAGAGCTGTATAAGCATCCTGAAATTGTAATGGCGGATCAGCCGGTCGTCCTATGGGGGAATGAAAGAGTATTTTCCAGAATTACGATGAACGATCAGCCAGAGACTATCTTGATTATGTCGCATAATCTGGATTATAATGGTGCTTCTCTGGTGTTATTCTATTTAGCGCAGATTCTTATAAAGAGCGGATTTTCGATATTTTTTGCTTCATGGTCTGATGGTGTATTGCGCAAGCATTTGTATGAGAAGAATATACCAACAATTATTGATCCCAATTTACAGATGAGAACACAAAAAGAAGTGGAATGGACACATGGATTTCACAGAATTATATGTAATACATTAAATTATTATCAGTTTTTATCGGATCGAAATCTGAAAGATAAAATAATCTGGTGGCTGCACGACCCAGAGGTGTTCTATAAAAGTCTTGATCAGGAACTTTTGCAACGGGTAAAAGAGGATGATTTGTATGTATGCGCGGTCGGACCGATTGCGGAGAAAGCGTTTAAGACGCATTTTCCATTTTTTGAAGTGAAGCAATTACTATATGGGATACCAGATGTTTCGTTCAATAAATTACCTCACAAAAAACTAAGCTTTGTCACTATTGGAAATGTTCAGGAATATAAGGGGCAGGATATTCTGATTCAGGCATTGAAACAGTTGGACGAGAAGGTTCTGGAACAGATTCAGGTGAAGATAATCGGCTTTCAGCCTTCGGTATATGCGAATGCTGTAAAAAAATCTGCGGAAGGGCTTGGGAATGTAGTGGAGTTCATACCACCGGTAGACCGCGAAGAGATTCACAGAGTATTGGAGAAAACAGATGTTATGATATGCCCTTCCCGAGCAGATTCAATGCCGGTTGTTGTAAATGAAGCTATGCAGCATTGCTTGGTATGTATTATTTCGGATGCAACCGGGAACGCAGCATATGTAGAAGATGGTAAGAATGGATTGATTGTAAAGCAGGGTGATGTGAAAGCATTGGCGGAAAAGATTAGATGGTGTGTGGAATGTCGCGACAAATTAGAGGAAATGGGGAAAGCTGCCAGAAAAATATATGAGCAATATTTTTCCATAGAGGTGTTCGAAAAGAATTTGTTAAGAATTGTGCGAGAGGCATTTTATGAGGACTAAGACATTTGTGTCAAAAGAATTATAGCATTGAACACTATAATATGCGTGAATAAGGAAATATAAGAGATTTCTTTATGTGCGGATAAGGAGAAGAATATGCAGGCCATTATTTTAGCAGCAGGAATGGGGAAAAGGCTGAAAGAGTTAACGAAGGATAACACCAAATGCATGGTTCAAGTAAACGGTATCAGTCTGATAGAAAGAATGTTAGCGCAGCTGGATGCATTGGCATTAGATAAGATTGTCATTGTTATCGGGTATGAAGGGCAGAAACTAAAAGAATATATTGCTTCCTTAAATGTTGTGACTCCAATCTCGTACATTGAAAACACTATTTATGATAAGACCAATAATATCTATTCGCTTGCTTTGGCCAAAGAGTATCTGGTAGAGGATGACACTTTATTGTTAGAATCTGATCTGATATTTGAAGACAGTGTTTTGCAGATGCTGCTCGATGATCCCAGGGAAACATTGGCGTTGGTAGATAAATATGAGAGCTGGATGGATGGGACATGCATTAAACTGGGCGAGGATGATTCCATCATGGAATTTGTTCCGGGTAAAAAGTTTGTTTTTGAAGATATTCCTGACTATTATAAAACTGTAAATATCTATAAATTCAGCCGGCATTTTTCAGAAACACATTATGTACCGTTTCTGGAGGCGTATTCCAAAGCGTTGGGGGACAATGAATACTATGAACAGGTCCTGCGGGTCATTACCATGTTGGATGAACCGGAGATCAAGGCCAGGAAATTGACTGGACAGCTATGGTATGAGATCGATGATATTCAGGATCTTGACATTGCCTCCTCCATGTTCTCGGAGAGTGCGGATAAAAAAATATCCAGTATGCAGTCCCGATATGGCGGTTACTGGCGTTATCCGCACCTGATTGACTTTTGCTATCTGGTGAATCCTTATTTCCCGCCACAGAGGCTTATGAGTGAGATGAAAGCGAGCTTTGAAACGCTGTTGACGCAGTATCCTTCCGGGATGAAGGTAAACAGTCTTCTGGCGGCCAAGAATTTTGGAGTCAGGCAGGAGCATATCCTTGTTGGGAACGGCGCTGCGGAACTGATCAAATGTTTGATGGAGCGTATTGAAGGGAAGATTGGATTTATACGGCCCACTTTTGAAGAATACCCCAATCGTTATGATCTTGAGAAAAGCGTCTGTTTTGAGCCTTCTACAGAGGATTTGCATTACACGGCAGATGATCTCATGGAATATTTTGGAGAAAAAGATATCTCGACTCTGATATTGATCAATCCGGATAATCCGAGTGGAAATTATATTCCGAAAGCAGATGTGATACGTCTGGTGGATTGGAGCAGACAGCGGAATATCAGATTCATTTTAGACGAGAGTTTTGTGGATTTTGCGGAAGAAACAGGCACAACAATGATCTGCGAAGAGGAACTGGCGCGGTATGATAAGCTGGTAGTCGTAAAGTCTATCTCCAAATCCTACGGCGTACCCGGGATCAGGCTGGGAATCTTGGCTTCAAGAGATGAGGGGCTGATTGCTTCCTTGAAAGAAGAGGTTGCCATCTGGAACATTAATTCCTTTGGGGAATTTTATATGCAGGTTGCAGAAAAGTATCAGAAAGACTATGAAGTATCCTTACATAAAATCAAAGATGCAAGACGAAAGTTTATTGAGAAATTAAGTGAAAATCCGGCATTCAGAGTATTTCCTTCTCAGGCAAATTATGTTATGGCGGAACTTGTAAATGGGATGACGGCCAGGGAATTGACGAAAAACCTGCTTGTAAAACATAATTTATTGATCAAAGATTTATCCGGCAAGGTAAAAAGAGGAACCAGACAGTTTGTTCGTTTGGCAGTCAGAAATGTAGAGGATAATGAGAAATTGATAGAGGTGTTGCAGGAGGAACTGATGTGAAAATAATATCCTTTGATAAGATAAAAAATTTACAGATTCAGCCGTTGCAGTGTTATGAATGGGTCGAAGAGGCGCTTTTGGAAAAACAGAATACGCTTCTTCCTGCAAAAATCAGCCTGAAACCTGAGATCAATGGTGTGTTTTATAACACCATGCCGGTCATCCTTCCTTTTGCCGGATGGGCTGGGGTGAAGGTAGTGACCAGATATCCGGGCAGGATCCCCAGTCTGGATAGTGAAATTTTATTATATGATCTGGAAACAGGAGAGAACATTGCCCTGTTGGACGGCAACTGGATTACAGCGATGAGAACAGGGGCAGTGGCAGCGCACTCTATCTCGCTGTTTGCGAAAAAGGATTTTAAAACGGTCGGATTTATCGGTGTGGGGAATACGGCGAGAGCAACAGCGAAGGTATTGCTGGCGCTTTTCCCAGAGCGAGAGTTTGTTATTAAGATAAAGAAGTATAAGGAACAGCACAGGGAATTTGTTGAGCTGTTCAAGGGTAATCAGAATATCAGATATGAATTTTGTGATACCTATGAAGAAGTGGTTGACGGCAGTGATGTTATCGTATCTGCAGCGACGGTGCTGGAACAGGATGTATGTACAGACGAGCATTATCAGGAAGGGGTTTTGGTTATTCCCATACATACAAGGGGCTTTACGAACTGTGATCTGTTTTTTGATAAGGTTTATGCGGATGATATCGGTCATATAAAAGGATTCCGCTACTTTGACCGTTTTAAGTCAGTTGCAGAAGTGGCAGATGTGATACAAAACAGGCGGGTAGGAAGAGAGAACGAGAAGGAAAGGATTTTGGTATATAATATCGGGATCTCATTACATGATATTTATTTCGCGGGTAAGATATATGAGATGGTCGGGGATCTATGTGACGACATTTCCCTAAACGCACCACAGAGTAAGTTTTGGGTTTAAATGGTTATTATGAGGATAAAAAAGTATTTAAAAGGAAGAAAATGTATATGAATCTGGCAATCTACGGTGCGCAGGGCTATGCCCTCAGCACTTATATGGCATTAAAAAATTTATACCCCCAGCGGGAAATTTCTTGTTTTCTGGTTACCAGCATGGGCGCAAATGCATCGATGCTGGGCGGCATTCCCGTGAAAGAACTGTCGGTTTTTGCAGAGGGGATGTCTGGAGAAGAGAAGCAGAATGTAGAGATTCTCATTTCCACTCCGGAACAGGTGCAGATGGAGATCGAGGAGACGTTGGAAAATTTTGGATTTCGACATCACAGGCGTCTTACCTTTGCGCGTTGGACAGAATTGATGAAGCTTTTTCATGTAAAGCTGGGAAGGTTTCTTCCGCTGACGGCTCTACCGGTGGGCTACCATGAACCCTTTGTCAGGATCTATATGGCGAAATCCCATGTGGACAAGCCCTTGAAAAAGCTCTGTCCCCAGCCTGAGTATGTATTTCCTATTCAAGTAGGCGCGGATTGCTGTGATCTGCGGGTGGCGGATCTTTCAGACAACACGGGTGAGCATATATCGGGGAAAAATGGCAATTATTGTGAATTGACAGCGCTTTATTGGATGTGGAGGAATAAACTGCTGGCTGGCGGAACGACGGATGGCGAGGCTGGACAGTATTATGGTCTGTGCCAGTATCGGAGGGGATTTGATTTGAAAGAGGACGATCTGCTTCGACTGGTGGACAATGATGTGGATGTAGTGTTGCCATATCCCCTGCCCTATGAACCGAATATTCATGCACATCATGAGAGATACCTGAAGGAGGCGGACTGGAGCGCGATGATTGCGGCGCTTAAGGAGCTGCAGCCGGAGTACGCAGAGGTGTTCCCTGAGATTCTGAATCAACAGTATCTTTACAATTATAATCTGATACTCGCTAAAAAAAGCGTGTTGCGGGATTACTGTGCGTGGCTGTTCCCAATCCTTGAGAGGACGGAGGAGTTCAGTGAGCCGAAAGGGAGTGAAAGACAAGACCGCTATATCGGGTATATGGGGGAGACCCTGGAGACGTTGTATTTTATGAAAAATGCGGATAAACTGAATGTGGTACATACGGAGTGCAGGACGGCGACGTAAAGCTATCCTTTTCTTTTCTATATTTTTCTATAATTAATAAAAAAACATTGACCCCGCCGCCAGTCGTGTTACACTAGAATTATAGAGTCATATGAAGGAGGGTTACAACATGACAGCGGAGAAGATCAAGGAGATCGTGTCGCAGATGACACTGGAGGAGAAGGCCTCCATGTGTTCCGGCGCGGATTTCTGGCACACGGAGGCGGTGGAGCGTCTGGGGATTCCTGCAAGTATGGTGTCTGACGGGCCGCACGGACTGCGTAAGCAGGATCAGGGGGGCGATCATCTGGGCGTCAACGATAGTATCAAGGCAGTATGCTTTCCGGCGGGCTGTGGTACAGCGGCTTCCTTTAACAGAGAGCTTTTGCACAAAATGGGCGAGACGCTGGGCGAGGAGTGTCAGGCGGAGGGCGTGAGCGTGATTCTGGGCCCTGCGGTGAATATTAAGAGATCTCCTCTCTGTGGGCGTAATTTCGAGTATTATTCTGAGGATCCCTTTGTAGCGAGCGAGATGGCCGGGGCATTGATCCATGGCGTACAGAGTAAGAATGTGGGAACCAGCATCAAGCATTTTCTGGCGAATAACCAGGAGACCAGACGGATGTCGGGGGATTCGCGTATTGATGAGAGAACTCTTCGGGAGATTTATCTGGCGGCTTTCGAGGGTGCGATAAAGAAGGAAAAGCCCTGGACAGTAATGTGCTCCTACAATAAGATCAATGGCACTTATGCGGCGGAAAACCACATGTACCTGACAGAGGTTTTGCGAAAAGAGTGGGGATTCGATGGCTATGTGATGAGCGATTGGGGCGCTGTCAACAGCCGTGTGAAGGATCTGCAGGCGGGACTGGATCTGGAGATGCCTGCCTCAAATGGCTCCAACGATAAGCTGATCGTGGGCGCGGTGCAGAGCGGAGAGCTGTCGGAGAAGGTATTGGATGCGGCAGTGGCGCGTATTTTAAATATCGTATTCCGCTATGAAGAGAACCGGGATAAAAACGCAGTGTTTGATAAAGATAAGGATCATGAGGTGGCACGGCAGGTAGCACATGAGACGATCGTCCTTCTGAAAAATGAAGGTGTGCTGCCGTTGTCTGATCAGGATGAGATCGCCTTTATCGGNAAATATGCANAGAAGCCCCGCTATCAGGGCGGCGGNAGTTCTCANATTAACAGCCATAAAATCACTTCGGCNTTGGATGCNGTGGAGGGCATGGCAAATGTGACNTANGCACAGGGCTTTGATGATAAGGAAGACAAGACNGATGAAAAGCTCCTTGCGGAGGCTGTTGANGCGGCGAAGAAAGCGAAGGTGGCAGTGATCTTTGCGGGACTNCCCGANGCTTTTGAGTCGGAGGGCTTTGACAGAGAGCATATGGCGATGCCGAACTGTCAGAATGAGTTGATCTCCAAGGTGGCGGCGGTACAGCCNAATACGGTGGTTGTGCTGCACAATGGTTCGCCTGTAGANATGCCNTGGGTGAATGANGTNAANGGAATTGTGGAGGCTTATCTGGGCGGTCAGGCGGTGGGCGGCGCAGTCTGCGACATTTTGTTTGGCAAAGTGAATCCCAGCGCGAAGCTGCCGGAGACATTTCCTTTGAAACTGGAAGATAATCCGTCCTATCTTTCCTACATCGGAGAGGGTGATATGGTGGAGTACCGCGAGGGGATCTTCGTGGGCTACCGTTATTATGATAAGAAAAAAATGGAAGTGCTGTTCCCCTTCGGACACGGACTTTCCTATACTACGTTTGAGTATTCTAATCTGCGCACAGATAAGGATTCCATGAAAGATACAGATAGCATGGAAGTGTCCGTAGATATCAAGAACACCGGCAAGGCGGCAGGCAAAGAAGTAGTGCAGCTTTATATTGCGGATCAGGAGAGCACAGTGATCCGGCCAATAAAGGAGCTGAAGGGCTTTGAGAAAGTGGAGCTTGCGCCCGGTGAGACGAAGACGGTGACTTTCCGGCTTGATAAGAGAGCGTTTGCTTACTACAGCGTAAGGATCCATGACTGGCATGTGGAGTCCGGGAAATTTACGATCATGGTAGGCGCGTCCTCCAAAGATATTAGATTGACTAAAGAAGTCAGTGTGGAATCCACGGTGAAGCTTCCCTTCGTTTACACCACAGATACCACGATGGGAGATGTCAAAAAGGATCCGAGAGCGTGGGAGATTGCGAAGGAACTGGTCAAGAATGATCTTTTTGGCAGCGGGGATGCGGACAGTGCGGCCAAGGAGGCGATCAGCAATGAGATGAATGAAGCCATGATGCGGTATATGCCCCTGCGTGGCTCTGTGAGTTTTGGTGACGGCAGCGTGACGATGGCGGATGTGCAGGCGCTGGTAGACAAGATGAATGCGCTGGAAGACGAGTAAAAAAGAGAGCGTCCAAAGTCGTAAATGACTCGATGGACGCTCTTTTTATATTTTCTATATTAAAATCGCAATGGCTTATTTCGTCTGAAGCGCCGCCTCCACAAATCCCTTGAAAAGCGGATGGGGCCGGTTGGGGCGTGATTTCAATTCCGGATGTGCCTGAGTCGCTACGAAGAAAGGATGATCGGGCAGTTCGCACATTTCCACGATACGACCGTCCGGAGACAGTCCCACTAGGCGCATACCCTTCTCGGTGAGCACCGTGCGGTAATCGTTGTTGACCTCATAGCGGTGTCTGTGGCGCTCATGGATGGTCTCCTCGCCGTAGAGCGCATAAGCACGGGAAGACTTGTCCAGCACACAGGGATAAGAGCCCAGACGGAGTGTGCCGCCGATATCCTCTACGCCGTTCTGATCGGGCATCAGCGCGATCACGGGATGGGTGGTCGAAGGAGCCAGCTCGATGCTGTTGGCGTCATTGTAACCTATCACATTCCTTGCAAATTCTACAATGGCAAGCTGCATGCCCAGGCAGAGGCCCAGGAAGGGAATCTTGTGTTCCCTGGCGTAGGTGATGGCCTCAATCTTGCCTTCAATGCCGCGGTCACCGAAACCGCCGGGCACCAGAATGCCGTTTACATCATTTAGAAGCGACTCTACATTATCTTTTGTGACAGTCTCCGAATCTACCCATTTAATATCTACCACACAACGATTAGAAATGCCGCCGTGCTTTAAGGCTTCCACCACACTGATGTAAGCGTCATGAAGCTGCGTATATTTTCCGACAAGAGCAATCGTAACAGAATCGGTGGGCGTCCGCAGAGACTCTACCATAGCTGTCCAGTCGGTCAGATCAGGTTCCGGGCAGTCCAGCTTCAGGCACTCGCAGGCCACCTGTGCCAGATGCTCTTTTTCCATGGCCAGAGGTGCTTCGTATAAATGCTCCACATCCAGATTTTGTAAAACGCGGTTGTTCGGAACGTTACAGAACAGCGCGATTTTGTCTTTGATACCCTGATCCAGCGGATGCTCGCTGCGGCAGACAATGATGTCGGGCTGGAGCCCCATGCCCTGAAGTTCCTTGACGCTGGCCTGAGTGGGTTTAGTCTTTAATTCCTGAGAGGCGCTCAGATAAGGGATCAGCGTTACGTGGATCAGGATCGCATTCTCCCGGCCTACCTCATGCTGGAACTGACGGATGGACTCTAAAAAT
>JAAUZS010000016.1 GCA_014804495.1 Lachnospiraceae bacterium
ATTATCTTCCCGACCAAGATATGCATAATCCCCGTCAAGACGCACTACCTTGTAATAAATCTTGTCAAGCAGCATATAAAATATTCCCTCCTGCCAAAGTCCGCAAATTTGCCGCGTGAAAAATTTATTTTTCACGGGTGAAAATTTATTTTCACCCTTTTATCGCATACTTCTTACTTCTGCAAAGCTNATTTCTACCGGAGTCTCTCTTCCGAACAGCTCNACATTGATNGTTGCAGTCTGCTTGCCGTANTCCATTCTCTGGACTACGCCNACCGTATCTTTCCANACGCCTGCAATAACTGCAATGGTATCGCCTTCCGCGAAATCTACGGTTATATTGTCAACCTTGATGCCAAGCGGTTTCATTTCAGCTTTTGAAAGCGGAACCGGTTTGCTTCCCGGTCCGACGAATCCTGTAACTCCTCTGGTATTTCTGACAACATACCATGTATCGTCATTCATAACCATATTAATGAGAACATANCCCGGAAACATCTTCTTCTGAACGTTTTTTCTGGCTCCGTTCTTCACTTCCATTACATCCTGCATCGGAACCCTGACTTCCAGAATTTCATNTTCCANATGTCTGTTTTCTATTGTCTTCTCAATATTTGCTTTTACTTTATTTTCATACCCGGAATAAGTATGAACAACATACCAGTTTGCATCTGCCATACGATTACCCCTCGCTCTACAATTTCAATGTTGTCAGGAAATCCACTCCATACTGAAGCGCAAAATCCAACACGGCAATAATTGCTCCTACTACAATTGAAATAACGGTGACTGCAATGGATTGTTTCAGCAGGTCTTCTTTGTCGGGCCATGTAATCTTTTTAAATTCAGACTTCACGCCGTTATAAAAACCTGCAATCTTAGATTTCTTTTCTGATTTTGCAGAATCTCCCATAATAATNACCATGCCTTTCCCTGAAACAATTATTTGGTTTCCTTATGCAGAGTATGTGTCTTACAGAATCTGCAATATTTCTTAATTTCCATTCTGTCCGGATGTGTCTTCTTATCCTTCGTAGTATTGTAATTACGACGCTTACATTCTGTGCATGCTAATGTGATTCTTGTACGCATTCTTGCTACCTCCACGTGTCTGTTTTAATTCATTGTGATAGAATATTCGTANATCATGCTTCCATCACCTTGACATTTATTGTATTATACAAAATTTGAGCATAAAAAAAAGACCTAAATCTTATCTCGTTTGAATACTATAACACAACGAAGGGGTTTCGTCAACTCATTTTACGGAAATAAATTTATAACGAAATAAATTTATAAAATATTAAGGCATAATATAAAACTAAGCCGTGCCAAACTCTGTCCCNATTTTTTCATAGAAAGCCTGNGCTTCTNTATGCANCCTGTCAAAATAAGCCGNTGCATCAAACCGGTTAGCGATTCCGATATAGCAATTCATAACCGCCTCTCTAAATTGATTGGCAANAACCGGCAGCTCCGGATTCTCNAGAACATCATANAAATNAATAAGATATTTTTCTATCTGCCACAGTAATTCCACCGCAGACGGATATATNTCCAACGGACATCCTTCATTATTTTCCATTATTGCTGTNAGTTTCTTAAGTTCATCAAGCATATTTAACAAATNCCCAATAGAAGGAATNATTTCTGACTCGGAATTATTTTCACACGCAAATGNACTGAGTTCGGCATCTATGGCAATCGAATAAACCGCACCGGAACCNAAACTTTTTTTCAATGCACGGNCAATCAATGAATCCAACCATTTNGGCGCACTATCATTTTTCGTATATAAAAGTAATTTTCCGCCACACCNGATTTTAGATATAATATCGCATATTATNGTCAAATTCATACATCTGTCCAAATTAACGACAGCCGCATGACACGACTTATTTAATAATGCCGAAAATGAGAACTGCTTCTCCGGCAGCAAAATAAAAGAACTGTTTTCCTGTAAAAAAGTCATGAAACTATTCAGTCCGTCTGATACATGCTCCTTTTCAGTTATGCCATAACCTATTATNTTTTTTGCCTGATTATTTGACAAAAGGACAGTGTATAACTGCTCAAAAAGCAGACAATAACAGACAAGGTATGGAGATTCCCCACAAGTGTTCTGCAATCCTCTCATAAANCAGCAGGCGCGATCCCAAATGTTTTCCTCCTCNAAATGGTAACTTACTACCAATTGTCTTGCAGTAATATTAGAATAATCATCAACTTCCGGTTTTGTCATAATAACATAAGGAGCATCCGTATTCCCNTNATCTATAAATATCTTATTATCATCAAGTTCAATTTTCATTATAATTATGCCCCCTATCCGCAAGATCAAATAACATATGCAGCCGTTCCGCTATCCTGTCATAGTCAAAATATTCCCTGACATATTTCCTTATCTCGTAGAAATTATTTTCAAGGAATCCCTGATCGGCACAAAGTTCTGATAAGGCACGGGCATAGGCAGGAATATCTAAGAGTGTATTCACCACTCTTCCCACTCTTCCACAATCCGTTACATCCGGTGCGGCGTCAATATTTGTGGTAATAACCGTACATCCAAAGCCCGCCGCTTCTGCAAACACATTCGGGCATCCGCCTTCCATATGCGAAGTAAGGGCAAAAATCTTTGCTTTCTTATAATAGTTACACAACTGCTCCCGATCGTTAATCTGTCCGGTCAGGCAGATATGCTGAGCAATTTCCGGAAATTCCCTGCTAAATTCACTAAAAAACTGCTGAAATTCCGGAGTAACAGAGCCTACCATGATGAGCTCCCAGTTTTCTTTAAAGTACGGATATGACATGGCAAATGCATATACAAGTATGTGCGAATTCTTTTGAGCGCTGCCAATCCTGCCAACTGTAAGTATTATATTTTCTTTTTCATCATATCGGCATTCACTCATTGCCGGATAAAAAGAATTGTAAATTCCATTGGGAATATATTCGATACGCCTTCTCCATTTATTATAGATAAAACTCTGTAATCTTCGTGCTTCGCAGCTTATTATATCTACTGTTTTTAAAAAGTCTGCATACTCTTCATCAGCCAGCGGAAGCGCATTTACCCAACCGGCATTAGCATCCAGTTTTAGATAGATAATACCGTTTGGATTCAGTGTTTTGTATGCATGAGCAAGTTCTATGTACTCCAATCTTGGTCCGAAAAGAAAAAGTAAATCTATATTCATGCAATTTTCCACCACATATTGTATTGCTGCCTGCATATGTGTCAATTCTTCCGAACAGGGTAAAAAATGCAGAGTAATGCCCTCAAAATAATCCAAATACGGATATTCTCCATTTTTCTGCGTCAGAATCACCATGCTGCTGCCAAAATGCCTGTAGCACACATAGGGAATAACAATACGGTCTTTCATAAGCTGCACATTTTCTAATGGATACGCAGGTACGACACAAATATTACATCTTTTCATAAAAATAACCATGCTCCTATCTCANCCTGCGAATTTATGTGNCCAAGGCATCAACGATGCCTGCACAAATTTGCGATTGAAAAATCAAAGATTTTTCANTCTATGCTCCTGATTNCAATTTATTTACTATAACATACTTATTTTCTTTATGTCAACTTTTTAATCATAACATAACATATGGAAAATTTACAAAAAAATGTTAAGTAAGTGTTAAGATTATACAATTTATGTCCGATATAATAAGAGATAAGATATACTAGATAAACTTCGTTTTCATGTGAGAGGTATAAAGATGAACATAACAAGTGCAAACCATATGTCCGGGTCTATGTCTGCTGTTCAAGGAAACAAATCCAATCAGGACAGTCATGAGAAAAATATCAAAAACCAGATTACGAACCTACAGGGGAAAATGCGCGACCTCTCCTATAATACNCAAATGTCAACAGACGANAAATCNGATGAGAAAAAGAAGCTTCAGGAACAGATACATAATCTTAACAGCGAGTTAAAGCGGTATCAGATTCAGAAACGTCGCGAAGAAGCAGAAAAAAAACAGACAGAAGCGAAAAAAAGCGATGAAAGTGTAAAAAAATCTTCCACAGACAGAACCGTTGTTAATGATAATGAAGCNGCTGNAAATNCAGCTGGTGACNTCGATGATACAGCCANGCCTCTCACTTTAAGCGGTACAGAAAACGTCAGGAATACCGAAAGTCCGGCTCAACANGGCAGACCGGAACTTGGTCTTGACGGAACAGAATCAGAAATGATGATTTCCTTTTCCAATACCAAGAAGCAGCTTTCAAACATGGAAAAAATCCAGACAAATCTGACCGGATTAATGCGTACTGCCGAAACCGATGAAGAGAAGTTGAAGCTGCAAAAAAAGATTGACAGNGTATCAAGTATAATTGAAGATAAAGCGAAAAAGACTGCCGATAAACTGGCNGAATCCCGCGAAGAAGATGAGAAAAAGAAGAAAAAGNTCCGTGAGATGCTAAAAGAACAGGAAGCNCGGAGAGCTAATATGAAGGCTGCAGTTCCNAAATCCGGAAAAAGTGTATTTGGAGATAATCAAGACGGAAAAGTATTATTAACCCGAAAAAAATAATAATGATTTTATAAAAACATTGAAATCTGCTTGCATACAGCCTTATATAATGATATTATAGATTTATACTTATTATAAGTATGCTCATTTTNAAATTTTATTTATATTTCTATAGCAAGGCAACGGATAGCCGGTCAAAATAAACATGACAGCAGATTTAAATTTCAAGGAAGAAAGGAGGAGCGTCATGTCATATAATAGTATCCATAATTATAATAATATTTACAATTTCTATATGACTACCTATGCGCCTAAATCAAGTACGCCTTATGATACACATAAAAAAAGCGAGCTGCGCAGCGTATATAATTCTATAGTAAAAATGAATAAGGAAGCTCCTTTGTATATTCTTGATACCAGCAGGGAATCATGTTCTTTTGCTGTCGGCATGAAAGAAAATGCAAGAGANCTNCGCAATACTATCGCATCTCTCGGCGGTGTTGATGAAGATGAACTTTTAAATAAGAAAGCTGCTTATTCCAGTAATGAGAATATTGCATCCGCTTCCTATATAGGNACGCCTGCGGACAGTGCAAATGCGCCTTCAATTGAAGTTGAAGTACGTTCTTTAGCTTCACANCAGGTCAATATGGGTAANTATCTTCCCGGTGACGAACCTATAGCGCTCTCTGCCTCCACTTATTCTTTCGATTTAAATATTGATGAACTTAATTATGAATTCCAGTTNAATATCAAGCCGGAAGANACTAACAGAAGTGTACAGGAGCGTCTGAGCAGNCTGATTAATAATGCCAATATCGGTATTTCCAGTCAGATTTTGACTGATGATGATAATAACTCATGTCTGAGACTGGAATCTAATGTGACAGGTTTAAAAGACACTAAACCGCATATTTTCCATGTAACAGATAACAAGACAAGTAAAACTTCAGGTGCAGTTGATTACCTTGGTTTGGATTATGTTGCGTCTCCCGCTACCAATGCCAGATATCTGGTGAACGGTACGGAGCATACCTCTCCTTCCAATCATGTAACGGTAGGTCGTGTATATGAACTGACTCTGAACGGAGTCAGCAGNGAGGACGGAGAAACNGCATCAATCGGTCTTAAGACAGATGTAGAATCTTTGACGGAAAACATCAATACATTAGTAAGCGGATATAATTCATTTTTGCGTGCCGCTGCTGAATACAGTGATGCACATCCTAAGAGCAACCGTATAGTTCATGATTTTGGAAGCATTACCAGAACATATGCAGACGGTCTGACTTCTGCGGGGTTAAACATTAACCTGGACGGCACATTGGAAATTGATACAGATGCAGTCCAGCAGACTGCTATGGGCGAAGATGCCAAAAAAGCATTCTCCTCAATCATGGATTTTACGCGTTCATTGGTACGTAAATCCAACCAGATTTCTTTGGATCCGATGAATTATGTAAACAACATTATCGTAGCATACAAAAATCCCGGTAAGAACTTTGCAACACCGTATATAACAAGCGCTTACAGCGGAATGATGTTCAACAGCTATTGCTAAATAAAAATTCATCGCTAAACAGCGACGATAAAACAGCCGGAGTTATAATACTCCGGCTGTTTCTTTTTCTACCATCTGCAGTGCAGCGGCAATTACCTTATCCATATCATAATACTGATAACAGCCAAGCCGTCCTCCGAACAAGACTCCCGGCTCGTCTTCCGCCAGCTTACGATATTCTTCAAACAACTCATTATTCCTATCATTGTTCACCGGATAATACGGTTCGTCTCCCGGCTTCCATTCCATAGGATATTCCCTTGTAATAACGGTTCCTTCCTGATTTCCGAATTCAAAATGCTTATGTTCGATGATTCTGGTATACGGAGTTTCCCTGTCAGTATAGTTGACAACCGCATTTCCCTGATAGTTGTCACATTCCGGCATTTCCTCCTGTTCAAATCGTAATGAACGATACTCCAGATGACCAAGCCTGTAACCAAAATATTCATCAATCATTCCTGTATACATTACCTTTGAAAAAGTATTGCCTAAGCTATCACAGAANCTTCCGTTACNATCTTTNGGTACAGACACTATNTACTCCTGGTAGGAGATTCCCGTTTTTACCTCAATACCTTCCAGCATCTTTTCCACGATACGGGTATAGCCNTGAAGAGGAATTCCCTGATACACATCATTAAAATAATTATTGTCATATGTAAAACGAAGCGGCAGTCTTTTAATGATAAATGCAGGAAGTTCCCTGCAGTCACGTCCCCACTGTTTCTCCGTATATCCTTTGACAAGCTTCTCGTATACATCACGGCCAACAAGCGATAATGCCTGTTCCTCCAAATTCTTCGGTTNTTCTATGTGAAGCTGCCCTATTTGTCTCGCAATCTCTGCTTTCGCCTGCGATGGAGTCACTGTACCCCACATTTTGCTAAAGGTATTCATGTTAAAAGGAAGATTATACANTTCTTCATGATACCTTGCTATAGGAGAATTCANATAATGATTAAACTCCGAAAATTGGTTTACATAATCCCATACTTTTTTATTTGATGTGTGGAAAATATGCGCGCCGTATTTATGCACGTTGATACCAAGAACCGATTCCGTGTAAATATTACCGGCAATATGATTCCTTTTATCAATAACAATAACCTTTTTTCCTCTTCTATTCAGCTCATATGCAAACACTGCGCCAAACAGACCGGNTCCAACCACCAAATAATCATACTGCATCTATCTTTCCCGCCTACTTCTATTATTGCTCTTCCGCCTGATATTTCTCTAACTGGGCATAATCTTCCATAAGTTCAAGCGCTTTCTTGCGNCCTGTCTTGTTCAGCTTAACGTAATACTGCATAACTCTATTCTCAAGAATCTTGCTGCCAAGCGGGCTCTTCCTATCCAAAGGAGTAAAGTCTACCGGATTTAAATTCAGTTTGTCACACATTCTGATAACAGTCCCATAAGCCATGCCTTCGATACCTCTGTCAAGCGCCGTTACCAATGTAGAATAAGGAATCTCCATATCGATTGCAAACTGCCTTACACTCTTGTACTGCGATAAAATCTCCTTTTTTAAAATTTCTGCTTTCGTCATGTTTAAGTCCCTCCTAAAAATGTAAATATTAATTCTTCACTGTGAAATTATTTTATCACCCTGTGATGATATTACTTTACCACAAAAATTAAAGAAAGAAAACTACTTTGTCAAAATTTTTAACGCAATATCGTTGTTGTGTACAAAATAATGATAAAAAAATTAAAAATAAACAAAAACGTATCTCACCGCAAGCGAAATCGCTACGTTTTTGTTTATTTTTAATTATGCAATTTCAAAACTNCATCTCAATACNAGAACATATATAAAAAACAAAAAACGGAGCGATTTCGCTTGCGGTGAGATACGTTTTTTGTTTTTTATATATGTTCGTGACTTATAGCAACAGTTTAAGAACTNATTAATTCACATTTTTTATTGTAAGGAAACTTGTAAAATGATAAAATATTTATACATGAACCGACTCAGAATTATACACAAAAGAAAGGTTGATTACATATGTTACCCATTACGGTCTGTATGATTGCAAAAAACGAGGATATACATATAGAAGAGTGTTTAAAGAGGCTTCGCCCCTGCAAATTTGANATTGTAGTTGTAGATACCGGTTCTGTGGACAGAACAGTGGAAACTGCCAAAAAATATACGGATAAGGTATATCACTTTGACTGGTGCAATGATTTCAGCGCAGCNAGGAACTATTCCGTNAGTCAGGCCTCAAACGACTGGGTTCTGATAATAGACTGTGACGAATATCTGGAAAACATCAATCTTGTCGATATAGAATATACCCTGAAGGATAACTGCTCCTGTGCCGGAATGATTGTGCGCAACAATCCCTATATTATTCAGGGAGTACGTTCCATCATGACAGAGCGTATNGCNCGACTCTTCAATCGTAAATACTGTCATTACGAAGGCAGCATACACGAGCAGGTAATGACTCTGGACGGTAAGGAACCCGAATCATTTCAGATTCCACTTACATTCTATCATGAAGGATATGTGGCNGAGTCGGAAAAGCGCATGCGNGCTACCCGTAATCTGGAGATGCTTCTTCATGATTTAGAGTTAAAAGGACCCGACCCGTATATTTATTACCAGCTTGGGCAGAACTATNTTTCTCTCAATGATATGGAAAAAGCAATACATTACTATAAATCAGGGCTTGGGCTTGATGCCAATCCGCATACNGATTTCGTTCAGAGCATGATGGAAACNTACGGTTACTGCCTNATTGAGCTTGCAAAATATGATAAAGCTATGAGCTTAAAGGAAAAATATGACCTTTTTGCCAACCGTGCNGACTTTGTCTATCTGATGGGCATGATATATATGAAAAAAGGTATGTGGGAACAGGCGATTGCTGAGTTTAAAAAGGCAACAACAATGTCCGAGTTTTCACGTAAAGGCGTCAACAGTTACCGTGCTTACTATAATATAGGCATTATATATGAAACATTAGGCGATAAAGAAAAAGCTAAAGAATATTACAAAAAATGCGGCGACTTTAACGATGCCGCCAAGAGGTTGGAAGAAGTATGACCGTGCTGCCGATTTCCGTATGTATGATTGCGAAAAATGAAGAACAATATATTGAAGAATGCCTAAAAAAGTTAAAACCATGCCATTATGAGATAGTTTTTGTTGACACAGGTTCTACTGATGGCACTTTAGAAATTGCTGCAAAGTATACAGATAAAATCTATCACTTTGACTGGATAGACGATTTCAGCGCTGCCAGAAATTATGCGCTCACTAAGGCGGAGAATGATTGGATACTAAGCATCGACTGTGATGAATATTTAGAAGAAATAGATGTGGATGCTCTGCTGCAATTGATGAAACAGTATCCTTATGATACAGGACAGGTTCTGATTCGTAACCGTTTCACACAGGACGGTCAGACCTCAATCGAGAATATCCGTGTCAGCCGTTTTTTTAACAGAAATTATTATCATTTTGAGGGCGCCATACACGAACAATTGGAAAGAAAGTACACTGATGGCAAAGGCGGGCATATTAATGAGGGTATTAATCAGCCCAAAAAAGCGTTTACTGCTCCAATTACTCTCCTGCACGTCGGTTATGATGGTTCCGAGGCTGAAATGCGTGAAAAATCCCTTCGTAATATTGCCTTATTGGAAAAAGAGCTTGAATCCACAGGAGCCGACGCTTATCTTTATTATCAGTTAGGCCAAAGTTGTATGGGACTGAACGATTACGAAAAAGCTTATGAGTGGTTCAATCTCGGTCTTTCAATGGATGTTGACCCTTCTCAGGGCTATGTTCAAAACATGGTGGAATCTTACGGCTATTGTCTGCTTGACTTAAAACGTTATGCTGAAGCATTACAGCTTACCGGCATTTATGATATCTTTGCCATTAGGGCAGATTTTGTTTTCCTGATGGGACTTATCTATATGAATAATGCACTATTTGATAAAGCTATTGAAGAATTCAAAAAAGCTACCACTATGGAACAGTTTTCTGTGGAGGGCACCAATAGCTACCGTGCTAATTATAATGCAGGCGTCATCTATGAATGCACCGGGCATATAGATAAGGCACGTGAATATTATATAAAATGCGGTGCGTTCGAGCCCGCCAGGAAGCGGCTGTTGTATCTTAAGCCTGCAAAGCAGAAATAAGGGAATTTGAAAGTTGATTATACGACAAAAATATGTCATACTGTCTATATGAAAATATTATTTATTGAATGGGCAAGTTTCGGAAATGATGATATGAAAGAGGCATTCTGCGAAGAAGGTCATAATCTTGTATGCTTTCCTTTTTCCAATAAAGATTCCAGACGTGACGAAGCTATAGAGGCTGAACTTACATCNNCCCTTCACCNNGAAGNTCCTGANGNNGTNTTTTCTTTTAANTACTTTCCNNTNATTTCNAATGTCTGNAAAAANGANAATATNCGNTATATTTCATGGATTTATGACAGTCCGTATGTAATGTTATATTCATATACCACTATTAATCCCTGTAATACAATATATGTATTTGATAAGGAGCTATATCTTGAGTTTCACAAAGCNGGAATCCAAACGGTTCACTATNTGCCAATGGCNGCAAATGTGNAACGNTTGGANANGCTNTCGTCTGAANNCGGCAGNATNATAAANACTCTGTATGATATTTCATTTGTTGGTTCGCTCTATACTGAAAAGCATAATTTCTTTGATAGAATGACTAATTTATCCGANTATACGANGGGATATCTTGACGCATTGATGTCTGCCCAGATGCAGGTACAGGGATATAACTTCATTCAGGAGTCCTTAGGNCCGGTTATGTCCGATTTATATAAGGCGTTACCGATGGATCCAAATCCGGATGGCGTAGAGACNAAAGAATNTNTATANGCCCAATATGTTATCAACCGTAAGATTACAGGGCTGGAACGAACNANNTTAATNAANGCAATAACNCAGAAATANACATTTGACCTTTTCACTCACGACCCTGACTTCACATTGCCTAATNTAACTAACCACGGCAGTATTGAGCCATATCGGNAGATGCCATTAGTATTTAAGCAAAGCAGAATCAATCTGAACATCTCCCTTCGCAGTATAAAGAGCGGAATCCCTCAGCGTGCTTTTGATATCATGGGAAGCGGAGGCTTCCTGCTCAGTAATTATCAGAATGATTTTTTNGATTATTTCAATGCCGGNGAAGATTTTGAATTTTATGAAAGTGAAAAAGACTTATTAAATAAAATAGATTATTATCTTTCGCATGAAGATGANCGGCTTGCAATTGCCGTAAACGGGCATAATAAACTAGCCGCAGGACATACATACCGCCACCGTGTGCAGGAAATGCTNCGGTGATTCATTACTAATTAATATAAAGGAGACNCATATGATCCCTATTTCAGTTTGTATTATAACCAGAGATGAAGAAAACAGAATCGGAANGTGTCTGTCGCCGCTTAANCCATACGGCTTTGAAATCATAGTTGTTGACACNGGCTCTAAGGATNGNACTAAAGAGATTGCCCTGCAATATACAGANAAGGTTTATGATTTTGAATGGATTAATGATTTCAGTGCGGCAAGAAATTTTTCNATAAANAAAGCNTCACACAACTATATACTTGTTCTGGACAGNGACGAATACCTGACGGAACTGGACATAGAAGCCATGTATGNNGCTATNGAGAAACATCCTCACGGAGTCGGCATGCTGCTTCGTAATAACTTTTATGAACAGCAAGGTAAAGTATATAATTCACCTGACCGTGTAGANNGANTGTTTCACAGGCGTTATTACGATTACAGNCAAACCATACACGAGCAGGTCACGAATATCAAAACCAACAGCACATACTATGAGCGTTATGATATTCCGCTTACAGTGGACCACGACGGATATATGGGAGATGAAGATGCTAAACGCAAGAAAGTTGAAAGAAATAATTCTCTGCTCTTCAAGGAAATAGAAACCAATCCCAATGAACCTTATCTCTATTTTCAGGTGGGACAGTCTTATAACAGTATTGATGATTATGAAAATGCTTATATTTATTATAAAAAGGCTTTTGAACTTCCCATTAGTCCGGACCAGCCCTGGCTTCCGATAATAGCAAATGCTTTCATTGTTTCGATGAACAAAACAGGCCGTTACAAAGAAGCTCTTGATTTTTTTGAGCCCATTTACGGCAGCTTTGCTGTTGATGCAAGCTTTCTCTGTAATATGGGACTTGTCTATCTGAATAATGACCAGCCGCTAAAGGCTATGATGGAATTTGTTAAGGCAACGCAGAGTCCCAGCGCAGAGGTTGAGGGAGCAAATACTTTGAGTGCTTACTACAATATAGGGTTGATAAATGAAAATCTGGGCAAGCTTCCTGAGGGCATTGCATTTTATAAAAGGTCTGCGGCTTATGGATATCCGCTGGCGATAAACAGGCTTAGAGAACTTGGGGTATATGAGGTTTAATAAAAACGGTGCTCATCGCAAGCCCAATCGCACCTTAATATGAAAATAGAAAGGAACATGCTACATGCTTCCAATATCTGTATGTATCATAGCTAAAAATGAAGAGAATAGAATAGAAAAATGCTTAACTTCGATTAAGCCTTTTGGATTTGAAATCATAGTAGTGGATACGGGGTCTGTCGATAAGACTAAGGAAATTGCCGGAAAATATGCCGATAAGGTGCTCGATTTTGAATGGTGTGACGATTTCAGCGCTGCCAGAAATTTTTCCCTGCGTGCAGCCACTAACAACTGGATATTCATGCTTGATTGTGATGAATATATCAAAACGATAGATATAGAAGAACTTACATGGTTCCGTAAGCATCTGGCTGACAGCGTAGGCTCCGTATCAAGAGAAAATATAGTAACGGAAAACGGTATAGCTACTATTAATAATATAGATAATACTGAGCGTTTTTTTGACAAACGGCTCTATCATTATACCGGAATGATTCACGAACAGCTTACGCCAATCCGCAGTAAGGATTTCTCCGCCTATCTATTAAAAACGACCATATTACATACAGGATACGACATGAGCGATAAAGAACGTACTGCCAAATATGAGCGCAATCTTACTCTTCTGCAGAAACAACTCACTACTGACCCGGAGAACCCTTATCTATATTATCAGTTGGGAAAAACATGTGAAATAATCGAGGACTTCTCACGCGCCTGTGAATATTACAGTAAGGGATTATCCTATGATTTGGATCCTGAGCTGGCATACGTTCAGGCTATGGTTGTTTCCTATGGAAACGCTCTGCTTTATACAGGACAGCAGGAAACTGCCTTGGGCTTTGAAAGTATTTATGATGCATTCTCTCCATCGGCGGACTTTATTTATCTGATGGGAAATATATATAAACAGAATCAGATGTATGAACAGGCGATTGAGCAGTATCAGAGGGCAATCGGTGTGCCTTTGTGTAAGCAGGCCGGGGCAAATAGCTTTCTGCCAATCTATCAAATGGGGGAAATATGTGAGATTCTAGGGGATATTTCTACTGCGATTACATGTTATAAGCAGTGTGGAGATTTTGAACCGGCGAAGAAGAAAATTGAAGAACTGGCATAGCAAGCCACGAACTTATACAAAATATTATAAGAACGGAGAATTATCATGATTCCTATTTCTGTATGTATAATAACAAAAAACGAGGCTGAACATTTGGAAAAGTGTTTAGCGGCGCTTAAACCGTATCCTTTTGAAATCATTGTCACTGATACCGGTTCTACCGACGATTCAATTGAGGTTGCCCGCAAATATACGGATAAGGTTTACAACTTTGAATGGATAAATGATTTCAGTGCGGCGAGGAATTTTACGATAAACAAAGCCTCTCATAATGTAATACTTTCGTTAGATACCGACGAATTTATCAAAGATATTGATTTGGGAAAATTAGAACAGTTGATTCAGGATAACCCAAAATGTGTCGGCTCCGTGGAGATGCTTAATTATTTTGAGGACAATGGAAACATACGGTATCAGGCAGCAAGACTGGACAGACTTTTTAACCGCAGATATTACCACTTTGAAAATCCTATTCATGAGGTTTTATCTCCCATTGCCAAAATTCCCTATCTTTCTTATGATGCGCCTATTGTTGTAGACCATGTAGGATATCTTGGTTCTAAGGAATATTTAAGCAAAAAATCTCTGCGTGATATGGAGCTTCTGAAAAAGGAATTAGAGACAGACCCTGACAATCCGTATCTGTATTTTCAGATTGCGCAATGCTATATGATGATGCGGGATACGGAACATGCCGCAGAATATTTTAAAATTTCAATTTCACATAATCCAACTCCGGACGACGACTATACACGTATACTTGTTACTAATTATGGAAGTATTTTATTGGACAATATGAAGGTCGAAGAAGCAATGCAGCTTCTTTCCTATTATGATTATTTCAACGACAACGCAGACTATCTGTGCATGATTGGACGAGCTTACCTTCTCGCCAACCAACCTCTTAAAGCTCTTCCCGAGTTTGTAAAGTCACTTACTGCTCCTAAGCGAGATTCTGTAGAACCGAGACTTGCATCATATAATATCGGGTTCATATATGAACTTTTCGGCAAGAAAGATATTGCTGCTGAGCATTATCGCAGATGTGGTGATTATGCACCGGCGCTTGAAGCATTGGAACGAATTTGCAATTGACTACATGAAACTAATTACCAGTTCCTTTGCTTCATTCCAGATATCTTCCGGACATTCCTCTTTAAACTG
>JAAUZS010000017.1 GCA_014804495.1 Lachnospiraceae bacterium
TAAATAAATAATATATTCTATTAACACCATGATACTTGCAAAAATAATCGTATCCTGAAATCTCATTTTGGATTTTATCCAATAGAAATACGGTAAAGCTTTTAAAAGCGCTAATAAAATGCCTACAATAATGCATATTTTTATATCCATTCCAATTACTTTCCAAAACTGAATCACAAATCCAAGGGCATAGCAAAGAATTATTGCAGAATACGCTTTTCGTGTTTTATCGAAATAACCCATTCCAAGAAACAGAATAGGGTAAACCCATGCAAAAATCGGAATATTCCATTCCCCGTTGGAAAGTACATAAATTAGAAAACTTGTGATTATGTATATGAGAAAACTATGTTTTTTTAAAAACTGTTTCAAAAGAAATTCACCTCCAAATACCGATTTGTAAGCATTATTATAACCTATTTTTTACGAGTACGCAATTTAAAATGGGATATACTATAAATCCTACTTGCTTATCGAAACCAGCCCATTCCCACTAAGCTCATAAACTTTATCACAAACTTCATCCAAATATTTCCTATCATGAGACACGCTTATGATACACCCGCCAAAGTTACGAAGCGCTGCTCTGACTACAGGGCTTGAAAGAGGGCTGAAATTCCTGGTAGGTTCATCAAGCAGCAGCACATCTGACCTGTGCAGTACCATATCAAGAAAAAGTATCTTCGCTTTCTGTCCGCCGCTGAGATTCTCGATTTTACCGTTCATTTCTTCATGAGTGAATTTCATGCCGCCCATGTAGGTTCTGGCTTTGGTTACATCAGCTTTTGAATAATTTTCTGCAAGATACTGTGTGGGCGTCTTATCAAAGTCAAGCGCCTCGGAATAATTCTGCGGCATGTAAGCGGCTGTTATATCCTGCCTGTCTTTGAGTTCGTCCCACAGCATCTTAAGCAGAGTTGACTTACCGATGCCATTCCTGCCGATTATACATATATGCTCGTTTCCTGAAACATAAAGCTTAAGGTTTTGAGATAACACTCGTTCTTTTATGCATAGCATGTCAGCAGAAAAATCTAGTATCCTTTTACCTGAAGGCAAATGAATTGATTCATCAAATCTAGCCAGAATAGCTTCTTCCTCCTGCGGAAAATCCAAAAAATTCTCTTTTTCCCGTTCAAAACGCCTTCCCATGGAAAGTACGTTATGCATCTTCTTTTTTAACAGCCTTCCCGCACCGGGATTCTGCCTTGAGACAACTTCCTGTTCATGGTCAACACGATTATAAATCCTCCGCCATTTTTCCATCTGTTTATCATAGTCATCCCGCTGCTTTTGCGCCACCTGCTCCTGATGTGCAAAGGCACTGCGCCGACGTGACAGATACTCTCGATAAGAGCAGCGCGCGACAGAAATCCGGCATTTGGTTTTGCGGACAATCTGCTCCATGTGAATAATCACATTCGCCGTATTTTCAATGAGGGTTTCGTCATGCGAAATATACAGGATTGGCAGCCTGCTGTCATTAATAAAAGCTTCAAGCCACTGCAGCGTGGAAATATCCAAATCGTTTGTGGGTTCATCAAGAAGCAATATATCAGGTTCTCCCATAAGCAGCCTTGCAAGCTGTACCTTCACTTTCTCACCGCCGGAAAGAGTGCCAAGCTTCTGTTCAGACAGAATAAAATCAATAGACAATCCCAGCTTTGCCAGAATATCCGTATGCATATAATACTCTGAGTCTTCAAAATACTCTGCCAGTGAGAGGACGTCACAGCTTTCCTCCATAGTTTGAGGCAGATACGCCATTTTACCTCTTGTAATGACCTCACCGGAACAATTACAATATTCCTCTATGAGATTCTGTCCGTAAATAAATTTCAGAAGGGTTGACTTCCCGTTGCCCTCCTCCCCGATAATGACGGCTTTTTCACCACGGTTTAATGTAAACGAAAAGTTATCCGTAATGTCTCTTTCATCCTTTTTAAGGCTGATAGTTATATTTTTTAATTCCAGCATAATACAACACCTCCACACAAAAAAAGTTCCGTTTCCGATAGCGAATCATGGCATATCGAAAATGGAACCATTTATTACATGCATAGAGATATCCGTGCAGAAAGCTTGCGGATACAAAAAAGCACAACAAATGATAATCTGCCGTAAAACAGCAAGTAATCCAAATTCAAGCAGCAAAACAAGCCCTGTATGCAGTCAGCATACTTAAAGACATGACGATTCACTATCTTAATAATCTGAATTACCTATTACTCATTGATGCACCTCTTTCTTAAATGATGGCATCATTTTATCATAAGTGTGGTATGCGGTCAAGAATAAGTTCCAACTTTTTGCTTGCCAATCAGTATTTTATGATATAATAAGCTCAGGCTCGGCAGCCTAAGAAAACACAAGCAATGCTTGTGTTACAAGAATTACTTCGTAATTCTTATAGTAGTAATATACTTTAATCGTTTCTATGGCTATGATATAGTGTTTGATGAGATTTGGAAAAAGGAGATATGCGTATATGGGAGAAAACATAATAAATTTAAGGAGCGATATAGCAGAAACAATTGGCATCACAGCATCCAATATCATACCTCATGTTGAATACAGACTATTAGAATCCACAAAAGAAGATGGATATACCAGACAATTAATTGAGTATGATTCTTACGGAGATACGGTCTCTGCTTTTTTGCTGCTTCCTGAAACACTTGATAAAAATCCGGCTATTCTCATTAATCATCAGCATAACAGGGAGCGACACTTAGGAAAAAGTGAAGTATGCGGTCTGGCGGGAAATCCTTTACAAGCTTTTGGTCCCGTATTAGCTAAAAAAGGATTTGTCGTATTAGCTCCGGACTCAATATGTTTTGAAGATAGACGCAAAAATGAACATGGAACAGAATGTCTTTCTGAGGATGCTGACTTTTGGCAGCATTATAATGAAATGTGCTATCGTATTATAAAAGGCGAATCTTTGATGAAGAAGGTGCTGGTAGATGCTATGAGCGGAATCACTTTGCTTNCTAATCTTNCTTATGTCGATAACAGAANAATNGGAACNNTNGGACANTCTATGGGNGGTAATACGGTTCTATTTTTATCTGCATTAGATGAACGTATAACGTTCAGCTGTGCAAGCGGCAGTGCATGTACTTATGAAAACCGTATAAAAAACGATGTGGGAATCGAAATGGCGAGCATAATTCCGAACTTCCACAGCAAATACGATATATATGATTTGGTTTCCTGCATTGCACCAAGGCGACTGCTTATTGTTTCTGCTGAAGATGATAAATATTCNAAAGATGCTTCCTATATTGTTGAAAAAGCCGGCTCAGCTTATTTAGGACTTAGTGCTATACAAAACCTGTATCACAAAAGGTATCCGGGTGGTCATGGACTGACAAAGGAAAGATTTGACTTTATTATTGAATGGCTTANTTCAACTGTGAGCATCATTTAGTACTATCTAATGCCTTTTAAAAAATGCCCTAGCTTAAACCAGGGCATTTTTTATTTTTTATTCTAGTTTTGTTTCATATAATTTTCTGCAATCTGCTCAGAATGTTCAGGGNATTTTTCTTTTAAATACATCANNTANTGTAAAGCGCTTCCCTCATAATCGTGTATATCCCCAAACAAATCAACTTCNTAACAATTACGGATTACATTTATAATGCAATTTTCTGTATGGTCTTCTTTACAGTCTTTACATTCCTTTAAAATGTGCGCAATTGCAGTTTCTAATTCTTCCTCACCGAATGGCTTTAAATCCACAGTCGGAATACGGTCTACGCCTTCGGAAACTTCTTTCTTGGGTTCCTTCCGATAATCATTGATACACTGCTTAGCATAACCTATTGTACATGCATTTCCCTGACACTGGCTGCAGGAAATGCCGTTTAGGCAGCAATTTTCCAAATCGTTCCACACTAATTCGGCATCCAAGCCCTTCTTATGTACTTCTCCCATATAAATTACCATGCTCCTTTCTTAGCCTGCGAATTTGTGCAGCGCTTTAAATGCTTTAGCACCAAATTTGACGATTGAAAAATCTTTGATTTTTCAATCTATTCNTGGACAAATTTTAACATGGACGTGTATTTAGTTCAATCTATTTTCACAAAATCATGATATTTTTAGGACAGTAACTCTTTTCATATAAAGGTATATTCATATTGCACTTGTGATGAAAATCATAATATGCTATAATTCCTGTGTATATAACTCACATCTTGCTGCTTCTGCGAAACCTGCGCATAAAATAACACATGTTTATTTTTCCCATGTTCACAGTAAGTCAGAAACAACGGATGCCACGCTTCGCGAGTCATCCTTNTGTTAATAAAAATCGAGTGCCCACGCACTCAAAACAGGTAAAAAACGAGGCGCAATAATGGATATAACNGTTGTTATCCCCAATTACAACGGAATAAACTACCTTCCTGAATGCCTGCAGGCATTAGAAAGCGAACGCCAANATCCTTCGACTCCGGATTTTACGATTCTTGTCGTTGACGACTGTTCTACCGATGACAGTGTCCGGCTTATATCTGAGCGTTTTCCTGACGTGAAGACGANTTTACTAAGTAAAAATACAGGTTTCTGCCACGCAGTAAATGTCGGCATACAAGANGCAAATACTCCATATGTAATCTTACTCAACAATGATACGAAAGTTAAATCTGGATTTATNAAGGCTCTATATACAGCAATTCAGAGGAATTCCGGTATTTTTTCNGTCAGCGCTAAAATGCTGATGTGGGATAAACCTGAGTTGATTGATGATGCAGGCGATTATTANTGCGCTCTTGGCTGGGCATATGCAAGAGGNAAGNGGAAGACCTGCNGCTTCATANGATAAANCTGTCANTNTATTTTCCGCATGNGGNGGCGCNGCTATTTATAGTAAATCAGNATTTAACAAAATNGGNCTTTTNGATGAAAATCATTTTGCCTATCTGGAAGACNTGGATATAGGCTANCGTGCNCGNATTAACGGCTNTNTAAATCTTTANGAACCGNNGGCAGAGGTNCTNCACTTCGGAAGCGCTTCTACAGGTTCCCGTTANAACNCNCNNAAAACAACNCTGGCNTCNTCAAACAGCGTATATGTAGTATGGAAAAATATGCCGTTTNTNCANTTANTGCTGAATCTTCCGTTCCTTTTGACAGGCTTTTTCATCAAATTCCTGTTCTTCTGCAAAAAGAAAATGGGAATACTGTACCTGAAAGGGTTGTGGAAGGGGCTGCGTCGATGTACAGATGCAAAATGCCGTTGCAATAAGGTAAAATTTAAATGGAATAACCTGGGTAACTATCTGAGGATTCAGTTGGAACTGTGGATTAATTTGTTTAGATTAATAAAATAAATAACATTAGCTATGTTAATAGTGAGCTTATCCAACATCAGTTAAATTCATACATCAGAATATAATATATATGACAGAAGATATTATGCAATATCGTAAAAACAAGGCCAGACAATACAGCCTGACCTTGTTTTCTTTCGTTTATATTAATATATTATAAAAATTACAGATCATAATACATCTTGAATTCTGCCGGATTCGGAATCTGTTCCATCTTCTTTAATTCACCACGCTTACGTGCTACCCAGATATCAATGAGACGCTGCGGGAAAACACCGCCCTTAGTCAGATAGTCATGGTCTGCTTCCAATGCATCCAGCGCTTCTCCGAGGGATTTCGGCAGGCCCTTAATCTTCTTCTGTTCCTCCTCAGAAAGTGTATACAGATTGAAATCATAAGGTCCCCAGCCATTCTCAGCAGGATCAATCTTATTCTCAATTCCATCAAGACCCGCCATCAGAATCGCCGCATAAGCAAAATACGGATTTGCTGTTGCATCAGGGTTACGCAGCTCAAATCTCTTGGTTTCAGGAGTCTTGGCATATGCAGGAATCCTTATAACCGCACTTCTGTTAGAAGTCGCATAACCTACGGTAACAGGCGCCTCAAATCCCGGTACCAGACGCTTGAAAGAGTTGGTGGAAGGGTTGGTAAATGCGCATAAGGATGCGATATGCTTAAGCAGTCCTCCCATAAAATAATGGGCTGTACGGCTAAGAGACGAATATCCGTTTTCATCATAAAATAGCGGTTTTCCATCTTTCATAAGCAGCATATGTACGTGAAGCCCGCTTCCTGCCTCCTGATATATCGGTTTAGGCATAAATGTAGCCGTCTTACCTTCTCTTGCAGCAATATTTTTGATAATATACTTGATTATCATGGTATTATCCGCCATCACAGGCATATCGGCAAGCTCTACTTCTATCTCCATCTGTCCCGGACCGCCGACTTCGTGATGATGGTATTTTACCTTAATGCCCCAATCCTCCATCATCATACACATACGACTGCGCAGGTCATATCCGACATCCTGAGGCGCTGCAATATGATAGCCTCCCTTGGCAGGTACCTCATAGCCGTTATTTCCCGGTACGTCTAAACTGCAATTCCAATCCGCCTGTCTGGTATCTATTCTATAGCCGCACTGCTTCGGTGTAACTTCATAACGAACGTTATCTAATAAATAAAACTCGAACTCTGGTCCGATTATCATCTGATCCGCAATGCCGCTCTCCTTCATATACTCCACTGCACGCAGACTTACGTTTTTGGGATACTGGTCAAAAGGCTTATTTTCCCCTTTTCCTATCGTACATACGTTACCGCACATAGTAAGTGTAGGCACATCAGCAAACGGATCCACGTATGCAGTATCCGGATCCGGTAAAAATACCATATCGCTCTTTTCAATGGGCGCATAGCCATAGTTAGAGCCATCAAATCCGATTCCCTGCGTAAATGTGTTTTCTCCGAATCTTTCAACCGGAATCGTGATGTGCCGCCAGCGTCCGTCAATATCCGTCATCTTAAAATCAATCATACGGATTTGATTTTCTTCGCACTTCTTTTTGATTTCTTCGATTTTGTTCATAATTTTCTACCTATCCCTTCCCTTAGTATGGCTAATATCTGCATTCCTTCCACGATTACAGACATCTATGGAAATTGTATCATAAATTTATGGGTTTGGATAGATTTTACGGAAAATATCTACTCTTTGAACTAATATTTATGGTCGAAAAATTCGTCCACAAATTGTCTTTGCAACAAATTTTCTTTACACCTGTATTTCTGTAGATACACGGATGTAGATATAACATTACTTTTTACTGTGAATCACCTCCCGGAAGCTGCTTTAGACCATCCATGCTGACCATAGCAAGCGTCTTCATCTGCTTAATCGCAAATTCTCTAAGCAGAACCAAACGTTCCGACATCAATTTGCCCTGTTCAATTAGTATTGCATTATAACTTTCCATATTTGCAAGAACAAGAAGCTGATTCAGATTTGCTTCATCACGCATATTGACTTTCTTTCCCGGATTGATGTCTCGCCATTGTTTCGCTGTCCTGCCAAACAATGCGACATTTAAAAGGTCAGCTTCATTGGCATATTTATATGAAATCTGCTCCGGTGTAAGCTCCGGCGGTATCAGATTGTCTTTGATTGCATCGGTATGGATGCGATAGTTCAGCTTGGCTATCTCGCGATTAAGATTCCAGTTAAGAGAAAGTCTACTGTTTTCATCCTGCTTAAGCCTCTGGCAATCTTTCATGATATAGAGCTTAAACTCTGCTGACACCCACGAAGCAAATTCAAGTGATATATCTGAATGGGCATATGTACCACCATAACGTCCTGCCTTTGTGACAATACCAATAGCATTCACACTCTCAATCCATTTCGTTGGAGACATGGTAAATGCATGTAATCCTGCCTCACTTCTAAACCCGTCGAATTCGACGGGTTTAAAATTCGGGTTATGCAAGCTTTCCCATAATCCCAAAAATTCAAGAGTCTCGCGCCCTCTCATCCAATTCTTAATTACGTCATTAGGATCATTGCTTTTATATTTTTTACCATGTCCAACATCCAATTCTAAAGGTATGATGCGAAAATTCTTTCCTATTCTCGCCTGCTTCTTCAGCATGGCTTTTTAAACTTTCCAATATTAGAAAATAGCTCTCTGCTTCATGTAGCAAACAGCTATTTTCTATATTCCAACATTAAAAAAACAATTTAAAAACCTCTGCAGTCGCCTTTAACGCCCTGTTATTATATTACATATTGATCTATTAGCAGTTCATTCTGCCACTCCAGCATATCTGCCCTACCGTATTTTTTTCAGGCAGATGATTCAGGACATATCCTCCTTGCGCGCCTCTGATGCTTCTTACTAAAACTGCTTTATGTAGCGCTGCAACAATCTGTTCTAAATATTTATCCAGGCAATTAAACCAGCATCTCTGTCAAAATTTCTGAAACTTTTACAATCTCGTCTACATTTGCATATTCCCCAAATCCATGTACATTGTTCATAGATGTGGCAATTACAATCCCTTCTATTCCATTTTGTGCAAAAACATTATTATCACTTCCACCAAAACTCTTCACAAAATTCGGAGTGACATGCATATGTTTGCAGGCTGTTTCATAATCTCGTATAACTTGGCTGTTTCGACTCGTTTCATAAGCCTGAATATCCAATTGCTGATTCCATTGCAGTTCAGCACAATACTTTTGGGTGCATTCCATAAAAATCTGCCGGTATTGCTCTGCAGCAGCCTGCGCACGCTCATGATATAAACTGCGCACCTCACCTTTAACCACACACTCCCTTGGAACAATGTTGATGCCGTCGCCTCCTGTAATCAGGCCAATATTCGCTGTGGTCACATCATCTATATGTCCCTGTGGCAGACAGGCAACAGCCTCACAACATGCTTTAATGGCATGAATACCCTCCTCCGGACAGAATCCGGCATGGGCGGATTTTCCGTGAATTTTTGCTTCAATAGAAAGAATTGTAGGGGCAGCATAAGCTGCATCGCCAATCCTGCCACTCAGATCCAACACAACCGCATTTCTGGATTTCACCCTCCGATAATCGAAGGCTTTGGCACCCTTACAATACAGCTCCTCTCCTGTTGTAAACAGCAGCTCAACATCACGATGTTTAGCAAAACGACTGCGCAAAAGGCACAGCGCCGCATAAATGGCTGTGATTCCGGAAACATCATCTGCTCCCAACACAGTCGTCCCATCACTTGTAATTTTCCCATTCTTATGAAAAACCGCCTTTTTTCCTAATCCGGGCATCACTGTGTCCATATGTGCCGATAGCAAAATTGGCGGATTTCCATTTCCCCTGATATATCCGTATAAATTGCCTGAATTGGAACCGGTAATAGATGCACTGGCATCCTCTTCCAATTCAATTCCCAATTTTAAAAACATTGCCTTGATATGATTTTTCATATCCTTTTCCTTCAGAGACGGCGAATCAATTGAAACAAGTTCGCCAAATGTTTCTTTTATGATATCTCTGGAAATCACACCTGTTTTTCCTCCTTTACTTTTGCAATGTCTCAGCCCCAAGTTCATACCATGTCGGGTCCAGACTGAACCTTCTGTTATCTGCAAGCCATATCGGGTGTGTAGGATCTTCTGAAAGATAAGCTCTTTCTGTAGGAACTTTCCACTGTGCATCAAAATCTATTCTGGGAAGCACAAGATCATAATGAGTGCTTGGGCGGAACAGCGTTTTTTCAGAAACATTCTTTTTTTCCGCAATCAGCGCACCGAAATCCGTATAAGCTGCAAAGGCAGGAATCTGATAAAGATCCTTCAGATATTCTGATATATTGTTAAAATCCTGCACTCTGTATTTTACTGCTCCCAGATATCTTGAATAGTTCACATCAAATCTAACTAATGACACATACAGCAGCACATCCGCTTCCGACACATAATCTCCCAGCAAAAATCTCTTATTCCCAAACGCCTCTTCCAGCTTTTCAAGCGCTCCGTAAAACAGAATGCCCGCGTTTATAAAATCGTCCAGTTTAACAGATGTAAGAAGCATTGTCAGGGCGTCTGTCACATTTACCTGAATGTAGTTTTGTAGCTTAGCAAGTTCTTCTATTTTATCTGCGGGCACAAGCTCCGGTCCATCGGGAAGTTTCCTGATTTCAGCAATGATCTTTGCCGCATTTTCTGCCCTGTCGTCTTTAAATTCCGGAAGCTTTTCCGGAACCTTCACTGTGGGAAGTTCCTCCTCTGTATATTTTGCAATCTCTGTACTCATCACAGAATGAATGCTATGATAAATTTCCGCATCATCTTTCTGCTTTTTTGCATTCACCGTCGTATTACCTGATTTTCTTGCAGTCCCGGCATCTGTTTCCTGCAAAAATATATTTTTTGGATCCTTTGACAATCCTGATCTGTCCGCAGGTGCTCCCCAATATTTTTTAAAATCGATCTGTTTTAAGAATCGGAAATTAAAGCTCCTCTGATCATTTCCCTTTGCATCTACCGGAGGCACCGCAAAATCCGCAAAAAAAGTATTATTTTTAAACGCAGGGATACTCCACAGCTCTCTTGCGTATCCCCAAAGATTTTTATAAGTATAAAGAGGATGCTTTGTCTCCCCCAGCTGATTCGTATACCTGATATCCAATCGGGCCAGCGTCACATAAAGCCTCACATCGGAATCAGTCACATAATCGCCAAAAAGAAACCTCTTTGTCTCCAACCGTTTTTCAAGCCTGTCCATCGCCGCATAAAATGTATTTACTCCATCAAAATGTCCTTCATTGCTTCTGGAAAAGGAGCTTCGATAAACGGCATTGTTAATATTATCAAACAACCAGAGATTCATTTTGTCAATTTCCTCCCTAAGAGCTTTCGGATACAGCTCAGGTGCACTTTCTTTGTGCCATGGTCGGAATGCCACTTCCAGATAATTAGTCAGCCAATTATAATCATTATTCACCACTTTTCCGGTCACTGTNTCAATCAAAGCGGGAACTGTAGTNCTTCCCTGATAATTTTCATCCGCCCGATAATATGCCTCTGACAAAAACTGNTCTNCTAAAATCGGGTCCTTATTATCTTTATTATATATATATTCCCATCCAAGATTTTTTTCATGNGGNGCATGACCCACCATGTTTATGGAAATCTGATCCTCAAGCCCTTCCAATTCCCTCACTATGGATGCACGGTTTGACCAATGGCAGAGCTTTGCCCACACCAGTCTGTATCTCCCGTTGCCTTCTGCCCGCAGTTCTTTTTCACCGTCTCCAAAAGGAGTTGTAAAATGATTGGGTTGTCTTCTGAAATAACCGTTCGCGTCTATCTCCGATATAGTTTCCCTAGGACGGACCCTTATTTTTTTTCCATTTACTACTTCATAATCATATGGTTCCATTCTGTTTTTCTCCTATCAAAATTCCTTATATAATATATTCGGGCTCTATCTCAAGCATATGCATTTTCGCCAGAAATTCCTTCGTTCTGTCATTCCGGGGTTTATAAAATACCTGTTTTGGCGTTCCATCCTCAACGATTACACCTTTATCAATGAAAATCACTCTGTTTGAAACATTTCTCACAAATGCCATCTCGTGAGATACCAAAAGCATTGTAAAGCCCTCTGAAGCAATCTGTTTGATGACGTCCAGCACTTCCCCCACCATCTCCGGATCCAATGCGGATGTCGGCTCGTCAAACAGCAAAAGCTTCGGTCTCATCGCCAAAGCTCTTGCGATAGCCACTCTTTGCTGCTGACCGCCAGAGAGATGTCTGGGGTAATGGTTTGCCCAGCCCAACATACCCACTCTATTCAATTCTTCCATAGCGATTTCTCTGGCTTCCGTCTTGGATTTCTTTTGGACGACCCTCAATCCTTCTTCCACATTTTCCAACGCTGTTTTCCGCTCAAATAAATTGAATTGCTGAAATACCATTCCTGTATTTTTTCGCAGCTCCAAGATCTCATTTTTGTTCTTTTTAGAGGAAAGGTTGATTTCCCTGTCCTGAAGCCTTATTGTTCCTTTTTCA
Source organism: Lachnospiraceae bacterium (assembly GCA_014804495.1). GTDB lineage: Bacteria > Bacillota > Clostridia > Lachnospirales > Lachnospiraceae > UBA3282. The sequence continues at coordinate 11,914 of JAAUZS010000017.1, forward strand.
GGTATCTCCAGCTGATTCAGACAGCGAAGAAATGTAGACTTTCCCGTCCCGGATGGCCCGATAATTCCTATTACATTTCCCTGATCGATATCCAGATTAATTCCATCCAGCACTACGTTTTCTTTATATTTTTTATGCAGATCCTTGATTTGTATAGAGCTCGTAGCCGCGCTCCTTGTCGTTTATTCTTTCCCATCTCCCACAAAAGTTTCCACCTGTTCCGGTATTGCCAGTTTCCTTTCGGCAAATTTAAGAATCTGTTCTATTACTATCGTCACAAGCCAATAAATAATCGCCAGAGAGCAATAGACCTCAAAATAACGATAGTTTCTTCCCCCTATGATTTTCCCCTGTGCTGTGATTTCCACCACCGCACAGGTAAATGCCAGAGAGGTTCCTTTGATAGCTGATATCAGTGAATTCCCAATCGTAGGAAGCGCGACGGTCATTGCTTCAGGGAGAATGATCCTCCTTAATGCCTGTCCATAGGTCATTCCCAATGCATAGGATGCTTCCACCTGCCCCTTCCCGACACTCATGAGCGCAGAACGGATCATCTCTGCACTGAATGCCGAGGAATTCAGTCCCAATGCAAGCACAGCATACAAAAATCCCGGGATATTTGCTACCGCAAGGTTTGTTCCATACTTCTGATTTAAACACTTGAAAAACATAGGCACTCCAAAATATACGATATAAAGCTGAACTAATACCGGAGTCCCCCTGACCATTGACACGAAGACCGCCGCGATCTGCTTTAATATTGGGATCTCTTTTATTTTTATGATTGCCAGAAAAAGCCCCAGAACCAGACCCATAAGCATTGCAAGCAATGCCAGCTCCAATGTTATGGGAAGATATGTAAGCAATTCAGGGATATTTGTCAGCACTTGGTTAAAGTCAAAAAGCTTTGTCATAACTGTTTCCTTCTCAATCTAAATATTTTTCTACCAGCACACAGCTAAAACCCAATTTCTTTCTGTGCCTTAGTTTCTCTTCTTCACTTTGAATGCGGGGAGGATGGTCCTCATATATTTCAGGATTCACATCCGGAACCAGATGATATCCGCACTTCTCATAAAATGCCGCTGCCCGATCCTGAGAATTGATCACAATATGTCGATATCCTTTTTCTTTAATCCACCTTTCTGCTTCCTCTATCAAAATCCGTCCTGTACCACTTCTCTGTCTGTCGCGAATAACGCAAACCCTTCCAATCTTTCCAATATCCTCTCTTGGATATGTAATCCGGCAGCCAGCTATGGGTCTGTGAGTTTCTACCAGCACAACAGCCTCCAGCGTTTCTATAGGTTCGTCATGCCCAAACTCCATTTCAAGCGGAATACCCTGCCCAAATACAAAGGCATCCATCCTTACATAATCATATGCTTTATACAGCCATGCCGGCGCGTTATCCTTTTCGATTCTGTAAATTTCCACCATGCTGCCCCCTTTCCGCTGTTTCTATTTATCAGCCTGCAACTTATTTTTATAAACCTTCCCATCCTTCATGACAAACAAAATGTTCTCCGTATTCCCTAAAATATCCAAATCCTCTGCCGGATTTCCGTTCGTAATCACGATATCCGCATAAGAGCCTTTTTTCAAAACCCCAACTTCTCCGTCAGGATAGGGATTCTGATACGTTGTCAGCTTTGTAATATCATTAAAGTTTCCGGTAGCTGCCAGCAACCCCTTATAAGATCCGAAGCGCTTTTTGTAAACCGTAAAATCCATACTTTCCCTCGGCTCATACTCGTTATACATGATCATCAGATCTGTACCGAAGAGAATTTTTAAATCATATTTATTAATCAGCTCCGTGGTCTTTTCAATCTGCTCCTTAATATTTGTTCCGCCTTTTTTCTTTTTTTTCTCCG
>JAAUZS010000018.1 GCA_014804495.1 Lachnospiraceae bacterium
GGTTCAGATTGCTACAAATAAGGCATTAAAAATAGAAGCACCAAGATTTAATAAAAGCAAATTCAAAGGAGCAATTGACTATGCATTGACATTAACGAAAAATCATGCAGGGTTTTATCCTCTTATTTATAAAGCATTTCATGAAGCGGGGGTAATATTTGTTATTCTTCCGAATCTTTCCGGAGCTAAAATAAATGGTGCAACAAAGAAGATTGGGAATAAAGTTATGCTTATGGTAAATGATAGACAGCTTAGTGCAGATTCATTTTGGTTTACGTTGTTTCACGAGATAGGACATATTTTGAATGGAGATTATGGTATTTCGTTTGAAATGGAGAATGGAGAGCAGGAAGCACTTGCGGATAAATATGCAGAAGATACATTAATTCCAAAAGACTTATATCAAAATTTTATTAGAAGCAAAGAATTCGATTTACAGTCAATTAAAGATTTTGCAACCCAGATTGACCGAGACCCGGGAATTGTTCTTGGAAGATTACAAAATGATGGGAAAGTACGGTTTGATGATTGGACGCTGAGTTCATTGAGACATAAATATCGGGTGCAAACAGCGCTATAATAATAAGCAGCCTCGCATTAACGATTCTTCATAGATAATAGCAAAACTCTATTTCAATAACCAGAACTTGGACTAAATAAACAAAAATGGGGCGTCTCTGCTACGCAATGAGCCACATTTTTGTTTATTTTGTTCAAGTTCGTGACTCGCGATAACAGTTTCGCAATTGGCTAACGATTCTTTATAATGCGAGGCTGCTTATTAATGCACAACCGAAAAATAATTAATCAAAATCTCCTTGATATGATTATACCTCCTTGCATACGAATTCTCCACCCTGATTAATTGCAGATTATGCTCACTGCAAATAGCATTTTTCTTCTTATCCCTGTTAATCACCACTTCATTGTCGTAATGTTCTTTTCCGTCAAGCTCTATTGCCAAAATGGCATTTTCCTGCCTTCCGATTTTTTCATATACCACGAAGTCAAATCTGCCGTTATAAAACAAGTCGTTATAACTTTCGTTGCCGTCAAATACATGAGATATTGCAACTTCTTTATGTACGACATAACGGCTCTGCGTCAGCCATATGTTTTCTAACGCATGATTGAGATTCTCTAAGAAAGCCTCCTCAGTAACGCTGCTGAACGGTTTTACGCCTAAGGCTCTGGATGCTGCCTGCTTTGGCGTTACCACAGATGTTCCGTTAGAGCGTACATACTGCGCAAGTTCATATAAATCATCTTCGCCGTCTCTTTGGTGCAGACGCTCTAAATTCTTACTGCTTGACAAGATAATAAGCTTGTCCTTAGCCCTTGAAGTTGCTACGTTAATCAATTCCTTATTGTTCTTCAACCACTCATAGGTGCCTGCCTGCGTTTGATTTGTAATTGCCGTAGAGAAAAGGATGATGTCTTTCTCATCACCCTGAAAAGCATGTACGGTCCCGCAGGTTACGTTTGATACTTTAGCACGTTGCAGTTCTTCCTCGATCAGCTTCTTCTGGTTTACAAAAGGGGTAATGACGCCGATGTTTTTATCCCTGTTCAGAGCGGCGTACTTTGCTATTTCACGGGCTTCTGACGGGGCGGTATTCTTATAATCTGTAATGGCTTCACCCATATCCATATATACAAGAGGCTGTTCTTCTTTGCTCTCTGATACAATATTGAGACGCGAATTATAATATTTCCGATTATTAAATTCTATAATGCGTTTGTGACAGCGGTAATGATTATGAAGTAATGTTTCATCGCTTACAGCGTCACATGAAAGATAAGTCTTATAAATGGAATTCTTTCGGTAATCATATTCATCAGAAATCATATAGCGTTTCTTCAGTTTTACGTTAGTTAATTCGTCCAGCAGGATGACCGGATTGAGCTGTTGAGGGTCTCCGACAAGCATAAGATTATCACCCCTAACAATCGGTACTAACGACATAGCAACATTACATTGACTTGCTTCATCCATTATGACCATATCAAACATCGGCACGGGCTCGCCCAGACGATGTGCAGAAATACAAGTCGTGACTATGATAGGGAAAATTTTTTGCAGTTTTAAAATATTATCTTTTTCTCCTAAATATTTTGAAAAAGCTTCTACCTGCTTTTTACTGTCTGTAATCTCCAAAATTTCTCTTAAGTCGGAATATCTTGGCATACCGATTTTTTTAATATATCCGGCGGAAGTAAAATAAAGATATTTCTTCAATTCTTCTATATCATCATCCAGAAGTGATATAGCATCTTTTTCGGAAACTATACCTGTTTCGTTTATCTTTTTGCTGATTTGATTGCGTTGCCTTGTTGCCAGATCTTCCTCAAAAGACATCATCTCAAAAGATGCGCCCTTTTTCTTCTCAAAATCAAGCATTCGGTCAATAGTTTCTTCACGTTCTTTTAAATCTAAAAGGTCCTCATATCTTCTTAACATTTCGGATAATCGTTTTGCACGTTTCTTCCTGTCATCTTTGTTCCGGTCTAAAGTACGTTCAAATACCTGTACACTCTGTACGCTCTCATAAAGTCTTTTTATAGTATCTAATGCTTCTTTGACTTTTTCATTATTTCCCAGACGAAGTATCGGAAACGGAATAGTCTTTTCCTTATATTTCAAAGAAGACAATTTCTCATATACATTGTTAATAGGATGATTGTTGTAAGAAGTAAACAACACAGTACGTTCATTAAAAAAGGCCGTTACGATCGTATTGATGATTGTATTTGTTTTTCCGGTTCCGGGAGGTCCCTGAATATATGCCACAGGATATTTCATGGCATTATGGATAGCGAGTAATTGATCCATATTAATTTTTTGATTGATCAATATAATCGGACGAGAGTAGTTATTTCTTGGATGTTCAAGTAAATCCCCGAAAAAAGCTTTAAGCGGTACCGGAACTTTTTCTTCCTTATATATTTTTATAATAGACTGATATTCCTTGTGTAAATCTAAGGCGATATCCGTCTCTAAACCTATAATGTACGGCATATCGTCAACGTTGCTGCCGCCGCGCTGCATATGTCTTGTAATACAGTCTTTGATCTTTTCCTGATTCGCTTCAAAATCAGAGAGAAGCTCATATTCATCCCCATCTAAAAATCTGCGTATACTTTGTTTCGTTCCGTCTATGGTGAACTCCGTGCAGATTGTGATTTCATCATCCGGTTTTAATGCGCGCTGTTTTACATCTAAATTCAGCTTACGATAAGCCAGTACATACAATCCTTTAGCCATATGGATGCTGAGGACGTTCATTGCAAGCTGTTTTATATGCAGACTTCCGTCTGTACGTTCATTATTTTCTGTCTGATATTGAAAATTCTTAACAATTTCCTGAAACTGCTGCGGATTTAACTGATACAGATCTCCGGCAATATTATCATGATCCAAATACCGGACTAAATTAAAATCTGACTTGTACGGAACGGAATCGAGGCGGTTACACATCTCGAGATATCCAAGTATTTTTAAATTTGCGGTATTATCAAAAATAGTGAGATATTTATGAGGATTTAAATAAATATCATTAACCAGAGACTCGTTGACAGGATAAAAAGAGCCTTCTATAATTCTTGAAGACAGAATTGAATCTATCTTTATTTTGTCAAAAGATTCTACCGTATATAAACCGAGATGAAAACCTTCTACCGCAAGTGTACGGTTACGCACGTCTATATTACGGATTCCAATCCAGTATTTTGTATTCTGTTCCTCTCTGTTATGATATTCAATACTTACCCATTTTCCTTCATGAATAGCACGGAATATATCGCGTAAAATTGTGTTCATAGTCCTCGTCCTGTATACTGAATTAAAATATTATCTCACAACAACCATTTTACAACTATGTTTATAATATATCAATAAAAGGTCAATAAAAGGCCAAAAAAAGGGATAAAAAAGGACAAATTAGCGCAAAAATGACAAAAATGACAAATTAAAAAAACTTTAAAAAACCAAATCATTCCCCCCATCCCCATCCGTTATATATACCAGGAGGAAATAATCTTGACGCGTGAAGATGAACTAATCAAAAGAATGGAGCAGGGCGATACCGGAGCGGCAGACGAACTGGTAGAAATGTATTATCCTGAGATATTACGTTACTGTATCTGGAATGCCCCGAATAGACATTTGGCACAAGATGCGGCGCAGGAAACATTCCTGAAGGCGATACGCTATTTTGACCACTATGTCCATAAGGGAAAGTTTAAAGCTTTTCTTTATCAGATTGCATTAAATACCTGCGTTGATATGAAACGCAGGAAATGGACTACAGATGTTTCGCTGGAACAATTACCGGAAGAGACCGCATACCGTGAGAACGGATTCGACGAAGTTGATAATAAATTACAATTTCGGCAGATGACGGACAGCTTACCGGAAGAATTACAGGAAATTGTTATTTTGCGGTATGCACAGGAATTGTCTATGCGGGAAATTGCGCAAATCGTCAACCTGCCAATGCGGACAGTACAGTCCAGACTGCGGTCTGCCCTGAAAAAATTAAAGAAAGAATTGAGTTAAGAAAAATTTGAAAGGAGGCATATTAGTAATCATGAATAAAAAACAGAGTAATTCATCGATAAACAGACAGCTAAAAGAGATGCTGCACTTACAGACAGAACCGGTAAACCGGGAACATATAAATCAGATTTGCCGACGCGTGGAACCGCTGCTAGAAGAGAAACACAAACGCAGACGGATAAACTATTCCGCATTTTTAAGACGGCAGCTGCGATTCATCGGCTGGCCAATCTGGCTTGTGCAGGGAATTGCGATGATATTGTTATGTATAGTGTTTTACGGCCCGTTGAATTTTTATTTAGAAGATAGTGTGAAGGGAATCGCATTCCTGCTATGTTGCCTGTCGGTGCTTGTTTTGCTTTCCTCCGTGCCGATGATTCATCGTTCTATCCGATACAAAATGCACGAGCTCGAACTGTCAACCCGCTTCAGTTCTGTAAAATTACTGCTTGGCAAACTGCTTCTTATCGGCATAGGAAACCTTGTTACGCTGAGTGTAATTTTCCTGCTTACGATAACAAAAACCTCTTTGCAGACAGAAAGCGTGCTGCTGTATCTGCTGCTTCCATATTTGTCAGCATGCTGCGGCTTCCTGTACCTGCTAGGACATATTCCGGCGGATAAGTTCGAAGTATACAGCGTAGGGCTGTGCTGCCTGATGCTCACAGCATTTACAATACTCAGCCGATTTCATTCAATTTTTTTCCGACAGACATTTTCACCCGGCTGGCTGTTCGTATGCCTCCTGCTAGTACTTTTTAGCATCAAACAGCTCCGCTATATAATGTATCGTTCAACATATGCCCAAATCACATGACCCTCCTGTATGGACGATTACAGCACATATGTTTAGTTAGGTAATTGCGAACCTATCAATTTTCGATATGTAGTTGTGCAATATATACAAAACATAAGCAGGTGCTCTGCCGCCGTCGGTACTTAGCGAGGTTCTTTCGAGCTTAGTACCGCTACTGGCGGCAATGCAGCGCAAGCGTGCCTGCGTTGATTTGTATATATTGCACAACGGCCCGTTTGAAAAAGTTAGTTTCACAAACACCTATATATGTTTAGCTTAAGAAAGGATAAGACCTATGGAACTAGTAATAGAAAACATTACAAAAAATTACAAAGACAAAAAAGCCGTAAACGACGTCTCTCTATGCATCACCCCAGGCGTCTGGGGCCTGCTCGGCGCTAACGGAGCAGGAAAAACAACCCTGATGCGTATAGTGGCAGGAATTATGAAACCTGATTCCGGCCGTATTTTATACAATGGCGTTCCAATCGATGTGTTGAAAGAATCATACCGGGATATTTTCGGCTACCTGCCGCAGGAGTTCGGTTTTTACCCTGAATTTACGGTAGTGGATTATCTGGAATATGTCGCCGCGCTAAAAGGCTTGAGCGTAAAAGATACAAAACGCAAACTCGAAGAACTGCTGGAAAAACTGACCTTATATGATGTGAGAAATAAAAAGATAGTAAAACTTTCCGGCGGTATGAAACGCCGCGTCGGCATTGCCCAGGCTTTGTTGAACGAGCCGGAAGTTTTAATCTTAGACGAGCCTACTAGCGGACTTGACCCCGGCGAGCGTGTACGTTTTAGAAATCTGCTTTCCGAGTTTGCCAAGGAGCGCATCGTACTTATTTCCACACATATTGTACCGGACGTGGAATATATTGCAACACGCAATGCCGTAATGAAAAACGGAAAATTTGTTGCAACGGGAACGACAGAGGAATTAGTCAGGCTTGTGGAAGGTAAAGTATGGAGCAGTATGATTCCGGTTGCCGACCTGCCGAAATACGAGAGAAGCCTGAAAATAGTCAATTTAAAAAATGAAAATGCAGATTATGCCTCGATTCGGTATCTTGCGGAAGAACCGATTGCAGACGATTTGATACATTCCGTACAGGAAAAAGCCCGGTTGGAGGATATGTATCTGTGGATGTTTCCTGAAGCACTGGAAGGAATTTAAAAAGTAATCTGTAAATGAAAAGAAGTTATAACTTAAGGAAGGAGCATAGAAAAAAATGCGAGTGTTCAGATTAGAATTAAAAAAGATTTTAAAGTCACGCCGGACAATAATCCTGATTGCGCTGTCACTGTTTATGAGCGTACTTATGGCGTATCTTCCGGTAACTTTCGTATCCGTAAGTCAGTATGATGAAGCCGGAAATAAAGTAGCGTCTCTGAAAGGTTTGGAAGCGGTTCGGTATACAAAAATATTGCAGGAAGGTATAAAAGGAGAATTGACGCCGGAAATCATGCGGCATGCAGTGGAAGAATATCAGGCGTGCATGCGGGAATATAATGCAGAGGGAACATGGGACCTTCCGGGAGATGTATATTACAAGCGTATTTTTCCGATTTATCCGTTGCTGCCAAGAGTCAGGGAAGCTTTCTCCGACCGAAAAACAGGATTTGCGCCGGCGATTACTGATATTGCACCGGAGAAGGTGGATAATTTCTACGAGGCTTGCGACGAGCGGATTATAGCGCTGGGAGAAATGGAACAAAAAAACAGTCAGGCAGCCAGACAGTTTATGCGTGATAAATACAGGAGCGTTGAAAAACCTTACTTTTATTATCCGGGGTATAATTCAGACGCAATGGACTATGAATTGCTTTTGGCAATATTGCTGCTCTTGTTTTGTACTGTGATCGCAGCTCCGGCTTTTTCATCGGATTATCAAACGGGAGCTGATGATATTCTGCGTTGTACCAGACACGGGCGCATGCGTCTGGGTATCTCCAAAACTGCTACGGTGGCAGGCATTTCAGGTATTCTGTATACCGTCTGCATGACGATTTATCTTTTGCTCTCCAACAGCTTTTTTGGCTGGGAGTGTACCAGAACCTCCATGCAGGTAGAGTATTCGGTTACAAGTCTGGCAAATTGGAATATGGGAGAATTGCAGCTGGCAGTTATGTTTGCAGGGTTACTTACAGTAATCGCAACGGTATGTTTTACTGCATTCCTTTCTTCCAGATGCAGGAATGTGATTACCTCCCTGTCAATAGGGCTTGTTATGTGTTTTGCACCGATTTTCATTTATATGTCGATTCCCGATTCGTTTAAACCGGGATTATGGATGAGGTGTATGCTTCCGTCGGGCGGACTGGGTATGATGAGCAGTTTTTTATATTCGATAATTGATTATGAGTTCTTGACGCTGGGAAGTCTTGCGGTCTGGACGCCTTACGCTATGGCAGGCTTTGCGGCGGTAGAAATAGTTATTTTTTCAGTAACGGCTGTTCGTTCATATATGGTGCATAGGGTGGCATGAAAAACAGACCGGATATTGTGCAAAATTGTGTTCATTGTTTTTATAACTTATAGGAAAAATATTGCTTTTTTGTACAGGAATTATATTGACCAAATTATGGATTATGTGTAATATATAAGATAGAAAAATTGTATTTTCAACTTATGTATGTAATTTCAGATTAATTTTGTGTTTAGTCTAAGAATTGGGGGCGATAAAAATTATGTACAAAAAATGGAAAAGCGTGACTGCACTTAGCATGGCGGCGCTGCTTGGTTGCATAATACCGATGGGTACTATGATGGCAGCGGAGGAAAATACAGAAGTCGTTCAGGAGATTGATGTGGATTCTGTTTCTGATTCCGATGCGGGTTATGACGAAGATGCTGACTTAGACGAAAATGATATTACCGATGATGAAGATACCAGCGAAGAAGTCATTGTCAATACTGAGGCTGATGCAGACAACGATGGAAATGACGGAACTGAAGTCATGTCTGATGCAGAGGAAACGGAAACAGAAAATACAGAAGTTCAGGCGTGCCTTGATGCACCTGTGATTGATATCACATTGAATGGAACGAGTTATAAGGTCGATGGTCTGGGCGGTAAGATAGATTATAAGTATGTTAATAATCTGAATCAGGTATTTGAGTTTTCTGCAAGTCAGGAGAATCAGGAGACTTCGTTTTATTACTATATAGACAGAGTTGAAGATATTACTGCCAATGCCAGGGACGAAGAGCAGATGGCTTCTTTGTGGCCAAGCGAGGCACAGTCATCTTCGATGACATTTTCTCTTTCGCTTAATGAAAACTATGTTTTATATGTGAAAGCAGTGGGAGAAGACGGACAGACCACTTACGCAAGGTCCGGCGGAGTAGTGGTGGATACCGTAGCGCCTAAGATTGTCGGATTAGAGGAGGGAAAGGCTTATCCGGAAGGAACTGCATTCAAAGTGGAAGAGGCCAATCTGGAGAGTGTCAAAGTGAATGAGACACTTGTAACTCCTGAATCGGATGGAAGTTATCTGGTTAGTGCTAACGGAACCTCCTGTGTAATCAGGGTAAAGGACAAAGCGGGAAATGAGAAAACCTGTAGTATCACTGTAACTGCGAGAGTTCCCGAAGAGAATGGCGTTATTTCTGTGAACGGAACCTATTCGCTGAAAGCCGGCACTGCATATCAGCTTGCAGAAGGAAAATGGCAGGTGNGCGGTGACAATACNGTCTATCAGGGTGGAAGCACTTTTTATGTAAAAACAGACGGAGATTACAGATTTACGAAACGTTGAGTATAACGAAAGCATTAAGCCAAAAAGGGGCGTGATTAATTATGCAGAAGCAGATGCCATATAAGAAAATCATAATTTGTATTTGTGCCGTGGCGGTTGTAATTGTTGCCGCGACAATCATACTTTTATCAAACAAGGAAGAAGCATACCGATCCATACTGGTTTATGAATTAGATGGAACCGCTGTAATAGAGCGTGCAGGAGTGGGTTCCATGAATGCGGCGGAAAACCTGTATCTGGAATCAGGTGACCGTGTCATAGTAGCGCAGAATTCCAGNATGCGNATGAAGCTTGANGACGATAAGTATGTGATGGCGGAAGCAGATACGATTTTTACTGTTGAGGCACAGGGAACGGANGAAAATTCCAAGACNAAGATATGNCTTGAGCAGGGTGCNGTTACCAATGAGATTCAGCATCCTTTGAGTGAAGGCTCNCAATATGAGACNTCCACACCNAATTCNGTCATGGCAGTTCGCGGAACCATATATCGTGTGGAATTATATATTGATGATAATGGTAAACAGAATACAAAGATGTGCTGTTTTCAGGGTAAGGTTGCAACAACGCCCATTCTTCAGGACGGAACTTCNGGAGAAGAAGTGNTGGTTCCGGCNGGCAGCGAGTTNATCATACATAGTGACGGAACAGCAGACAGTNCNAGNGATATTGTATATGAGGAACTGCCCGNNCAGGCGGTACAAAACCTTAGAAATCTCTTGGAAAGCGGCCAATCCATTGAAGGCATAACATTGGAAGACTTGGATATTTTGATTGATCAGACAATGGATGAAAGTGAAGAAACTGAGAGTGGCGAGCCTGAACCTGAGGAATTGTCTGATACGGAAGAGAATTCCGAACAGAGTGATTCAGATACTGACGCAGACATAGATGTGGAAGAGAATGTTTCTGAGCAGACAGACAAAAAAGCAGAAAATTCTGTAAAGCCGCAGACAACGGCTCCGATTGCAGAAGAACCACAGACTCCGGATTTGACGGCGGAGCAGCTCGAACAGTTATTACAAGCCATTGACAATGCACAACGTATGGCATTGGAAGAGGCTGACAGTAATGCAGTGAAAGATAATTCTCAGAGCGGAAATACCGGAAGTGATTCGGTNAACAATGATGAATCGGGCAATAGCAGACCTAATAATAATGAATCTGATAATCACAAACCGGATGACAATACTCCTGTAACGCCGCCGCCAATGGTGACATATACGGTAACCTATGAGTATAATGGTCAGACATTCGCAACGCAGACGGTAAAGAGCGGAGAAAAGGCTTCGGCGCCTTTGCTTGCACCGGCACAGAGCGGAGAGTGGGATTTTGACTTTGNGACCGCGATTACGGCAAATACGACAATAAAGTGGAAATAATAATACTTTAACCTAAGAAGGACATTAGATTAAAATATGAAACATTTGAACGGAATGAAAACGGCGGCGCTTACAGTCGCCGTTATTCTGACATCTTTTGCATTTCTGTATTTTGGCACAGCTTACTTTTGGGACATGGGAATATCCGACAGGCTGAACCAGAGGGAGACAGTCACCAATAAAAAAATATATATCATAGGTATTGATGATAAGACANTGGAACAATATGGACCCGTCAACACATGGAGCAGGGAGGTACCGGCCAGACTTGTATCAATATTAAACGGTATGGATGATGCACGNCCGGCAGTTATCGGATTCGATGTGATNTACAGTGAAAATGCGGACAAACAGGCTGATGATTACTTTGCCGAAGTTTGCGGGGAGGCAGGGAACGTTGTTGCCGCCATGAGCTTTTCTTTTAAAGAGCAGCCTGAAAAAGATGAGAACGGCAGGATAGTCTATAATCCCTACTATGTGGATCATGTAATCGAACCTTATGGCAGCCTGAAAGATAATGTAATTTGTGCTTTTGCCAATACNTTTGTGGATACGGANGGGTATGTGCGTCAGGCTATGGCGTATCTTGATTATGAGGGAGAAAGAAAGTACAGTCTTTCTTCACAGGTTTATAAAATCTATAAAGAAAGCATGGGAGAGGAAGCAGTATTCCCTGCAACTTACGGAAGAAATAACAGGTACTATTTTACCTATTCAGGTAAAGCGGGAGGATACAGTGTAGTCTCTATGGCAGACGTGCTTGACGGGACTGTGGACGCCGCAATTTTTCGTGACGCAGTGGTGTTAGTGGGTGCCTACGCCGTAGGAATGCAGGATTCCTATATGCCTGCAATAGCCCATAACAGCCAGATGTATGGGGTAGAAATACATGCAAACATTATAGAAGCCTTGCTGGAGGGCAATACGCAGCTTCCGGTATCTCCTGTTATGTATGCGCTTGCGGCGGCAGTTTTGTGCGGATTATTCTATATATTCAGCGGAAAAATGAGACTGCTGTATTCAACATTGCTGTTGGCAGTGCTGGTTATTCTGGATTTTATTTTTNCAANNGGAATGTATGNAAAAGGGAGAATCGTTCCGACNATACTTTTGCCGGTCTGCCTGNTNATAATTTACCTGATACAGATGGTGCGCAGATATCTGGCTGAAATCATGCGCAGACGNCAGGTTATTAATGTATTTAANCAATATGTAGCGCCGCAGGTGGTGGATAAGATCAGTAAAGATAAGGATTTCGAGCTNGTGATTGGCGGAGAGAACCGNCATNTTGCGGTGNTGTTTGTGGATATCCGGGGATTTACGACTATGTCGGAAAGTTTACAGCCGGAGGAAGTAGTGGAGATTCTGAACGAGTATTTAGGACTTACTACACAGTCTATTTTTGATAATGGCGGAACNCTTGANAAGTTNGTGGGTGATGCGACAATGGCAGTGTTCAATGCGCCTTTTGATCTGGATGACTATATTTTCCGTGCAGTTTCTACCGCATGGGACATGCAGGCAGGAGCGGACGCAATAGCAGAAAAATTCCGTAAGAGNTACGGTAAGAGCGTATCNTTCGGAATCGGAGTCAACTGCGGTAATGCCGTTGTAGGAAATATCGGATGTGATTTCCGTATGGACTATACGGCTATCGGTGACACTGTCAATACGGCGGCAAGACTGGAGAGTAATGCACGGCCGGGACAGATTTTAATCAGTAAAGANGTCTATGAGGCTGTAAAAGACAGAGTTACAGTGACGCCAATCGGAGAGATTCCTTTGAAGGGAAAGAGNAATGGCGTATTTGTATATCAAGTAGATATGGTGAAAAAATAAATTTTTTACGCGCAGGAAAGATGTGATAGAAAATGAGTAAGCTGTATTTGGTTCCCAAAAGGGAAGANATGGAGNGGATGTGCAGTCTGGCAGANGAATATGATTGTGCATTTGAATATAATGATTTCTTTATAGCGGATGTTATGGATGATCCTGACAGGCAGGAAAATATCATTACAGGTTATGGCAAGTACAGAAACGACTTTTCCATAGATACGATGCATGGAGCATTTCTGGATGTGACNATACACAGCGACGACCCTCTTATCAGGGATGCTTCCATACTGCGGATTCGCCAATCCATGGAGATAGCTAAGCGAATGGGATTAAAAGGCGTAGTGTTTCATACGGGGCGGCTTGCCGGATTTCGTGCACCTGTTTATCTGAAAAACTGGTGTGACAGAAACGTTAAGTTTTTTACGGAAATTGCCAATCAGTATCCCGGACAGCAGATTTATATGGAAAATATGTTTGACGAAGCGCCTGATATTCTGGCAGGGTTGGCAGAGAAGATGCAGAGTGTCGGAAATTTCGGAATATGTCTGGATTATGCCCACGCCATGATTTCGGATTGTTCAGGAAGAGAGTGGATTGAGACTCTGGCTCCCTACATCCGTCATATACACATCAATGACAATGATTTGCAAAACGATCTGCATCTGGCGATAGGAGCCGGACAGATTGACTGGCAGGAATTTGACCGGTTTATCAGACGCTGCCGTATAGAAGCGTCAGTATTGGTGGAGGTAAGCGGATACGAAGCACAGAAGGAATCGTTGGAATATATGAAGCAGCATAGGATATATCCGATGGAATAAGAGAAGGAGAAGCAAGATGCATTTACAATACGAAGATTTTGAAAAGATAATGGATATTGGAATACGTCTTTCTACTGAAAAAGACAGAAATCGTCTGCTCATGACCATTTTGGATAAAGGGATGGAAATTACGAATTGTGATGCCAGTACCCTGTATTTATACGAGAATGACGAATTGATTTTTAAATATATGAAGACTCTTTCTATGGGAGTAAGCCGTGGAATGGATGGTGAACCCATTGATCTGCCTCCGGTGCCCATAAAGGAGGAAAATGTGTGTTCCTATGCGGCGATTCATCGGGAAATTGTTAATATACCGGACGTTTACGCCAGCAGTCGTTTTGATTTCTCAGGACCGAGACAGTATGACAATCTGACAGGGTATCGCACGTGCTCGCAATTAGTAGTGCCTCTTGCAAATAATGAAAATGAGTTGATCGGAGTGCTGCAGTTGATCAATGCTATGGATGAGGAAGGAAATACCATTGCCTTCCATGAGCAGTATGAGATTATTATCCGTGCACTTGGTGCCATGGCTGCAATTGAACTAACGAATCTTTCTTATATGGAGGCGCTTAAGACACAGATTTATTCATTCGTCGAGGCGCTTACAACGGCGTTAGAGGAGCGGACGCCATACAATGCCCTGCACACGAGAAATGTGGAAAAGTATGCGAGCCTGCTGGCGGATTATATTACGCAGTTACATAAAGAGGGTAAATGTGAATGGACATTTGAGCCCGCGAGGAAAGAGCAATTAATGCTTGCAGCGCTCATTCATGATATCGGAAAAATGGTGGTGCCCTTGAGTATTATGAATAAAGCGACCAGACTGGATCAGGAACTTGAGAAGGTAGATGACAGGTTTGAGCTGCTTAAGGCATTGTATGAAGTTGATATGCTGCGGGGCAGACTCTCACAGGAAGAATATGAAGCAGTCATTGATGATTTGACGTCGGAACTTACATTCATTCATGAGATTGATGTGATTGATTATGTGGATGATGAGGCATATGAGCATATAAAAAGACTTTCAATGAAGCAGCATGTAAATGAGGATGGTTCGGTACTTCCTTATCTGACAGAGAGAGAAGTATCATGTCTGAGCATACGAAGCGGAACGTTGACCATGCAGGAGCGCAAGGAGATGGAGAATCATGTAGTCATGACCTCCAGGATTTTAGAGAAAGTGCAGTTCTATAAGGGATTTTCGATGGTTCCGAAATGGGTAGGCGCTCACCATGAATATCTGGACGGCAGCGGTTATCCTAATCATTTGAAAGGTGACGAACTCGATCTGGAGACAAGACTTCTTACAGTGGTGGATATCTATGACGCCCTTACGGCTACAGACAGACCTTATAAGGATCCCATTCCGAGAAAAAAGGCAATTGAGATATTAAAAACCATGGCAGAGAAGGGAAAAGTGGACCTGCAGCTTGTGGAATGGCTGGATGAGGCACTCGAAAAATAAGCATTACTTTAGGAGACAGGAATCATGGAAAAAAGAACAACACGTTTTCTGAACGTAAGTCTTGTTNTGGTATCGCTTTTTTGTATAATCATATTTATCATACAGGCAGTCTTNGCGAATTTNATGGGAGAAGATGCTATCAGACAGTTGGGCGTCTTTTACATGTCGGGAATAAGCGAACAGGTNTCATCACATTTCGGAACTACCATTGAGCTTAGGCTGTCTCAGGTGGAATCGCTTGTAGATGCTGTTCCGCCCGGACGTGATAAAAGTGATAGCGCAATGCGNATAGCCCTGAATTATAATGCGCGATCATCAGGTTTTGAATATCTGGCTCTTTATACNGAGGACGGAACCTTTCATATGCTATATGGCTCTCAGGTGACGGCGGATATTCCGGAGAGTTTTCACNGCTCNGTTCAGGGNGGAAAATATAATGTTTGNGCAGGAAAGGATGCGGCAGGAACCCCGGTTGTTTTNATGGGCGTACCGGCAGTTTATCCTATGGACGACGGAGGTACGAGCATTGCTCTGGTGGCCGGNTTGCCAAGCTGGTATCTCGATGATACATTGGAAACCAATATTCGAAGCAGCAGTATGGATTATTCAATCATCCGTACGGATGGAAGCTATGTNTTGAGTAATGATGACGTAGAAGAGGATAATTATTTTACGCGGATAGAAAGTCTTTACGAAACCTGTAATGGAAAAAATCCGGCACAGTATGCGCAGGAACTTCGTGATGCTCTGGAAAACGGCAGGGATTATACCAGTGAAGTCTTGATTTCGGGAGAAGCCTGGAATGTCTATTGCACAAGCCTCCCGAATTCAGAGTGGCACCTGCTTATAAAAATTTCCCATAATACACTGAATGAGACGGTAAATCTTCTTCAGAGAAGATGGTCATATGTTTCCGTTGGCGGAGGTATTCTGATTACCGGTGCGCTGTTTTTTGTATTTTTCGGATACTATCGTTTGACCAAAATGCACATGCAGGAGTTAGAGAAAGCCAGAAAGGCTGCGGAAGAGGCAATGATGCTGGCAGAACGTTCCAACAGGGTGAAAAGCGAATTCCTTTCCAATATGAGCCATGATATCCGTACACCTATGAATGGCATTATGGGAATGACGTCTATTGCTATCGGAAGTATAGATAATCCGCCGAGGGTACGTTCCTGTTTGAGAAAGATACATATATCAAGCCGGCATTTGCTGGGATTAATCAATGATATGCTGGATATGTCCAAAATTGAGAACGGGAAGCTTGCATTAAATATGGAACCGCTTTGTATTCGCGATATAATGCAGAATATCGAGACAATCATCCAGCCGCAGATACAGGAGAAAGAACAGCATTTCAGTATTTATGTACATGATATATATCATGAAAATGTGTGTTCAGACAGAGTGCGCTTGAGCCAGATTCTATTGAACATTCTCGGTAATGCGGTTAAGTTTACGCCGGAAGGCGGTAGCATTGAGGCTGATTTATATGAAGAGGTTTCTCCGAAAGGAAACGAATATATACGTTCGCATTTACATATTAAGGATAACGGTATAGGAATGTCTGCAGATTTTCTGGATAAAATATTTGATGCGTTCGCCAGAGAAGACAATGCCCGTGTGGATAAAGAGGCCGGAGCAGGAATGGGACTTACCATTACTAAGCATATTGTGGATGCAATGGGCGGTATCATCACCGTGGAAAGTGAGCAGGGAAAAGGAAGTCATTTTCACATTATTCTGGATATGGAGAAGGCGGTGCATCAGGAGAAAGAACTGAGTCTGCCTAATCGTAAAGTCCTGTTTATTGATGATGATAAAACAGCAGGAGAGCTCGCTATATCAGCATTGGAATCCATTGGACTTAAGGCGCAGACGACTACAGAAATCGAGCAGGCTTGCCGTATGATAAAAGAGAGTCGTGATAATAATGAGCCTTATAATATGGTTCTGCTTGATTGGGATATACATGGACAGGATTGGGAAAAAGCTGCGAATGAAATATCTGTGCGCTTCGGTCAGGAACTGCCCATCATTATTATCACTGACGGTGAATGGGATGAATTGGAATTAGGATTTGAAAATAGTAACATCAGTGGTTTTATTTCAAAACCATTGTTCCGCTCAAGTCTTTATTATGGGCTGAGGCGGTTTGCAGAGGCAGAAGCGCCTTCTCAGGAACAGAAAGAAGAACATGAAATTGAATTAAAGGGCAGACGCATACTTATAGCGGAAGATAACGAATTGAACTGGGAAATTTTAAGTGCAATACTTGAAGATGTCGGAATGGAAACAGAGTGGGCGGAAAACGGACAGATTTGTCTGGAAATGATTGAACGCTCTGAACCCGATTGGTATGATGCAATATTAATGGATTTGCGAATGCCGGTTATGACGGGCTTTGAAGCAACAACTGCAATACGAAAACTGTCACGGCAAGATGCACAGACAATCCCGATTATTGCAGTCAGCGCAGATACATTTGAAGATGATAAACAAAAATGTCTTGACTGCGGTATGAATGCCCATACAGGGAAACCCGTAGACTCACAGGAAATTCTTTCTCTGTTAGGACAGTNTATTCGATGAAAAGCAATATTATTTTGAAAGGATAATTTCATAATGAAAAAAATATATGCTTTTATAAGTCTGCTATTGTCTGNCGTCATTTTAACTTCTTGCGGCAGCAATNCNNAGNACATTGATTTGGAGGACGANAGCGGNAGCGGNGAAATAACGGAACTGACGTTNTGGACTTTTCCGATAGGCAACTGGGGAAATCCTACGGCNGTAGCCAGNATGCTNACGGATTTTCATAGGAAATATCCTGACATCCATGTCAGTGTGGAATATTTAAATTANAANAACGGCGATGAGAAAATCAATCAGGCGGCTGAAGAAGGAANTCTGCCGGATNTGGTTATGGAAGGACCGGAGCGTCTNGTGGTAAACTGGGGCGAAAAAGGATTGATGGTAGATTTGTCCGAATTGTGGGAATCTGATACTGCCGGTGAAATATATAATAATATAAGAGANGCCTGCAGACACAGAAACGGAGAATATTATGTATTTCCAATCTGCATGACTGCACACTGTATGGCAATTAATTATGATATGTTTGAAGAGGCGGGNGCNCTTAGGTACATNGATGAAGAAAACCATACATGGACTACNGAGGNTTTTATTGAAGCGGTTCAGGTTCTGACCGATTATGAATATGCCAAGGGACAAAATGTGAGTGCCGGCATAATATATTGTAAAAATCAAAGCGGCGATCAGGGAACCCGCGCGCTTGTGAANAATCTGTATGGCGGAACATATACCGATGCGGAACATACTTATTATACCGTTGACAGTGAAGAAAACAGGAAAGCTTTACAGCTTCTTTATGATTTAGAGGGTATCACTTTTGAACCTTCNNTTACATCTTCAGACGCNATTGATTTATTCTGCAAAAAAGAAACCGCTATGTGCTTTTGCTGGAATGTGTCCGTAGAAGTGCAGCAGACTATCAATCATCCGGATTTGGATTTTGAAGTATTTCCGATGGCGTTTCCGACTGATGCGGGTACTCCNAAGCTTCAAGGCGGCATCTGGGGATTTGGTATTTTTGACAATGGTAATGATGAGAAGGTCGAGGCAGCCAAAACCTTTATCCGCTATATTACCGAAAATGATGTTCCATACACGAGGGCGGTGAGAACTTCTTCATACTGGCCGGTGCGGGATATGAATAATATATACGAAAATGATATGCTTATGATTGAATACAGCAATTTTATGCCATATCTGGGCGATTATTATCAGATTACTCCCGAATGGGATATGGCGCGTACAGCATGGTGGCAGATGCTGTCGAAGGTTGGAGAAGGAACCGATATTTCAGAAGCGGTGAAAGACTTTCCTTCGCCGGATTGANCATAAGTTTTGCGTAGTGTAAAAAACTGTNGTAGGAGATATTTTATATGGCTTTTTTTAATCAGTTTGGAAAGAAAAAGAAAAAAGANCAAACAGATAATATGGAGGATTTTCAGACGGCGGAGACAGAACAATCATCGTTGGAGAAAACTGAGCCTGAGAAAAGCAGATTCCTTACGCCCAAGGAACGACACGTTTCCAAAGGTAATGATGGGAATCAANCTTCGGAGGATGACGGAATGGCGATCAGTCATTCTAATAAGATAATCAACCATGGGAATCCGATCATTATAAACGGTGAGGATTATCTTCTGCGCATCAGTGAAACGCGGATGGAGGCCCTGATTACTTTATATCGCCGATTTTCCGTAGAGGAGATACGGACTCTGTTAGAAGAAAGCGGGGTTGTTGTTGGNATAAGGGAAAAAACATTGGAAGAGCTTGCACAGGGTAAGCAGAATTATGAGGAGACCCTTGTTGCAACCGGTATTGCCGCAAAAGACGGTCGCGANGGTTATTTTGAGTANCATTTCAATCCACAGCCTGAAACCAGACCTATTATCCTATCGGATGGCACGGTAGATTATAANGTGTTGGGNAAGATAGAACTTGTGAAAAAAGAGCAGCTTCTTGCCACCTATCATTCGGCTCTGCCGTATGTAGTGGGCAGGGATGTCATGGGGAATATCATTGAAGCCTATGAGGGAAAGGAATTGCCGCCTCTGCAGTGTAAACGCTGTGAGCCGGATGAGGCAGGCTGTAAGTATTATGCCAGCACAGAAGGTAATGTCACGATAGAAGGAAAATGCCTGACCGTAACGCCTATTTATGTGATAGAAGGCAATCTGGACGCCGCTACCGGAGATGTGAATTTCCATGGGGATGTGTTTGTACAGGGTAACGTATTTGCAGGCGTTACCGTGAAAACAACCGGAAATATTACCGTAAACGGACATGTGGAGACAGCGAATCTTTTTGCAGGAAAAGATGTTATCTTAAAGAACGGAATGCAGGGTTCAGGGAATGGCGTCATTCGCGCCGGCGGTAATGTTATGGCGCGTTTTTTGGAACAGACACAGGTTTTTGCCGGAGATGAAATCAATACGGGAGCATTGTTAAACTGTGAAGTGGAAGCGGGGCATAATGTGGTAATCTCAGGTAACCGTGGCACCATTATCGGCGGTACGGTCAGGGCTGTGGAACAGATTTCAGCGGCCTCTATCGGAAACCGTGCCGGAGTAACAACGCAGCTGGTTATCGGTCTGGATTGTGAATTCAAGTACAAGATGGGGGAAATCGACCGTCTGATGGAAGAATATCAGAATAACATGACAGATGCCGCACGTGCTCTGAACCGCCTTGACTATCAGCTAAAATCGCAGCCGTCTAACCCTGAACTGAATCAGCAAAAAGCGGAGCAGATGCGCAGAAAGATAAATTATCAGCTGAAATTAAAAGAGACTGCTACGGAGCGTGAACGGTTGATTGATATCAACAAGCGTTCTGCGGATGGAAAAATTATTGTTGGCGGATTTTCATACGCCGGNTGCATTATTATNATAAACGGTGTACGGGAGACATTACATTCTGAATATCGGGATGTGACATATAAAAAGAGTATGCAGGAGATACGGATTGTGTCGAATAAGCTGTAAATAAAGNCAGAGTAAATTTATCAAGAATAACAAAATTTGCACTAAATCAGCATTTTTTTGTAACTTTATGTAGCAAAATCGCATTTATTACCATTGCCTGATTTGATAAAATATAGGAAATTATCAAGAAAGGGCATGGTGATAAAATGCGGAAAACAGAAAACAATTATGTTAAAGAATGGTTAAGGCAGCATAATGTTGTCTTATCAGAGAGTTTTGCGGATGCNCTATTGANAATGGCAAAAGAGTATAAAAAGGCAAACGGGATAAAGAATTTAAGCGAAATATACCAAAAAATAGGCGTATCAAAGGAATGCTTATACTATTGGAAAAATAATCCTTACGGAACGCAGACAAAAAAATTTCAAATATAAAGTCATAAGAAATGCCGCAGACTTATTTGGACTTAACAAATATGAGGCGGAAATANTGGCAAACAGTGCGGGACTTTCTTTGAAGGCGAATACAGATTTCAGCCGATATCTGGTCAATCTAATCAGAAATAAATCCAAACACAAAAAACTATATGAATATGCGCAGATAAGCGAAAGGATGTTTCAGAGAATAAAAGCAGGCAGAATACCGACAAAAGAATCCCTGATTTCTATTCTGGTATCACTGGAACTTGGGCTTGATGAGGTGAAAACAACCTTGGAAAAGGCAGGNTATACCCTGTCNGATTCTATTGCCTGGGATGTTGTCGTTAAAACTTTTATATTGGAGTTTGAAAACACCGGGAACTATGAAAATGCCGCCTACAGAATCAATGATGTGCTTTACGACATGGACATGCCGCTTCTTATGACCCGTGAAAAAATATTTAAAAGTGAAGATTAATGACGTTTTTTNCCTGTAAAAATATCTTAGAATCCTGATATAGCAAGGAAAGCAGCTGCCGTTATATGCTATAAAACTAAATAATATAATATCAGGAGGAAAAGCAATGGCAAAATTAAGAGAGATGATAAGCAGTGTTGACCAGTCTAAGGAAACTGANNGAGAGATAGGCGAACAGCTGAAAATCTTAACATCACTTGGCGAGTCAAAGGTAACTATTTTCAGGGGAGAAATAGAAGCATCTTTAAAAGACGGAAAGACAACAGACGACCTGAAGGTGCCGATTACGAAAGTACTTGGCACATATGAGGAGTATCGCGCATATACGAAGCGCAATCAGNANGACCTTGTTAATAATGTTATTNCCTCTTTTAAGACAATGTTTAACGGCGGAACGCAGATTGCAGACGGAATCGGATCNTTAATCAGTAAAAGCTTAAGNGTTCTGCTGGGAGCAGGTTCCGGTGAGGAACTGATGAAAAAGGAATACTTCGTTATAGTGGAATATCCGGCAATCATCAGATATGATGTCGCTATGTGGACAAGGAATATTACTGTAAAATCATTGCAGGAAAGAGCGGAAAACATAATTGCATGTGTCGCTTATAAATCTGCTGTGGATGTAACCAAGCTTGATTTCAACACATTCCTTGGGTGTTATGCAAACGTTCTGCAGGAAAGCTTCGGAAGCGACAAAGACAATATCAAGAAAATGATTCAGGAGTCCGCAGAAGTATACGGATTGTTCCAGAAGAGCAGTAACAGGGCGCTTAGCCAGCGCGAACAGGAAGAACTGGAAGTATATACGCAGAAGGTAATGGACGCAAAGGTGAAAAAATGAGTGGTAAAAGNCGTATTATTTTCACTATAGCTATGCTTTTGCTTATATGGCTCTGTCACATGCNCTGCTATGGCAAAGGAACAGGGNAACATNGGAGACAGAGTGAATCTGGTGATAGAATACGNAGGGAGTAATNAATGGAGTCTGCCTGAACTGGCGGACTCCGCCTCAGGACATGGAAGATTTGAAATCTCCGGAAACNNGACTNCGCCTGATGGATGACAGACAAAATGTCGGCTATATGTAAAGTATTAANTATATTATTTTAAAATTACGAAGGGAATGTAATATTAATATGGGGAAAACACGAGTNTATTGTATTCTTTCGGACGNAACAAANATTTATGTGCCTGTTAAGTCTGAATATANTCCGTATCCGGACCGGATAACCGGAGAAAGAAAACCAGCATATC
>JAAUZS010000019.1:0-4840 GCA_014804495.1 Lachnospiraceae bacterium
AAAATAGTATTAATATATTTATAAAAGAAACGGGGAAAAGTGAAAGGAGACTTCCACATGGCAAAAAAATTTGGAAAATTTGTTATGACAACAGCAGCTCTTAGTGCACTTGCAGCGGGTGCGTATTATTATCTGAAGAAAAAAGATTCTTCGGAAGACGATTACTTTGATGAAGAGGATGAGTACGACGATTTCGACGAGGATCTGGACGAAGAAGGAGCTGACAAAAAAACAGAAGCAGACCGCAAATATGTAGATTTGGATTTGACAAAGGCTGCTGATGCTGTTGCTGAGAAAGCTGACGACTTTAAAGAGGGTCTGGATGCGGCAAAAGCTGAAGCTGAGGACAAAATTGTCGGTGCGGTAGAAGGCGCTGCAAAAGCTGCAAATAATGCAGAGGCAAAGGTTGAAGAGTTTTTCAACGATGAAGAGAATAACAACTAAAATCTGAATGTTGAATGTAAAAAGATGTTCTAAGACATCGCATTGGTGGCTGCGGTGATTTAGGACATCTTTTCATAGTTGAATATTTCTAATTTTAATTTGCTATTTATTCATTTTATAGGGGGCATCCGCAGGATAGCCGCCTTTTAATTTCTGCATGCCGCGCTGGATTGCGTCTCTGGAGTTTTTCCAATCGGCATCTTTATTGCGGTAGTCGAATTTTTCGACCAGCCATGATACATCTTCGGCAAGCCTTTCCATGTTTGCTTCCATCAGTTTGAAACTCATTTCAAAGAAGTCGCTTTTTTCTTTATCGCTCAGGCGGCTTTCAGCAGCTTCGCACAAATCACCGAAATGGTGAAGACAGAAACCTTTGCTGTTTTTTATTTTATCCCTGAATTCTTCATCTTTTTTATACATAACAAAGAAAGTATCGAGATAGCGTTCGTATGTGTCACGGAAACGGTTGCAGATATAGCAGGACTGCTCCTTTTCCTTTACCCACATTCCAATTGGATTGGTGCCCTCTGCCTGCTTTTTGAACTTATCCATTAAGGAAACCTTGCCGGGTTTATAGCCTTTGAACTGCTCCTGCATCTCCTTGTTCATCTTTATATAATGCGTCTTTAAAATCCATGCATTACCAAGAGTGTTACCGTAATCGAACATTTTTTTGAAATGCATTCTACAGAAGCCGGCTTTATCTGTAGCTTCGCGGACATCGCTCTCCATATAGGAAGAACCTGAACCTAATGTGAAATCCAGTAAATCCTGTTCAACATTTCTTTCAATGTAACAGAACGGACATTCATCTTCCGCATTTATGGCGTCATTTAATGGAATTGTATAGAGTTTTTCTTTCATATTGCAGTGCTGCTCCTCTCTGGTTATTGAAATAGAGTTTCGTGAATGACTATATATTATAATAGTACCATAACGTCCTCACTGATTCAAGCTTTGCCCAATAAAACAGTTGCATGAAAAGTAAATACTTATTATACTAAAAAAGTCAGACTAGGCATCAACTCAACTTATGAGCCGGACTTGGGAGAAAGGAAGAGTATGGGCGATATCATTCTTACGCATAATCAGGATGAAAAGCGTATTATAGAAAATATCCGCTGTTTTGCATTGGATATGGACGGGACTATCTATCTTGGGGAACAGTGGATAGATGGTGCTAAAGAATTTCTAAAAAAAATAGAGGATTCGGGGAGAAGCTATGTTTTTTTGACGAATAATTCCTCAAAAAATCCTGCAGTTTATGTGGAAAAGCTGCATAGAATGGGATGGGAGACAGACGAGGATAAGATTATTACCTCCGGACAGGCAACTATATATTATCTTAAACAGCACTATCCGGGGAAAAAGGTATTTCTGCTGGGTAATCAGCTTTTATATGAAGAATTTGAGCAGGCGGGAATTGTGCTTGAGGATACGGTGCCTGACGTTGTTGTGACGGCATTTGACACTTCTCTGGATTATAGAAAAATGTGCAAGGTATGTGATTTCGTAAGGGAAGGACTGCCGTATCTTGCAACTCATCCGGATTATAACTGCCCGACAGAGACGGGATTTATCCCCGATGTGGGAGCTATTCACGCTTTTATCCATGCTTCGGCATTCCGCTATCCGGATAGGATTATCGGTAAACCAAATAGAGACATCATAGATTATATGGCAGAGAGAACAGGCGTGGCCAAAGCGCAGACAGCCATGGTTGGAGACAGGCTTTATACCGATATTGCGGCGGGAAAAAACAANGGATTGACGAGTATTCTNGTTCTAAGCGGGGAAGCGGCGCTTGAAGATGTGGGGNAATCAAAGGTTATGCCGGATTTNATTTATNANTCNGTNCGNGANATGATACCGCTTTTATAAGAATATATTTTGTTTAAATTTACTGTTGCTTAAAGCTATTGGTGTACTTGCGTATGCCATAAAAAAATAGTAGAATAATAGTCAGTATATATGATATTCAGGGGGTATATAGTAATGAGAAAAAGCGGCGTTTTATTACCTGTTTCAAGTATTCCGTCAAAGTANGGAATTGGAACTTTTTCAAAGCAGGCATATGAATTTATAGATTTNTTGGCNCAGGCGGGACAGACNTACTGGCAGATACTGCCGCTTGGACCGACCGGTTATGGTGATTCTCCGTATCAGTCCTTCTCTACATTTGCGGGAAACCCATATTATATAGATCTGGAAACATTGATAGAGGANGGATACCTGACTAAAAAAGACTGCGATAAGTATGACTTTGGTGACAATGCNGAGTATATTGATTACGAGAAGATATATCTGTCCCGATTCAAGGTGTTGAGGACTGCTTTTGAGAACAGCAACATAGAAAAAGANGAACAGTTTTTAGACTTTATAGATAAAAACAGCTATTGGCTGGATGACTATGCGCTTTATATGGCGGTTAAGAATTCATTTGACGGCGTAAGCTGGATAGAGTGGGATGAAGACATAAAGCTCCGCAAAAAGGATGCGCTTGCAAAATACAGGGAAGAATATAAGTCGGAAATTGCCTTTTACCAGTTCCAGCAGTTTATGTTCGCTAAGCAGTGGACTGCGTTAAAGAAATATGCAAATGAAAAGAAAATNCAGATTATNGGGGATATTCCGATTTATGTGGCATTTGACAGCGCCGATACATGGGCGAATCCGGNACTTTTCCAACTGGATGAAGACTGNGNNCCTGTTGCCGTTGCCGGCTGCCCNCCGGATTCATTTTCCGCTACNGGNCAGCTCTGGGGTAATCCTTTATACCGTTGGGATTATCATAAAGAGACAGATTACGATTGGTGGATGAAGAGGATAGCTTATTGCTATCAATTGTATGATGTNGTAAGAATTGACCATTTCAGGGGTTTTGACGAGTATTATTCCATTCCATATGGAGATGCGACTGCAGAGTTCGGGCATTGGGAGAAAGGNCCTGGATATGATATCTTTAAGACTATGAAAGAGAAACTTGGGAAGAAAGCGGTTATTGCAGAAGATTTAGGCTTTTTGACCAAGTCGGTATTGNGNCTTGTGAAAAAGACNGGNTATCCGGGNATGAAGATANTGCAGTTTGCATTTGATTCCAGAGAAGAAAGCGATTATCTGCCGCACAACTATACGGCTAACAGTGTAGTTTATACCGGAACGCACGACAATGATACCGTGCTTGGATGGTTAGAGTCTTTAAACAGACATGATAAAGCGTTTGCAAAAAGATATTTGAATATCCGTAATAATAAGGATATTCAATGGGAATTTATCAGGGCNGCAATGTCCAGTGTATCNGATACATGTATTATNCCTATGCAGGACTATCTCGGACTTGGTGCGGAAGCAAGAATAAANATACCGTCTACGCTGGGTCTGAACTGGAAGTGGAGAATGCTTCCGGGNGCNTTTGACGAAGAACTTGCACTGCGNATTAAGAATATGACGAAGNTNTATGGAAGACTCTGATNAATGCGGGAAGCGTCATTTATATTATATATTATAGGAAATTGCGCTGACACTCGGTTTTTTGAGGGAGAAAATTGTGAAAAAAGTATTAGTAACAGGCGGTACGGTATTTGTAAGCAGGTATATTGCAGAATATTATGTTGAAAAAGGCTATGATGTGTACGTGCTAAACAGGAATAGCAGAACACAATCCGAGGGAGTTAATCTCTTACAGGCAGACAGACACAATATCGGCGATATCTTAAGTGAAATTCACTTTGANGCTGTTATTGATACGGCATATACTTCTGAAGACGTCGGGTTATTGCTTGATGCATTGGGCAGTTATGAAGACTACATNTTNATCAGTTCAAGCGCNGTNTATCCTGAATATCATCCNCAGCCTTTTAAAGAGNGTATGAAATTAGCNGAAAANAAGTANTGGGGNAAATATGGACTTAATAAAATNNAAGCAGAANAGANTNTTGATGNAAAGAAATCCCNNTGCATATATTCTCAGACCGCCATATTTATANGGACAGATGAANAATGTNTATAGAGAAGCATTTGTCTTTGAGTGCGCTCTGGCGGACAGAAAATTCTATCTGCCAAAAGACGGCAGCATGAAATTGCAGTTTTTCCATATTAATGATTTATGCAGATTTATTGATATTATTTTAAAAGATAAGCCTTCGGAGCATATTTTTAATGTAGGCAATAAGGACATGATTTCAGTTCGCGATTGGGTTTCACTTTGCTATCGCGTTGCAGGAAAACAGGCTGAGTTTGTNAATGTNTATGATGACATTGAGCAAAGAAACTATTTTAGCTTNCTTNATTATGAGTATTNTCTTGACGTNTCAANGCANNNNGAGNTGATGCCTNACACGAAACCGCTAATTGACGGTTTGAAGGAGTCGTTTGACTGGTATCAGGCCAATTCNGA
>JAAUZS010000019.1:4845-19002 GCA_014804495.1 Lachnospiraceae bacterium
TAAACAGAAANCCNTATTTGGANTANATTGACAGNCACTTTGCTTAAAGGNNTGCNAATATATTNAAGCAAAGTGGCTGTNNNTTCAATATATACTATANTCTATACTTTCTTNNTGCTCAGGTTGGAGTTATGATATTCACGATTATTGGTAACNTCCTCTGAAAACCAGTCAACCGGAATGAANGCTTCTGCCATCTCCTGACTTGGAAATTCAACCTCAGCGATGATGAGATTCTCAAATGGCGCATCAAAAATATCAAGCTCTATTNTNAGACCGATATGGTCAATAGAAGNTTTATAGTCTGATTTAAATTCNGGACGGTCAATNGGAATNANATANCGTTTNTTGGATATGACGTTNCCGTCAGCCTTCTCTTTCAGATGATAGTAAGACTGTTNATTTAGCGGAAGNTTATATTCTTCTCTTGCCATCAGNCCTTTNCCCTTATATGTCAGATAATAAGAATCATCCTGTTTCCTGATTCTGATAACAGGGTCNGTATTAAGATATGCCTGNTCNATATGGTGAAAAGGATATTGTTCTAAGTGTTCGGGCAGNGATTTTACTGTGAATTTACGTTCGATTTCCATGGCGGTTCCTTTCTGGTTTTGCATTATTATAGACATTCTATCATATTTCAACCCTTCTGACGATTAATTTTATTCTCAATCTCTTATTGAACATAAAACGAAAGTAGATTAAAATGTAATTATTCAGCAACTCCGANATATGGTCTATATTTGAGAATGTTATAAGAAAGAAGAGGGANATTAAAATGAGTAAAGTATGTGTTTTTTTTGCACCGGGNTTTGANGAAATCGAAGCATTGACTGTAGTGGATATTCTGCGCAGAGCGGAAATTGATGTGGATATGGTTTCTATTACAGGNGAGAAAAAAGTGACCGGCTCGCACAACATTACTGTAGAAATGGATAAACTATTTGAAGAAGTGGATTTCGGACAGGTTGATATGNTTGTTCTGCCGGGAGGAATGCCGGGAACGAAGAATCTGGAAGCTTTTGAGCCATTAATGAAACAAGTAGATGCTTTTTATGCAGACGGAAAATATGTTGCGGCAATTTGTGCGGCGCCAAGTATATTTGGTCATAAAGGTATTCTTAAGGGTAAAGAGGCATGTTCTAATCCGGCGTTTGAAAGCCACTTAGANGGAGCTGATGTTAAGAATGCACCTGCTGTCGTTTCAGGAAATGTAATTACGAGCCGTGGAATGGGAACAGCTATTCCTTTCGGACTTGCAATTTTAGAACAGTTNAAAGGCNGGGANGCTGTCAGTTCAATGAAAGAAAAACTTGTTTATAATTTGTAAAACTTACCAAAATATTTTTTTGCATTCCGTTCATACTAACATCAAGATAAGTGATATGAGCACGCTTGAACAGATAACGTAATCCGGTTTCGGATTAACATCAAATTCTCTGGGATAAGCGGTGTTACAATCGCTTATCTCAAATATAGATAAAAGATGAATGTATTTTCGGAGGTGAAAAGAAATGGCAAGTAACAAAACTAATAGAGTTGAAGTACCTGAGGCTAAAGCAGCTATGGATCGTTTTAAAACAGAGGTTGCTTCTGAATTAGGCGTTAACCTTAAGGAAGGTTACAATGGTGACCTGACATCTAAGGAAGCCGGTTCCATCGGTGGTGAGATGGTTCGTAGAATGATTAAGAAGCAGGAAGAGCAGATGAAATAACGCTCTCTTGATTCTGAGAGAAAATGAGAACGACCCGCTTGGAAACAGGCGGGTTGTTTTTTNGNGAAAAATNTGGTAAAATATTTTCGTTATGATAATCCAAAAGGTTCGTCCTGACGGAGAATCGCAGCATAAATTCTGACACTCAAAGANTTGTTCTGAGAGGAAAGGCCGCTATATATATTTTCATATATCCAGTGCGCCTAAATCAGGTGTGCTTTTTTTTCGT
The DNA here is from genome assembly GCA_014804495.1 of Lachnospiraceae bacterium. GTDB lineage: Bacteria > Bacillota > Clostridia > Lachnospirales > Lachnospiraceae > UBA3282. The sequence goes on from JAAUZS010000019.1 coordinate 6,790, forward strand.
GAACAGCGAGGAAAGTGCGAGCCAAGCTTGCTTGAGCGAGCATTTGACGAGCGTCGCGAAAACGAGCAGCCGGGCTGCGAGTCGCNAACAGCAAATACAGCGAGGAAAATAAAGAAAGAAGGAACNGNTATGAAAANNAAAGTATTAGCGGTAATGATGAGTATTGCGCTTTGCGCTGCTTCATTAGTGGGGTGNGCAAATGCTGGGNAAACTACAAAGAATGGGCAGGAAACAGTGGAAATNCGGNTTGGNTCNTTGAAGGGACCNACNTCTATGGGACTTGTCTATTTAATGAGCCGGTCAGAAAAAGGCGAAACGGTTAACAATTATTCCTTTACAATGGCGGCGGCAGCTGATGAACTGCTTCCCAAGATGGTTTCAGGGGACTTGGATATTGTGCTGGTGCCTTCTAATGTAGCAGGCGTTTTGTATAGTAAAACCGAAGGCGGTGTTTCCGTTATTGATATTAATACGCTGGGAGTCCTTTATATGGTATCCGGTGATACGTCAATTCAGTCTATGGAGGATCTGAAAGGCAGAACCGTTTATCTTACGGGAAAAGGGACAACGCCGGATTATGTATTGCAGTATCTGTTAACTGAAAACGGTTTGACAGCTGATGATGTGGTCTTGGAATATAAATCCGAGGCAACAGAAGTGGCGGCAGTGCTTGCTGAGAATCCTAATGAAGTTGGAGTATTACCGCAGCCTTTTGTGACGGCGGCCTGCATACAGAATGAGGCATTATCAATTGTGATTGATATGACGTCTGAATGGGCAGCTCTGCAAGGTGAAGGCGGCAGCAGTCTTGTGACGGGTGTTACCGTTGTCAGAAATGAATTTTTACAGGAAAATCCCAAAGAGGTAACAGAATTTTTGAATGAACATAAAGATAGTGCGGCTTATGCAAACGAAAATATTGAAGCAGCAGCGGAGCTTGTTGCCGGTTATGGCATCATTGAAAAAGCGCCTATAGCGGTAAAGGCAATGCCATATTGCAATATTACATATATAGATGGAGAGAATATGAAGCAGGCGCTTTCCGGATATCTGGAAGTATTGTATGAACAGGATGCATCATCTGTAGGAGGAAGTCTTCCGGGAGACGATTTTTATTATATTCCGTAAATATTGAAGCCTATACAATTATGAGATATTATCCGTTATTTTATNNGATAGGAAANTACGCTTCCGAGCGACGTTTTTTATATTGATATTTGAATCATGAGGTGAATTGTGAAGAGTAGNCATTCTCATAAAGAAAGAATCAGACTTTTTCAGAAGAATTCTGTTCAAAAATTTATAATTATTTTGTTCTGGCTGAGCATCTGGCAGCTTGTAGCTNNCATGATGCATAATAATATACTGCTTGTCGGGCCTTTTCAAGTTGGAAAGGCTCTTTTGGAGAATATCTCAAGAGTGGATTTTTGGAAAATTATTATATATTCTTTNGGACGCATAGGACTTGGTTTTCTGTTAGCTCTTATTATGGGATTNGNCNTAGGNNCGCTTAGCTATAGATTCAGNATTTTNGAAGCGTTTCTTGCGCCGTTGATAACAACGCTGCAGTCTATACCGGTGGCCTCTTTTGTTGTGCTTTTGCTTATATGGTTCGGGTCTGAAGCACTGTCTTTTTTCAGTAGTTTTCTGGTCGTATTTCCAAGNGTATATGTTAATACAATGTCGGGATTTAAAAGCACGGATAAACAGCTTTTAGAGATGGCGGATGTATTTCACGTCAGAGGATGGAATCGTTTTTTCTATTTTTATAGACCNGCGCTTATGCCATATTTGATAAGTTGCCTGAANATTTCACTGGGCATGAGCTGGAAGTCGGGTGTAGCTGCNGAAGTAATCGGAATACCCAGGTTTTCTCTGGGTGAGAGATTGTATATGTCTAAGATTTATCTGGATACGGCAGGCTTATTTGCATGGACTCTTATAGTTATTCTTTTAAGCTTTATATTTGAAAAAACAGTACTATATCTGATTAAGACATTTGCGGAATGGAAACCTTATCCGATTGTGNACAGACGAAAAATACNAAGGGAAGAAGATANCAAGTTTCAGTCTGCATTCTNCAGNAGTAGTGNNAACGCNGTCACGCNGGATATTCATATTTGCAATTTAAGCAAAGCTTATGGTAAACAACAGGTTCTAATGGATTTTACATGCACAATAAAGAGTGGAGGACATTATTGTCTGATGGCGCCTTCAGGGAGCGGAAAGACTACNCTGCTCAGGCTGATAAATCGCATNGAACAGCCGGATGCAGGGAAAATAGACGGACTTCCGGAGTATATAGGCACAGTTTTTCAAGAGGACAGGTTNTGTGAAGAATATGATGTGGTTGCTAATGTTATGTTAACCATAAAGAGGCGAAGCAATAGAATGAGCGACGCTTGTAAAAGTNGGATAACCATTGAGTCAGTAAGAAAAGAAGCTCTGCNNATTCTGCCGGAGGAATGTCTGTCAAAGAAGGTAAGTGAATTGAGCGGCGGTATGAAAAGACGCTGCGCAATATTNCGNGCANTNCTTTCAGACGCCGGACTTTTAATTATGGACGAACCGTTTACCGGACTGGATGATGAAAATCGTAGGAAAACAGCNGCATATATTCTGGAAAAATTGAATGGAAGAACGCTTATTGTATCAACTCACAGAGAAGAAGATGTAAAGCTGCTTGATGCAATACTTATAAAGCTGCCGGAATAGAAAATACAATAAATTATTTTGAAAATTAAGTAGATTTTTGNTTTTGATTATGATATATTTGTTTCAGTGCAAAAAGAAAAAGCGGGGCGCACTTAACAAAAAGGAGTTATTTATATGAATAATGAACAACTGTTACAGGAAATTTCCGATATGCTTGATAAAAAGCTGGACGAAAAACTGGATGAGAAGCTTGACAAGAAATTTGATGAGAAACTGGAACCTATAATAGAACGTATGGACAAAATGGAAAGCCGTATGGACAAAATGGAAAGNCATATGGACAAAATGGAAAGCCGTATGGCATGGAAACATGGAAATGCCGCATGGACAAGCTGGAATCTCAGGTATCGGCTTTAAGGGAGGGCCAATTGGAAATAAGGAAGGAGACCAGAGAAATAAATATGAAGGTTTCGGAAACTTATCAGCTTGCTCTGGATGCATGGGGAAAAAGCACAGAAAACAGATTATGGTTGGAAAACGGTATAGAGACCGCGCAGGCTACATAATAACTTAATATACCTGCAGCAGGCAGCTGACAATCTTTTATGGTGTTAGCTGCCTGTTTTTGAGATTGTGGAAATTGCAAGTGATTACATATTACTATAAGTACAAGGAGGTATATTTATTAATATGGAAACTATGGAAACAGAAACAAGAGTCGCTTTACTTGGAATCATAGTGGAAAACACGGAAGAGATAGAGAAATTAAACAAAGTGCTGCACGAATATTCTGAATATATTATCGGAAGAATGGGGATTCCTTATAGCAGGAAAAAGATGAATATTATCAGCATTGTCATGGATGCGCCGCAGGATAAGATAAGCGCTCTGTCAGGAAAGCTGGGCATGCTTAACGGGATTAATTCAAAAGTGATTTATGGAAAGAAATGCTAGTATTTTTCCAGTGATTGTGCTATAATCTTAAAATGACTGTGACCAGGTACTCTGTAAAGGTTCCTGTTAAAATGATAAATGTTGCAGAGGTAATTGAAGGAGGAAACCGACTTATGAGTTTACAGGTAGAAAAATTAGAAAAGAACATGGCAAAACTTACTATTGAGGCAAGTGCGGAAGAACTGGAAAAGGCAATCAATTCAGCTTATCAGAAACAGAAAGGAAAAATCAGTATTCCGGGCTTTAGAAAAGGTAAAGTTCCCCGTCAGGTTATTGAGAGGATGTATGGCAAAGAGGTATTTTATGAAGATGCGGCAAATGAACTGATTCCGACGGCTTACGAAAGCGCGCTTGACGAGTGTGATGAAGATATAGTATCTTCCCCTAAGATAGAGGTGACCCAGATAGAAGCAGGAAAACCTTTTATCTTTACGGCATTGGTTGCTTTGAAGCCGGAAGTTAAATTAGGAAAATATAAGGGCGTAAAAGTAGATAAGATTGATGTGGAAGTAACGGATGATGAGATAAATGAGGCTATTGAGCGTGAGCGCGAGAACAACGCAAGAAATATTTCCATAGAAGACAGACCGGTAAAAGATGGCGATGTTACTGTTATTGACTTTGAGGGTTTTGTTGACGGAGTTGCTTTTGATGGCGGAAAAGGTGAAAATTATCCGCTGACGATTGGTTCAGGCGCTTTTATTCCGGGCTTTGAGGAGCAGCTTATCGGAGCAGAGATTGGCAAGGAAGTTGAAGTAAATGTTACTTTCCCTGAGGATTATCATGAAGAGTCGTTAAAGGGAAAAGCAGCAGTTTTCAAATGCACTGTTAAAGAAATCAAAGAAAAAGAGCTTCCTGAGGTTGATGATGAATTTGCGAGCGAAGTATCCGAATTCGACACACTAGCTGAATATAAGGAAGATATAAAGAAGAATCTGGAAGAGAAGAAGACAAAAGATGCAAAGAATGCAAAGGAAGAAGCGGTTGTTAATGCTATAATAGAAGCGTCCGAGATGGATATACCGGAAGCAATGATAGAAACACAGCAGAGACAGATGGTTGAAGAATTTGCACAGAGAATCACTATGCAGGGACTTTCTATGGAGCAATACTTCCAGTTTACAGGCACTAGTTATGAAAAGATGCTTGAGCAGGTAAAACCGCAGGCTGAAACGAGAATAAAATCCAGACTTGTAATGGAAGCTGTTGCTGCCGCTGAAAACATCGAAGTTACTGATGAAGAGTATGATAAGGAAATAGAAACTATGGCTGAAGTCTATCAAATGGAGACTGAAAAAGTCAAAGAGATGCTTGGCGAGAAGGAAGCAGAGAATATCAGAAAAGACTTAGCTGTGAAGAAAGCTGTAGAATTTGTAGTGGAGAACGCTAAGGAGAATTAGAGACAAGTNTATTAGGATTATAAGGAGGNNTATTATGGCATTGGTACCATATGTCATTGAGCAGACCTCAAAAGGAGANCGCTCATATGATATTTATTCAAGACTTTTAAAAGAAAGAATCATCTTCTTAGGAGAAGAGGTTAATGATACAACCGCAAGTCTGGTGGTTGCACAGATGCTGTTTTTAGAGTCTGAGGACCCTGAAAAAGATATCCATTTATATATTAACAGTCCGGGTGGTTCTGTTACGGCAGGTATGGCAATCTATGATACAATGAGATTCATCAAATGTGATGTATCTACGGTATGTATAGGNATGGCTGCCAGTATGGGTGCATTTTTGCTNGCGGGCGGAGCTAAGGGAAAGAGAATGGCGCTTCCGAATGCGGAGATTATGATTCATCAGCCATCTGGCGGAGCGCAGGGACAGGCAACAGAGATAGAGATTACCGCTAAGCATATTTTGCATACCAAGGCGAAACTGAACAGGATTCTTGCCGAAAATACAGGACAGGATCTTGAAGTGGTTGCGGCTGATACTGAGCGCGACAACTGGAAATCCGCTGAGGAAGCTCTTGAATACGGTATAATTGACCGTGTAATAACCAATCATGCCGAGGCGGCAAAATAATAAGAAAGGTCAATAAAGATGGCGGGAAAAAATTCTGACAACAAAGTTAGATGTTCTTTTTGCAATAAGACTCAGGATCAGGTCAAGAAAATGATTGCCGGACCGGGGAGCGTTTATATTTGTGACGAATGTGTAGATGTCTGCGCTGATATCATTGAGGAAGAGTATGAGGACGAAGCAGAAGCGGTAGAAGCNNTGGATATTAACCTGTTAAAGCCGGTGGAAATAAAGAAATTCCTNGATGATTATGTNATAGGACAGGAAGAAGCCAAAAAGGTTCTTGCTGTCTCTGTATACAATCATTATAANAGGGTAATGGCACCGCCTGATAACGACGGAGTAGAGCTGCAAAAAAGCAATATCATAATGATAGGTCCTACAGGTTCGGGTAAAACGTATCTTGCGCAGACGCTGGCGAAAATAATTAACGTTCCGTTTGCGATTGCAGATGCAACTACGCTTACTGAGGCCGGATACGTAGGTGAAGACGTTGAAAATATTCTGCTNAAANTGATTCAGGCTGCAGATTATGACATTGAACGTGCTAAGTTTGGTATTATTTATATCGATGAAATTGATAAGATTACCAAGAAAAGTGAAAATGTTTCCATAACCAGAGATGTTTCCGGTGAAGGTGTTCANCAGGCTCTNTTAAAGATTATTGAGGGAACTGTTGCAAGTGTTCCGCCTCAGGGTGGAAGGAAGCATCCGCATCAGGAGCTTATACAAATCGANACTTCCAATATTTTGTTTATCTGTGGCGGTGCGTTTGACGGTNTGGAAAANATTGTAGAGGANAGGCTGGACAGAAATTCCATTGGCTTTAATGCTCAGATTGTNGAAAAGAGCACTAAAGACATAGGNNCCATTTTGAAAGAGGTTGCACCNCAGGATTTAATGAAATTTGGTCTGATTCCGGAATTCATCGGGCGTGTGCCTATTACAGTAACGTTGGAAGGGCTTGACAAGGAGGCGCTCATTAAGATATTGGTGGAGCCTAAGAATGCCCTGATTAAGCAATACAAAAAATTGTTTGAATTCGACGAAGTTAATCTGAAAGTCGATGANGATGCTGTTGACGCAATTGCGGAACTGGCGTTTGAAAGAAAGACAGGAGCAAGAGGACTCCGCTCCATAATGGAAAATGTCATGATGGATATTATGTATGAAATCCCTTCGGACGATAATATCTCAGAGTGCATTGTTACAAAGGATGCCGTAGAGGGAAAAAGCGGACCGCTTGTCCATTACAGAAATAAACTGCTGCAGGCAGAATAGAAGGAAAACGCCGCCAAATATATCAGGCGGCGTTTTGGGTATAGAAGAGGTATGGAATATGGTGATAAAAAACGTAAATTTGGAAACAGTATGCGGAGTGACCAGCAGACTGCCGGAGAATAAGCTTATGGAAATTGCTTTTTCGGGAAAAAGTAATGTAGGCAAATCATCTCTGATCAATGGTCTTATGAATCGTAAGTCGCTGGCAAGAACCAGTTCCAAGCCAGGAAAGACGCAGACGATAAATTATTATAATATCAATGACGAAATGTATTTCGTAGATTTGCCGGGATATGGATATGCAACCGCCAATGTGCAGGTCAAGGCGCAGTGGGGCAAGCTTATTGAGGATTATCTGCATCAGTCAAAGATGATAAAAGCAGTCTTTCTTTTGGTTGACATAAGACATGCTCCTTCTGAAAACGATTGCATTATGTATGACTGGATTGTAGAAAGAGGACATAGACCGGTTATAATTGCGACAAAACTTGATAAAATCAAACGAAGCCAGATAGAAAAGCAGGTAGCGCTTATACGCAATACATTGCAGGCGGAAGACGATACTATAATAATACCTTATTCTTCACTTTCAAAACAGGGAAGGGAAGAAATATATGACTTTATAGATGGATTATGTGAAGGTTGAACTTATGAAACATGAAATGATAACATATATAAAGGCAGTATTAAATATATTAACAGCGCTTGTGGTACTCTCACTTTGCATTTTTTTGCTGCCGCGTGTAATAGTTTTCTTTATGCCGTTTGTGATAGGCTGGATTATTTCTTTGATTGCCGCACCTTTGGCAAGATTTCTTGAAGAGAAGCTAAAAATCAAGAGAAAAGCCGTGTCTGTTTTTGTGATTATTGTTGTTCTGGCATGTGTTGTATTGTTAGTATACGGAATATGCGCCAAGCTTATCAATGAGGCTGTTGGTTTTGCTAACGAACTGCCGGTTCTATGGAGTAAGGTTGAGACGGAATTCGACCGGATAGGAAATAATCTGGATGTGTTTTATAAGCGGCTTCCTGTAGGCATACAGGAAAAGCTGGTGACTCTTGGAAATGAATTGGGTAACTTTTTCTCGGATATTATCGGAGATATCGGGACGCCTACGTTTACTGCGGTGGGAAATATTGCTAAGCGGCTGCCGGATGTATTTATGGCGGTAATCATGACATTGCTGTCCTCGTACTTTTTTGTGGCGGATAAAGCTTCTTTGTCAGGATTTATTAAAAAATATATGCCGGGCTCAATCTATTACCGCTTTGAATTGATACGAAGAAGCTTACAGAATGCAGTCGGNGGTTATTTTAAGGCGCAGTTTAAAATAGAGGTATGGGTATATATCATTGTATTTATCGGACTAATGTTTTTGAGAGTTGATTATGCCTTCCTGATTGCGTTTGGAATTGCATTCCTTGATTTACTGCCGGTTTTCGGAACGGGCACGGTAATGCTTCCGTGGGCAGTTATTGAGATACTTAGCGGCGAATATAAAATGGCGATAGGTCTGTTGATCATATGGGGCGTCGGACAGTTAGTACGTCAGTTGATACAGCCTAAGATTATGGGTGATTCCATCGGTGTTGCCCCAATACCTACGTTGTTTCTGCTCTATATCGGTTACAGATTCGCAGGTGTAGTGGGTATGATTTTTGTTTTACCCATTGGAATTATTTTTATTAACCTTTATGAAGAAGGCGTTTTTGATACCACAAAAGAGAGCCTGAGAATTCTGGTTGCNGGATTTAACAGATTCAGACGTCTGGATAATACGGATACGCAGATAGTTAATGAATATGAAAAGGAAATNAAGGATTCATACAGAAAGGATATTATAGATAAGGAATAAGCACTGAAAGGAGCAAATCTGTTNGTATGAAGGTTACGGTATATAATTGCAGGGAGTTTGATGAGAAAGAGCTATTTCTTCGTTATGCAAAAGAACTGGGATTGGAACTGGTTCTGTGCGCACAGGCGCCATCTTTGGAAAATATAGATTTGACGAAGGGCAGTGATTGCGTAGATATCATTACTTCTAAAATAACAAGAGAGCTCATGGAGGCGTTTTATAAAAACGGAGTAAAATATCTGATTACAAGGACGATTGGATATGATCATATAGATATAGAGGCAGCGAAAGAATTCGGTATCAAGGTGGGAAATGCGCCTTATGGACCGAATGGTGTCGCAGATTATACGGTTATGCTGATTCTCATGTCTATCCGAAAAATGAAACGGATAATGGAGCGCACAAATATACAGGATTACACTCTGGCAGGAATACAGGGGCGAGAACTGAAAGATTTAACAGTAGGCGTCGTGGGAACAGGAAGGATTGGAAAAACCGTAGTGCGGAACCTTTCAGGCTTTGGATGTAAAATAATTGCATATGATCCATATGAGCAGGAAGAGGTGAAGCAATATGCAGAATACATACCGCTTGAGCAGCTTTTTCAAGAAGCTGATGNGATTACGTTACATACGCCGCTGACTGATGATAATTATCATCTGATTGACGAGAAGAGCATCTCCATGATGAAGGATGGCGTGGTCATAATTAATACTGCTAGAGGNGCATTGATTGATTCACAGGCGNTGATTGNTGCAGTTGAATCCGGAAAAATCGGAGCNGCAGGTTTNGATGTTGTGGAAAATGAGTTTGGATTATACTATTATGACCATAAATCGGATATATTAAATAATAGAGAGCTGGCAATCTTACGNGGATTNCCAAATGTAACAGTGTCACATCACATGGCTTTTTATACTGATAATTGTGTGGAAACTGTCGTTAGGGATTCGCTGATCAGCTGTAAACTTTTCATGGAGGGANAAGAGAATAAGTGGGAGATTGTTTAACAGCAGAGTTATATAAGGAATGTATTGAAAGGAAGGATGGATAGTATGGAGACTATGTTAAAAAAGATTAAAGCTAACGCTATAGTATCNGCGTTAATGTGTATTGTGCTTGGAATTATTCTGGTGGTGTGGCCGGGTTTGACCGTGCGTGCGGTATGTATGACGATTGGTTTCGTGTTAGTTGCCGGTGGGGTGAACAGACTGTGTGGATTTATTTTTGGAGNAGATAACAGTATATATTCACGTATGAATTTAATTACGGGTGTTATTGTTACTTTGATTGGTGCGTGGATTCTGTTCCAGCCGGATACAATAATTAAGCTGATTCCGGTTTTAGTAGGAATAATTGTTATTATTCATGGAATCAATGATTTACAGCAGACGGTGTCGCTCTGCCAGAGCAGATATGATAAATGGTGGGTGGCATTGATTTTAGGACTTGTAACCTTNGGGTTTGGAGTCTTACTTATTTTCAATCCGTTTGAAGCGGTGGAAACACTTGTTATGTTTATTGGAATTTTCCTTATTTATGACGGCGTTTCCGATATCTGGATAGTTTCCAGAGTATCCCGTGTGGCGAAGTATCTGAAACAGGAAGCCGGAGCCGTAGACGTTGATGCAAGGGAAATAAAATAGCAATATGGATAAAGTGGCATCGAAGATATAAAGTAGAGGAAATAAACAGTCTGCGGTTATATTATATGAAAATATCAATGCAAAATATCAATTGTATAAAATATATGAAATACTCTTGCTTTATGAAAATGAGAGATGTATAATAGTTTTAGTTGACAGTTGTATTTAATGCATCATGTATGCAGAAGGGAGTTGTCTTATGAGAATAGGTGGTCTTAGTAGTGTATATCCTACATACGTATATAATCCCGTTACTGTAAGCTCGAAGAGCATGAACAAATTATCCAGAATATCGGATGATGTGTTAGATAAGAAAGTAGATTATTCCGGAGTTGAAGCGAAAGAAGAGAATCAGAATCCTTTGAAGAAAGGTGAGACTATTGATTTCGAGGGGATGCTTGCAAAGCAGATGCAGCAAGGGCGGAATCGCGCGGCAAAGATTATGCCGGAAGGACTTAAGCCTGTTGAAAATAGAGAAGAGATGAACAACGTTGCAAAGGCAAAAGATGAATCAGAAAACGCAGTGGTGAGTGAAAATGCAACCATGGCGGCAACGGCTAATGAAGCGGATGCGGCAGGGAGTAATATGGGCTCTTCAATGATGCAGAGAGCGATTCAGGCATATGAGATGTTTATGATAGCATAAGTTATTTCAAGAAATTAAATCCTCATTTGATTTTGTACAAAACATCAAATGAGGATTTTTTTTACATTTAATTATTCTTAATTATTTTAAGTTATTCTATAGCCATCTTTTTCACATTGGATATTGCATTTTTTACCGGTGGTAATAGTAAGATAACTACTGTTATCACACCTTCTGCAAGAATATATGCATAGTTATATGCAATCGGATATATGGCAGCCAGAGATTTCGGGAAATTATCCGGCATATAGTCCATCCAGTACAGGTATCCGCCAATCGTATGAAACAATCCCCTCATGAAAATTGCAAAAAGGTAACCTTTTATCAGACCGTTTTCTTTTTTATAGAAGAAACCGGAAAGACCAAGGGCTGCAAAGGCGATTATGTAATCCATGCAGGCCTGCAAAGGGGAAAGTATATAACCTCCTCCGCCCTGAATAAATTGCAGTATGCCATATGAAAATCCGCAAATCAAACCGATTTTCGGTCCGTACCAATAGCCTATCATGGTGATAAACAACATGGAGCAGAGTGTTACGGAGCCGCCCCAGGGCATATGAATGATTTTGATATAGGATGTGGCGAAGCCAAGCGCAATGGCAACGGCAGAAAACACGAGCTGTTTGGTAGAGAATGCTTTGGTACTTTTAGTTTCTGTACCGCTTTCCTTATTCCTTAGCAGCGCTGTGAGTGCAATCAGAATGACTATGATTATAACAAGTGCTATTGTACCTGTACTTGTCAATGAATAATAGCCATCTTCCTGATTTAGAAATAGTGACATAAAAAGACCTCCTTCGTTTGTGCGAGGAGGAACGACATCATATCATAAAATTACGCGTGCAATTTTATGAGTTTTGCTTCCTTACGCCGGTATTATCCGGTTCAAGTAGTGAGGGTTAGAAATATGCGATGATACTTCAATCTCAGCGATGTGCTCCCCTAGCGAGTTTATTTAGTTGTGACAACAGAAAGCCAGTAGATAGAGCTTTCTGAAATCTGATAATAACTATAAGCCTTTGCAGTAGGATTGTCAAGTTTATATTATAATGCTTGACAATGATAATATACGAGATTATAATAAAACATACAATTTAAAACAAGCGTTGCAGAAAGGAGGACATATGCCGCCTAAAGCGAAATTTAC
>JAAUZS010000020.1 GCA_014804495.1 Lachnospiraceae bacterium
AATGACACAGTTTTCGCCCATTATCAAATGCAGAGTCATTGTTGTAACTTTATAAACAATTGCACAAATGGCTAAAATAGAGGCTTTTTTGTGCAAAATAAATAAGAAAGTATAGAGAGGAGACAATGTATGGCTCAGCATATATCAGTAAGAGTACCGTGGCATGATCACGGCTGGGATGGTTCCGTATGTCAGGCACCGGACATTAATAACGCTTGCCTGCGTTTAAAAAATATATATGAGAACCGTAATGATAAAGATGAACTGCGACTTTGCGGACAGTGTATGGAGGGGCATGAGGAAAGTCTGCCTTGTATTAGTGAAGGCTCTGCGTTTATGTCGGCTAAGAAACTGGTCAGAAAAACAATTCATCCATACAAAAAGAGTAATCCACAGACACACAGCCATTTTTTAGAAACGGATTTGGTATACCCGCCTTATTCATTGACTGCACGGCCGTTTGCGTGGATGATGCGCGAAAATATTGAAGCGTTAGCAGAGCAATATGGAATTGATTATGATGCATCCCGTGAGCCGGTATTGCGTTTTCATACGAATTGGATTCAGGAAGCGGCTAATCATAAAGCTGTCTTTGACTATTTTTACAGTGATATTGTACCGAATGAATCAATTTGCATTGCTTATGCGAAACAGGTTCCGTTTGTAGAAGATTCCAGGCGTATTGTTGTTGCAATGGGACATGTCAGAAAGATTATTCCGGCAGTTGAACATGCACATACAGAAGAAAAGCCGTTACGCTCCCTCACCTGGGAGACGCATATCTGCCATACCATTCGTTCTGATCATAGGGATGGTTTTGTGATTCCTTACCAAGAGATGCTGGAATATGCCGAGGCACATCCTGACTTTGATATGAGTACCATAGCTGTATTTGCGCCAGATGATGCTTTTGCTGAGTTTTCTTATGCGACTGAGCATATAAGCCATGATTCCGTGATAGAGGTTATTCTCTCCTGCATTAGGGCATTTGAGATTATCAATACTTGCCTGGACGAGGATTACAGCAATGTGATCACCTGGCTGAATGCCCGGCTTGCTGAGGTCTGGAAAGATAGGGGAGCATTTCCGGGACTTGGAGCAATGCTGTCTGCGCTGGGAATTTCGGTCGGTATCCCTGTAGCAAAAGAGATAAAGGAGCAATTGGAAGATGAAGAGGATATTTGGAGTCTTGTAGATCAGATGTTCAAACATCCGGGAGAAATCTTATCCGATAATCTTGCCTCTAAGATTACACCAATCGTTCAAAAGGCTTGGAAAGGATTATCGGAGGAGAGGCTGACTTTGTTTAAGCTGTTGTCCCGGTTTGCAATTTCAATTCCACAGGCGGAAGTGTTCTTCTATGAAAATGAAAGGGAAAAGCAGGCTATTCATTTTACAGATAGGGAAATTATAGAGAATCCTTATGTGCTTTATGAGCAGACAAGGCTGAAGGTTCCTGAGCTATATTTGTCTGTCAAGAAAGTGGATCGTGCGGCATTCCCTGTTCCTGCAGTTGCAGAAAAATATTCGCTCCCAAAGCCTACGATGCTGACATCTGATAACGATCAGAGACGTATCCGCGCCATTGCTATAAGCATAATGGAAAATGAAGCATTGGCAGGTAATACAATACTGCCTTGCAAAATGCTTGTAGATAAGATGCGTGAGCTGACATTGGAGCCGGAGTGCAAAGTGACCAGTGATATTATTTCCGCCATTGAGAAATTTATGTGTGAGCATATCTTAAAGCGGGAAATGAAGGATGGCACAGAATATTACAAATTAGCCCGCATCAACGAATTTGATGAGATTATAGAAAAAAGAATTAGGAAGCGCCTTGGCAGGGCAAAGCGTCTGGAGGTAAATGCTGACTGGCGAAAGATGCTTGATGACAAATTTGATAAAGGGAAAAAAGGAATCTTACCGAAAGATGAAGAAAGGGCACGTCAGGAAAAGGCAGCTATCTTGGAAGAACTTGCCGGTTCAAGAATTGCTGTGTTGGTAGGAGATGCGGGAACAGGAAAAACAACTGTCTTATCCGTATTGTGCAGTCAACCGGATATTAAGGCGGGAGGTGTATTGCTGCTTGCCCCTACTGGAAAGGCCACTGTTCGATTGATGGAAAGCATGGGGGAGGAAGGGAAATCCTATACATCTTTAAATGTTGCTCAATTTTTGATTAAGAGTAAGCGATTTGATTGGAACGATATGCGATATTGCCTGTCTTCCTACGACTATAGGGATGTGCCGGAAACAGTCATCATTGACGAGGCATCTATGCTGACAGAAGAGATGTTTGGAGCATTGATGCAGGCACTGCGCTGGGCAAAGCGAATAATTTTTGTCGGCGATCCTAACCAGCTTCCTCCGATCGGGGCTGGAAGGCCATTTGTCGATTTGGTTCGTATTTTACGCATGGAACTTCCAGATGGTAAATTTCCGAAGGTATGTAACTGCTATGGTGAATTGACAGTCAACAGACGGCAAAACTCTGGTGAATTTCGTATGGACGTGGAACTTGCTAGGTTCTTTACGGATACAGAGGGAATGCTGGAAGGCGATGTGCTGACTGAAATTGAAAAAGGTAACAGTCCGCATATCAAGGTAAAGAAATGGGCATCAAAAGAGGAATTGGAGGAATCTATTTTATCTGTAATGGCTGAAGTATTGGGCATGAAGTCTGTTGATGACCAGGAAGGCTTTGACCTTGCTATGGGTGGAAGCAAAGGCGATTATGGAATTTTCTTTAACATGGGGTGCGCAGAGTCAGCAGATAAATGGCAGATATTAGCCCCTGCACGCAATATGCCACAGGGTGTTATGAACATTAATCGTCTGATACATCTGAAGTATAGAGAGAAGCTGCTTGAGGTATCAAAGCGATACGGAAAATATAAGCGGATTCCGAATATGCTTGGACCGGAGAACATTATCTATGGGGATAAGGTCATTAATGTTGTGAATATAAGACGGGATGCGTATCCGAAGGATGACAATGCAAGAAATTATATTGCCAATGGCGAGATTGGAATTGCCTGTGCATCTTATACCAGTAAGAATCCAACAAATTATCTTCATGTAGAGTTCTCTTCGCAAAAGGGATACAATTACTCATATGACAGCAGTGATTTTAACGAAGAGAATAGTACAGCAAATCTTGAGCTTGCTTATGCGCTGACTGTACATAAGGCACAGGGAAGCCAGTTTAATACGGTTATTCTGGTCTTGTCTGAACCGTGCAGAATGGTATCCAGAGAGTTGCTATATACGGCCCTTACCCGTCAAACGGATCGGATTGTAATTTTATACAATCAGGACACTTATCATCTTTTGAAGTATGCATCGGCGGTTCATTCAGATATTGCCCGGAGATTAACGGATTTGTTTGTCGATGTATTTGAGGATAAGGATACCAAGCCACAGGCAGTGGAAGTAGGCGGACAGTTCTTTGAAGAGGGCTTGATCCATAAAACAATAGAGGGTGATCTGGTTCGTTCCAAGTCAGAAGTGATCATTGCAGACTGTTTGCACTACAACGGATTGGCATATAAATATGAGGAGCCGTTGGAACTGGAAGGCCAGGTTAAAAGACCAGATTTTACAATAGAAGATCCTGACACCGGCGATAAGTGGTACTGGGAGCATTGTGGTATGATGACTGATCCGAAGTATAAACGCCGCTGGGAAGAAAAGAAGAAATTTTATGAGAAGAACGGTATCAAGGAAGGCAAGAATTTGATTGTTACTTACGATGATGAAAAGGGTGGATTGGATTCTTCTGCAATTGATGCTCTGATTAAAGAAATATTTGAACTGTAAAGGGGTGTTGTTTTGAGAGTTTTATTCTGCAATATTGCATGGATGGATTATTACAAGGGCAATGTAAATGGCAATGACCAACTTAAAAATGGTGGTACATATGTTTTAGAGAATGGAGATGCCCATGAGAAATATAATTTTTCTCCAGTTCTGCTATCAAAGGACAATATTATCTATCCAGACGGAGAGTACTGCCTTGGTTTTGTTGAGACAAAATCTACAAATGGAAAGACAAGAAACCAGCTTAATATTGAAAAGATTGAGGGATACGAGGCATTGAAGAGCGAAAATGAGGCAGAGGATGTTCTTGTTATATACTGTGCAAAGTTCTCGAATTTCTCTACTTATGAGATTTATGTGGTTGGCTAGTATAAGCACGCTACAGTGTATCGTAATTATACTGTGATGGAATTCGATAATGGAGAGGATGGCATATATGGACAGTTTTATAATGCCATTGCAAAGAAGTCAGACTGTGTTCGGCTTCCCCGTGGATTGCGTTGCCGTAGCAATATATGGCGTGTGCCAAGGAAGAAGGGTGGGATTTCTTATGGATTTGGACGGTCGAATGTCTGGTTCGCAGCCGATGCCGATAGGAATGACAGGTTGAAGCGATTCCTTGACTGTATTACGAAACAGATTGAAAAATATTTGAGAGAGAATTGGATAGATAAATATGAGTAAACGGGGAGTATAGAATGTTTGGGAAATCCTCTATAGTGGAAATACAAGATTTTAAAGAAGGATGAAAGATTATAAATTCTATAACCGACAAAGAAGAGGCTTTTCTCTGGGCGATACTTGATATTATTTATATTGGAGTATGTTTTGTCCTTGCAAAAATATCTGCCCAAAAATAAATTCGGATTTGTGCGCTTGAAAATTGAATTAGAACCACAAAATGCCGTTGCATGGACCAAGACTAAGCAACGGCATTTTTATCACCGTTTCATCCTGCTCAATGGTGAATCCTTATATGCCGGGGATTTCTTCATGATGTTTTTTAAGATTGTTCGCTCTTGATCCGTCAATTTTTCATACCGGATTTGCAACTGCATACACATAAGGGCAGTGAACACGTCAAGATAGGAACCCGGCACTGCCATTGCCTTTTGTGCGTCCTTGAGCAGTTTCAGGGCATTAGAGTTGTCCGGCGCACTGTCTGTATCGTCCTTATGTATATTTCTGATGTCATGGAGGATAGCATCCCATGTCCGGTGAGTAATCTGGCAGAAATAATCTTCTTCCTGTATCTGTAAAGCCGCCAAAGCTTTTAAGACAGTATCTTCCTCTACCAGCTGATATTTGGAAAGAACTTGCTCCCGTAAGACTTCCAGAAGACTGTTGAAGTCTTTGAAGTGCATGGTGGCGATACCGTCCACATAAATCTCCGTGTCCGTCATCAGGGTAACAAAGTCCTTATGCGTGGCAATCTCACAAAGTAAGCGGTTGTTGATATGCCCGCTTTTTAACAACTCTATCATATCATCATTCAAATGCAGCTCCGTAAGTTCCGTGTTCGGATGATTCCGGTTTTCTGTCAGGCAGAGGAGGTAATCCGCTGACACTCCGTAAAATTTTGCCAGCGTCACAAGACTGCCGTGGCTGATTTCCCTATACTCTTCATTTTCATAGCTGCCTAAAGCTGATTTTGAAATACCTGTGGCTGTTGCCAGTTCTTCTAATTTTAAGTGCCGTTCTAATCTTAAATCTTTCAACCGCTCTTGAATCGTCATTTCCTGTTTCATGGATTCGCGCTCCTTCCAATTCGTTGCTTTTGCCAAACCATTATACCACACTAATTCCACGAACATGGAATTTTTGGGATTTACTGCTTCATTCCTGATTTGTGGACATACGGCACAAGGAACGAAAATGTTCTATGATACAGATAGTTCATTGATGGATTATTCCAATCGAATGATCGGTCTGTATGGGATATGCACCCCGGCGATGTAGCGCAACGACTTTCGGTAGGGAAATGAGGAACCCCGACCGCAACGAGCGTACCAGAGGGAGCAAAACGTCGCTGTAAAACCGGGGGCAGGAACGACAACAGGGAGAACCGGCAAATGGACACAAGAATGATACTGAACAACAATATTTTTCCATACCAAAACAAGAAGGAGGACACCGACTGGATGGAAGTTGAATTTATGACCGCAGACACGTCGCTGCCGCCAAGTATGCCGCTCCCGGAAGCGGTACTCCAGCTTCCGATTAGCAGCACTGCAAAGATCATGTATGCTCGTATGCTGGATGCTGTAATGACGGATGGCTTGGAAGACGTGAACGGGATTTTATTTATCCGTTTCCCAATCATGGAACTGTCAGAAGTACTTTCCAAAAGCCACATGACAGTCAAGCGATCCCTTAAAGAACTGGAGGAAGTAGGGCTGATCATGCGTATCCGTCAAGGTATCGGGAAACCCAACAAAATATATGTACTCATCCCAAGGATGGAGGAGATATGCCGTGAATGAAAAGTTGGAAAAACTGAATCGGGAATTGGAAGAGACCGAAGCAAAATTGCGGCGGGCGCAGCATCAGGAAAAGATTCTGGAATACCAGATTAAGAAGCTGAACAGGAGGGAGAGGACACACCGACTCTGTACCAGTGGAGCAATGCTGGAAAGCTATCTTCCTCACCCGGAAAATGTGACGGACGAACAGGTCAATGTCATTTTGAAAACACTTTTCCATAGGAACGATATAAGGCAGTTCATAGCAAAAATTCTTGCAGAAAACGAAAAGGAGGAGACAAAGTGAATCATCCCCTCTGAAAGAGGGCGCAACTATACACCACCTGCCGGTGGTGCGTTGCGCCCTGTCGGGGGCTTCTCCGCTGCCGCTTCGGTCGGCGCATAGCCGACGTCCACCGGACGTCGTGCGCCCTGCGGAAAGCGGATGATTTTCGCTTTGATCCAATCATCACAGGGGACGCTGCAATTCCCCTGCGCTGGCTGATGCCAGCTACCCCCCTTGCAGATTTGACGTCCGAAATCACCTTGCATTACAAGCTGTTTCTATCCGATAAGTTTATATGAATTCAGCTATACTTTTTTAATGAGATAGCGTACAATGAAGCTAGTGACAAATCGGAATTTGTGGAGGAGAAAATGATGGATAGATGCGTTGAATGTGGCTTAAATGTTCAAAAAACTGATAGATGGAGGGATATTAAGGGATATGAAGGGAAGTATCAGATTAGTGATAAAGGGGAAGTTCAATACTGGGATGACAATAAAAAAGAATGGATAACTAAAGCAATCAAAAAAACCAACAAAAATAATAAATATAATCGTGTTAACCTTACCAAATCTAGGGACAGCAAACTAAAATATGTGCACAGGCTAGTGGCAGAAGCTTTTATTGATAATCCAGAAAACAAGGAAACTGTTGATCATATAAATGGGAAGAGAACTTGTAATTGTGCTGAAAACTTAGATTGGAAGACACAAAAAGAAAATAATGAAGCATATGAGAATCAAAAAAGGAAGAAATAATTTTAGATGGAATGTGAAAATTCAAGTTTGAGGAGCCGATAAATCGGAATTGATAAAAGGAGATTTCAATGAAACCTTATAAGAAACAACTATCTATAGTCAGAGAAAAAATTGCTACAACATGGGAAAAATCAAAACCTAAAATTATTACAGGTGTAACGATAGCAGGAGCAATTGGGACGTTTTTTGTAACAATGTACAAATTGTCACAACGTTCGGATGATGATTTAGAAAATTGGCTTAAAATAGCGTCGGATGAAGAGCTTGCTGACGAATACGAGAAGAGACGGCAACAGTGGATGAAGGATGGCTTTGGTGGAAATGGAGAGAGAACTCCTGAGATGGAAAAAATTGACAAAGAGATAAGCAGACGAGCAGCAGAAAAATGGGAGAACGATCCTAGGCGAAATACAGATCCAAATTTTCGTTGGACAGATAAAAACCGTTGGGAATAACAAAGTGATTATGGGGCTTAAAAGATGCTGACAACTTTCAGTTTGTCAAATTGACAGCCCAACAAAACTAAATAACAAGCCGTCCACCAGCGGCACCACCAAGCAGGAAATCTTTTGACAGGTATCCTGCTTTTTCTATGCCCGAAATCCGAAAGAAAGGAGGACACACACTTGCCATGTCCACACTATGACATAAGAATCGTCCAGCGTAGCGAGAACGAATCCGCTGTCGCTGCCGCAGCTTACCAGAGCGGAGAAAAGCTGTTCTCTGAATACGATCAGGAACAAAAATACTACTCCCATAAGAGCGAGATTGTTCACAAGGAAATCATGCTGCCGCCCCATGCCCCACTGGAGTACGCCGACAGAGGTATCTTATGGAACGCTGCCGAAGCTATTGAAAAACAGTGGAACTCCCAGCTTGCCCGCCGTGTCATCCTTGCCATTCCGCGGGAACTTTCCCCGGAACAGTACGCTGACCTTTTACGGGACTACTGCCGGGAGTTTTTTGTTTCCAAAGGTATGTGTGCCGATTTTGCCATTCACGACAAGGGAGACGGTAATCCCCACGCCCATATTCTACTTACTATGCGGGCGATGGACGAAAAGGGGAAGTTTCTCCCCAAGAGCCGGAAGGTGTACGATCTTGACGAGAACGGCGAAAGAATCCAGCTCCCGTCAGGACGCTGGAAAAGCCATAAGGAGAACACCGTGGATTGGAACGACCAGAGCAAGGCAGAGCTGTGGCGGAAAGGCTGGTCTGATACCGTCAACCGTTATCTGGAAGCCGCCGGACGCACCGAGCGCCTTGACCTGCGCTCCTATGCCAGGCAGGGTATTGATAAAATCCCCACCGTCCACATGGGAGCCGCCATCGCCTACATGGAGAGGAAAGGAA
Source organism: Lachnospiraceae bacterium (assembly GCA_014804495.1). Lineage (GTDB taxonomy): Bacteria > Bacillota > Clostridia > Lachnospirales > Lachnospiraceae > UBA3282. The sequence goes on from JAAUZS010000020.1 coordinate 8,679, forward strand.
TCCAGACCAACATCGGCAACCTGAACCGGGACATTAGAGAAGCAAACCGGATCATGCAGTCCATCCGGCAGATGGTGCGCCATCTGAAAAGCTGGCTTGCTGATTTACAGGAGAAAAAGACAGCGATCATGGAAGCACTGGAGCAGGCGAAGGAGCCGACATTGCAGGAACTGCTATACCGCTATCTGGCACTCCGGCAGGAAGAACGCACCGGCTGGGCGGCAAAAGGTCAGTTAAAAGGAAGCGTTTCTGATTTCAACAGGGTTGAAGCTGCGCTGGATTATTTACGGGCAAGGGAGATTAGCACCGTGGAAAGTCTTGACTGGCAGCTTGACAGGATCAGTGAGAAAACTGTTTCCATACGAAGCAGCATGAAGAAAGCAGAGAAGCGGATAAGAGCCATCGACACGATGATTTCCTACATTGATAAATATGAGAAGTACAGGCCGATCCATGCGAAATATGCCGCTATCGGCTGGAAGAAGAAAAAGAAGAAATTTGCAGAGAACCATAGGGAGGAACTGGACACTTACAATGCTGCCGTGCGTTATTTTAAGGCTAATCTAAAAGATAAAGCTTATAATCGAAAAGATTTAGAAACAGAACGGAAACAGCTTGCCGCAACCCTGCCCAGACAAAGGGAGAAACTGGAAGTGGTTCAAGCTGATGTGAAGATATTGCGGGATGTGCGCCATTGGCTCAATCGGGTACTGCCATCAGAACAGTACCGCCAGACCGCTGAACCGGGGAAGAAGCCGTCCGTGAATGAAAGTCTGAAAGGGCGGCAGGAACGCATCCGGCAGGAGCAGGCAGCCCTTATTACAGACTATGGAAAGGAAGTGAGGAATTTTGAAAGATGAGGGGAAGCGCTATTCAGACATTCCTGTCTGGCGCAGATATACGCTGACCATTGAAGAAGCCGCCAGATATTATCATATCGGCGAGGGGAAACTGCGGATGCTCATTGACACACATCCCAATGGAGATTTCTATGTGATGAATGGAAACAGGGTCCTGATCAAACGTGAGAAATTCGAACGGTATCTGGATGATGCAACAGCTGTATAAAAATTTCTGAAAAAGAGAACGGCAGACTGCCTGTATCCTATGATAAAGCTATACGGAGAGTCAGATTTGTGGTATGATAACTATGCAAGTCTGACTCTCCTTTATTGAAAGGAGAGATTCGATGAGTGAGAAAAGAAGAGATAACCGTAATCGTATTTTGCGTGAGGGCGAGTATCAGCGCTCAGATGGGAGGTATCGGTTCCGCTATATTGACGAGGACGGAAAAGAGAAAAATGTTTACAGTTGGCGTTTGGATAGAAATGATCCGATGCCGAAAGGCAAGAAGCGGGAGCCTTCATTGAGAGAGAAAGAAAAGCAGATCGAAGCGGATCTATTTGACCACATCGTAACCAATGGCGGCAATTACACGGTGCTGGAGTTGGTGGAGAAATATGTGTCTCTGAAAACAGGAGTCCGCCACAACACGGTTGCTGGATATAAGACGGTCATTAACGTCTTGAAAAAGGAAGCATTCGGCAGGCAGCGCATTGATAAAGTACGACTGTCGGATGCAAAGGCGTGGCTGATTAAGCTTCAGCAGGTGGATGGCAGAGGATATAGTTCCATTCACTCTATCCGTGGAGTTTTAAGACCGGCATTTCAGATGGCGGTAGATGATGACCTGATCCGCAAAAATCCATTTGGATTTGAATTAGCATCAGTTATTGTCAATGATTCTGTTACCAGAGAAGCAATCACCCGGAAACAGGAAAGGGATTTGCTCAAGTTTATCAAAGAAGATAATCATTTTAGCAGATACTATGACGCAATCTACATTCTTTTTCATACAGGGCTTCGCATTTCGGAGTTTTGCGGGCTGACAATACCTGATATTGAGTTTGAGGAAATGCGTATCAAGGTAGACCATCAGTTACAGCGCACATCACAGATGGAATATGTGATCCAGGAACCGAAAACAGAGAGCGGTGTACGTTACGTTCCTATGACAGAAGAAGTGGCAGCGTGTTTCCGTAGGATCATTGCGAATCGGGAAGCACCGAAAGTTGAGCCTATGGTAGATGGTTATATCCGTTTCTTATGTTTGGACAAGAACGATATGCCTATGGTAGCACACCATTGGGAGAAATATCTGGAGCATATCATTGAAAAGTACAATAAGATTTACCGCGTCCAGATGCCGAAAGTAACCCCTCATGTATGCAGACATACCTTTTGTTCCAATATGGCAAAGTCGGGAATGAATCCGAAGACCTTACAGTACATCATGGGTCATGCGGATATCAGTGTAACATTGAATACCTACACCCATGTGAATTTTGATGATGCGAAAGAGGAACTGCAGCGAGTGGCGAACTCATAAAAAGCCCGTTGGTAAAGCCGCTTACTTTACCAACGTATTTACCAATTTTGCGGGGACAAATATGAGAAAGTATGAGACGATTTGAGAAAATACTTTAGAGGAACAGAACTTTGGAGTAGTCCGAAAACCCTGTAAAATCAAGCATTTGAGAAGAAATACAGGACATATAAGGAGTTATAGAAAAATGATAAAAATCCTATTTATTTGTCATGGTAATATCTGCCGCTCCCCAATGGCCGAGAGCATCATGACCCACATGGTTAAAACCCGAAACTTAGAAACCCAATTACAAATATCATCCGCAGCCACCAGCCGCGAAGAAATCGGAAATACTCCGCATTATGGAACCGTGGGCAAACTACGCGCCGTCGGTATTCCGCTGGTGCCGCACAGGGCGGTGCAGATGACTAAGGCAGATTATAAAGAATATGATTATCTGATTGGCATGGATCAGATGAATATCCGCAATATGATGAGGATATTGGGAGATGATGCGGAACATAAAGTTTTCAGGCTCTTGGATTTTGGAAGCAGTCCGCGTGATATTGCTGACCCATGGTACACAGGCAATTTTGATGTTACCTATGCTGATATTGTAGAGGGCTGCGAAGCCTTGCTTACATATCTGGAAAAAGAGCACAAAATCACTTGTTAGCAGTGATTACGCCGCACCCGATTTTCGCCCCGCTGTTACCTGATGGCTGTGTTACAAAATCATCAAAAGAATTATGCACGACAACACTGCGCCCGATTATTTCTGAGACAACGAAACTGTTTGTCAAAAATGACTGCCATGCATAACCGTTGCAGTTGAGAATGGGCGGAAGGTCGCCGCGGTGATTGGGGTGAAGGGAATTGTCAGGATTATAATGGCTTCCCGTCATATTGAAATCATCTTCGACATTTTGGGAACAATCATCGTTTTCATGAATATGAAATCCTAAAAAGGGATTTGGGTTTACACCGGATGTAATGGGTAAGCCATGAAATTGCGCAATTACAAATACGCCAAAAGGCATTTGATAGAATTGAACAACCCCATACAATTCGGGATGTGAACGATTGCCGTTTACGACTGCCGAAGCATCGGGAGTTGCATTATAGTTTAGATTGTTACGGAACATGAATTTTTCTCCAAACCGATATTTTTCTATATGATATATTCTATGTTGAAAATATTATTTCGCCTATCTTAATTTTCAATTATTCACATAAGCGTTATATTGACTGTATAAAGAAAACCCTGTAATATTTTAATTAGCCTAAGACAGATGAATTGATGCATAAACCAGACATCATGCAATCTGTCAAAATAATACTGTCTAAGTTACATGAGGAAAAAAGGAAAACACAATGATTGAATGGAAATACAAATTTGAGCGTAACACATTAGAGAGGGGATTGGCGTTTTATCTTAATAAAAGAGTTGCCGACCTTGAGGAAAAAAATGGTACATATACGGCGGCAGTGCTTGGAATAAGGTACTTTGAAGTACAGGTAAGAGTGCAAGACGGTTATCCTGTAAGTATGAAATGCAACTGTCCGATATCAGGAGAAGGTGAAAGCTGCGAGCATATGGCAGCTGTTCTTTATGCCATTGAAGCAAAAGAGCATGAAGCAGAACAGCAATTTGCAGAAGAGAATGATGCGCTTAAGAGCGCTCAGAGTGTTGTAACTAAGGAAACTGAATCATACTACAGAGAAGACGAAAATGCAACAGCAGCACAGCACTATTCTGAGACCGAATTTGAAGAAGATAGAACAGAAGACACGAAAAATGATACAGCAGAAGATACAATAGAAGATGCAACAGAGTATACAGTAGAAGATAAATCAGAAGACGAAAAAACAGAAAATTATGTGGAATACACATTACTTGGCGGTTCACCATCTCCTGACCCCGAGGAATCAACTGCATTAGTATCAACGTCAACCACCGGCGAAAGCATCGCCAGTCTTGAACATTACAATTATTTCAATGGCACCGCTATCAGAAAATCCATGGATATTCCTAAGTCCTCATATGTAGAAGGCGAGAATCTTTTAAGACAGGAAAAGATTAAAATCGTGCAGATTAAGTCCGGATATGANCAGGACAATGGTAGAATCTTGGGACAGTTGGACGCTATAGGAAAGTCNGGTACGGATGAATTTTCAATACAACTACTGTTTTCGCGTACAAATGTAATTAATTTTGGNTGCCGGTGTCCAAAATGCCGTCAGGGATATTATATGTGGTTTTCACGCAAAACTACCTGTGAATATAAAGCGGGTGTTTTAATCAAGCTGGAAGAATATCTGTCTGTCCATAATATCGGAGATGCCACTGACTTAAATGCGAAGNGGCTTATGTCATTTTATCAGGAAAAAAGAGCGAATCTGACNGCGGCGGATACCATAGGNAAAGAAAATTCCCTTAAGCTTATCCCAAGAATAATNAAAAANGGCGGGAAGCTGAAAGTATCATTTAAAGTGGGTGAAAAAAAACTCTATATAGTTAAAAATCTGGACACTTTCTGCCAGAATGTCAAAGAATCCGCTATAGATGTCTATGGGTCAAATACTCAGATTAACCACCGTTTGGANAATTTTACGGAAAAAGGACGAGACTGGGTNCATTTTATCAGTAGAATCGTGCGGGAAGAAGAGGAATTTTACCAGAGGCTTATTGAGTCGCGCTCATACTATTCATATCGTAAATCAGGAGTAGGAAGTGAGCTTAATCTGTTTGGGTGGAGACTTGACGAGTTTTTTGAGCANCTGGGCGAAGATGCTGTTGAATATGAGGATAAGGACAGAAGAGTGGCTATGAAAGGAACTCTGACCTGCCTAAACCGCAATCCGAAGGTCACGATTCGAATATCTGATGAAGAANCGGGAAGCGATGAATTCCATGGAATAAAGGTGGAGGGNAGCCTTCCTGATATGTATAGTGGAACCGATACAAACTACTATATGGATGGCAATAATCTTTGCCGGATAGACAGTGATTTCATGCAAAAAATAGAACCGCTGACTAATCTTTCATTTGGCAGCAATTTCANCTTCCATGTGGGAAGAAATCATATGTCGGAATTTTATCACAGGATTCTGCCAAGTTTGCAGGATGTTGTGAACGTGACGGAAACGGATNCNGAAAGGTTCAGAAAGTACCTTCTGCCGGATGCGCATTTTGTTTTCTATCTGGATGCGCAGGATAAGAACGTAACATGCAGGATTCATGCCCTTTATGGAGAAAAAGAAGTTTCGGTATTGGATATTCTGGGTAAAAATAGAATCGGCATCGAGCCGTATCGGGATTTACNCAGGGAAGAAGAGGTTCTGTATCAGACCATGCAGTGGTTACCGGAAGTTGATGAGCGTGAGGGAGAGCTGCATTGCGGTAAAAACGAGGATTTAGTTTACCGGCTTATGGAAAGCGGCACTGAGAAACTGATGGAAATAGGAGAGGTNCGTTGCACGAAGCGCTTTCTGGGGTATCATGCGGTTAGAAGCGTCAAGGTTTCNGTNGGAGTCTCTGTATCGTCAGGACTGCTTGANCTTAATATTTCCACTGACGATATTCCGCAGAATGAGATNCTGGATATTCTTAACAGNTACCGCACTAAAAAGAAATATTACCGCTTGAAAGACGGCTCATTTGTTAATCTGAGCGATTCTTCATTGGAAATGCTTGCGGAACTTATGGAATCAATGCAGTTAAAGCCGAAAGAGTTTGTCAAAGGCAAGATGCACCTTCCTATGTACCGTACCCTGTATCTGGATAAAATGTTAGAGGAAAATGACAGCATCTACAGCACCAGAGACAGTCATTTCAGAGAAGTAGTAAAAAATTTTAAAACGGTAAAGGAAGCGGATTTTGAGGAGCCGGAGAGCCTCTCTAAGATAATGCGTAATTATCAGAAGAATGGCTATAAGTGGCTGCGTACTTTGGAAGCATGGCAGTTCGGTGGGATTTTAGCAGACGATATGGGTCTGGGCAAAACCTTACAGGTAATCGCGGTCCTGCTTGCCGCCAAGCAGGAGGGGAGAAGAGAGACTTCTATCGTCGTATCGCCTGCATCTTTGGTTTTCAACTGGGGAGAAGAATTTCGGAAATTTGCGCCGGAGCTTAGTATTTCACTTATTACCGGTACGCAGGATGAGAGACAGCTCAAAATAGAGGCGTACAAGGAATCGGATGTNATAGTGACATCCTACGACCTGCTTAAGCGTGATATTGCTTATTATGAGGACAAGCAATTTGCATACGAAATAATTGACGAGGCGCAGTATATCAAGAATCATACGACCGAAGCGGCTAAGGCGGTAAAAATCATAAAGAGCAGGTTCAGATATGCTCTGACAGGTACGCCTATTGAAAACCGCTTAAGCGAGTTGTGGAGTATTTTTGACTATCTTATGCCCGGATTTTTATATAGTTATGATGTGTTCAAACGTGAGCTGGAAAGTCCTATTGTAAAAAATAAAGACGAGCAGGCCATGAAGCGTCTGCAAAAAATGGTGAATCCATTCATCCTGCGCAGATTGAAGGAAGATGTACTTAAAGATTTGCCGCCGAAGCTTGAGGAGAGCCGGATTGTGAAGATGGGCAGTACGCAGCAGACGCTCTATGATGCTCAGGTTTTGCATATGTGTGAAAGGCTTGCGGGTCAGGACGATGAGGAATTTAATAAAAACAAATTGCTTATTTTAGCAGAACTGACCAAACTGCGGCAGATTTGTTGTGACCCTTCATTGTGTTTTGACAATTATGAAGGTGGAGCAGCTAAGCTGGAAGCCTGTATGGAGCTGATTCAGAGCGCTATAGACGGCGGTCATAGAATGTTATTGTTTTCACAGTTCACCTCCATGCTTGAGATTCTGCAAAAGTCGCTGGATTCATCAGGTATAGCTTATTACACGATTACGGGAGGCACATCCAAGGAGAAGCGCCTTGAGTTGGTAAAAGAGTTCAATGAAGGGAACACGCCGGTTTTTCTGATTTCATTAAGAGCAGGCGGCGTAGGTTTAAATCTCACCGGAGCTGATATGGTTATACATTATGATCCATGGTGGAATCTGGCTGTCCAGAATCAGGCGACGGACCGCGCGCACCGTATAGGTCAGACCAAAAAAGTGATTGTCTATAAACTGATAATGAAAAATACTATAGAAGAAAAAATACTTAAACTTCAGGAAACAAAGAAGAATCTGGCAGAACAGGTTATAGGCAGCGATTCAGGACAGATCGGAAGTCTCAGCAGGGATGAGATTCTGCAGCTTCTGGAGATATAAAAGTTGGAGAATCACATGCAGCGGAACGGTATATTTAATAAGGGGTAAGTTGAATAAGAGGTAATGAATAAGAGGTAAATTTAAATATATGAAAAAATACATTAATATATTATCTACTGTAATAATCTTGTCAATGATGTGNGCCTGCGGACTGGTCAATGTTAATATGGACAATGCGCGGATTAACCACGCAGCNGGCATGTCAGGCATTGTAAAGCAGATAGAAGAATATAGTCTTATTCTGAAAGATAAAATAATTATTCTGCCGGAAGAAGAACGAAGAGTATATGAAGCNTATCTGGCAGCGTATGGTGATGAAGAACATCTGTATACATATTGTGATTATGATAATGANGGGAAGATNGAACTATATATTTGCCGCAGTGAAGATTCGTATGGTTATGTTATGAAATTTTATGACGGCGGAGTGACAAGAATAGACCGCGGAACCGTATCTAAAGAAAATATAGATGGTCTTGAATGGAATGAAATAGAAACAGATGATTCATCTGANACCGCAAATACCGATGAATGGACTCATGAGGGCNTTGATGCTTATATTGCCCAGAATCCGTACGACGAACNGTTCCTTTGGTATATGGANGAANATTCATTTTTATCCCAATATGGTTTTGCNGAAAGTACTCCGTTTTATGAGTACNCCTTACCTGATGGCAATATACGGCTGTCTCTGTATTATGATGAACAGACAGNCTTAGGATGTGGAATTCGCTATTTTGAGAGAGACCCCAGCGATATGATGACTTCGGGATTATGCGGATTTACTTTTGTCGGAATGTCCGATGAAACTGATTTATGGAGCGATGGACTAAGCGTTGATTATACAAAGTTTAAATCCATTGATGGAGATAACGGCTCTGATTATGTATCAGCCTATGAAGAAAATAAAGAATATGATGATGCCGGAAAAGTNNTACATTTTGATTCAAGAGGATTTTATGAGGACGGCGATGAAGAACCGTCATATGTACTGTGGATGGATTATGAGTATGATGAAAACGGATTATTACAGCATCGGCAATACTACCACAATCCCCGCATATTCGGAACATGGTACCAGACATGGGACAGCTATTTCGACAAGCTTGGAAGACTGGAACACGAATATATTTATATTACACACGGCTGGATGGATTATTATTACATCTATTCCGATGAGAGCACACAACCATCATACTGCCTTTTCCTTGATGACAATATGGGCTGGTGGATGCCTACATTTGTTAAATATTAAGACCTCTGTGAGATTTTTATTTCCAAAACGTAGTTGTACAATATAGACAAATCAAAAGCAGGGTGCTATGGAGCCGTCGGTACTTGGGCTGCGTATTTTGCAGCCTTATGTACCGCTACGAGCGACAATGCAGCGCAAGCGTGCCCTGCGTTGATTTGCCTATATTGTACAACGGCCGTCTTGAAAATTTTTTTCATGAAGAAGAATATTATAATAATTCGTTATAATAATCAACACAATAAATATAACATTACAAAGAGAGCATTATATACTCCGCAAAATATAAAGACAGCAATACATAAAATTTTCTTATAAAGGCAGATAAATCAGCATGGACATTAGATCATACAGCAACCGAAACTCAAATACAAATACAGATTATGAAGCCGCCACCCAGTCAGACACTAAAATAACCATCCTGCTAATAGAAGACGACAAAATACTGTCTGCCCAGATTTCCGAATTCCTTCAAAAATGGGGATACATCACAAAGACTGTCAATAAGTTTGACGATATTCTCACCGAGTTTACAAAATACAACCCGCATCTTGTTCTCATGGATGTCAACCTCCCATACTATGACGGATTCTACTGGTGCAGGCGGATTCGTGAAATCTCGCAGGTGCCGGTCATCTATATCAGCAGCAGGAATGATGACAGTGATAAAATCATGGCAATAGCGCAGGGCGGTGATGATTATGTGGAAAAGCCTTTTCGCCTGGAACTATTGAAGGCTAAAATCGAAGCCATCTTAAGAAGAACATATCAATATAAGGTAAGAGAAAGAATCTGGCTAAGTAATGACATATATTTTGAACAAGCCGGAGATTCCCTTATTTTGCATGGAAAAGAAATTGATTTAACCAAATCGGAGAAAAGGATAATGCTAAAGCTTGTGGAATGCAGGCCGGGAATCGTTACAAGGGACGAACTGATGATGACGTTATGGAGTACGGACGAGTTTGTTTCGGACGGCACATTAACTACGTTAATCAGCAGACTCAGAAATAAATTGCTGACACACTGCGGTGAAGAGATAATCAAGACGAAGAAAGGNCAGGGGTATTATATTGAATGAAAAATCTTTGAAAGCAATACTGAAAATGATAAAAATCAGGGAGGATTATATTAGATGAATTACTGCCGTACACATTATAAATTAATTTTAGCAGGCGTTCTGCCATGCATTGCTTACAATCTCTATTTTATCTTTCTTCTTCCCGAAATAAAAATATCATATCTCATATATCTGGATTTTCTGATTGCAGCCGTAATGACGGCTTTTTATGCCTATGATTCTATCTGCTATAGACGAATACAGCGCAAGAAACAGGAGCTGATGCAGCAGGATTATTTAATCTATCAGGAATTTCAAGAGCTGCCGGAGCTTCATGGACTTTTTAAGGAAGATTCAGTTCATATAGAAACAGATATTGCAGCGCATGATGTTCTAATACTGAAAAAGCAGCTGCAGGAACAGTTTGATATGAACTGTGACATGCAGGATTATATTGCCAAATGGTGCCATGAAATCAAGATACCATTATCCGCAAGCCTGCTTATGGCTGAAAAAATAGAAGATGCGGAATTAAAAGATTCCTTTTTGGAACAATTGGAAAGAATAAATGTGTTGCTCAGGTCTGCCCTGCTTGGTACGAAAATGCAAAGCAGTCTTTTTGATTTACAGGTATGCAAAACCTCGATTTTAAAATGTATCAAAGAATCAATACACAACAACCAGTTCTTTTTAATCAGAAAACACTTTACGCTTGATATACAACCGGGTACGGAAGACCTTTGTGTATACACAGACCCTCTATGGCTGACNTANGTCCTTGANCAGCTTATAAGTAACTCTGTTAAATACTCAAAAGAAAATCCTAAGCTTAAAATCTACACTGGTACACAGAACGGGACGATTCAATTATANATCGAGGATAACGGAGAAGGCATCAAAGAGAGCGATATAAGAAGAATCTTCGAAAAAGGTTACATCGGAAGCAACCACCATAATGGCCAATACAAATCCACCGGCATGGGTCTCTATATGGTCCATGAAATAATAAAAAAGCTGGAACATGAAATCACAGTAGAAAGCGAATACAACAAATACACCAGATTCANCATAACCTTTAAAGATAACCGGGAATACTTTAATATCTNAGTTTATNNATANAGAAAAGCAANACTNACAGCANATNNNTNANAAANTNCNAACNTTACAAATCTGTAATGTTNCCGNTTATTTTGTAATGTAATTGTAAGGATTTTTACTTCATCCTTTCTTATAATAAACTCAGTTATTTGCAAACANCTATATACNTGCAANTANCCAATTGCNCAACTCCNNATNTNCAANANGTAGTTGTACAATATATACAAAACAAAAGCAGGTGCTCTGCCGCCGTCGGTACTTAGCGAGGTTTTTTCGAGCTTAGTACCGCTACTGGCGGCAATGCAGCGAAAGCGTGCCTGCGTTGATTTGTATATATTGTACAACGGACCATTTGAAAAAAGTGAGTTTTGCCATCCCTTAAAGAAAGGAACATAACAAGAACATGAACGACAAAAAAATAGTAGAAATCAAAAACCTCACCAAAGACTACGGCGCCAAAGGCTTCCGTACCAAAGTCCTGAAAGGAATCGACCTTACCATTCTTGACGAAGATTTTATCGCCATAATGGGTCCGAGCGGTTCCGGAAAAACCACATTGCTGAATATCCTCTCTTCCATAGACAAGCCCACACAGGGAACCGTTATCCTCGATGGAAAAGATATAACGCATATTTCCAATCAGGGCTTGTCCATATTGCGAAGAGATAAAATCGGCTTTGTTTTTCAGGATTATAACCTGTTAGACACTATGACATTGCAGGACAATATCGCCCTGCCGCTGTCATTAAACGGTGTATCAGCAAGAGAGTGCATGGAAAAAACTGAGGACATAGCCAGACTTTTTGGTCTGACAGATCATCTGCGAAAATACCCATATCAATTATCAGGAGGTCAAAAGCAGAGAGGAGCCGTCTGCCGTGCGCTTATTACAGAACCGAAGATTCTTTTTGCCGACGAACCTACCGGAGCACTGGATTCCAAGTCAGGCAAGGAGTTGTTGAATTGTTTCATGCAAGTCAACGAGAGAAAGCATACTGCTATTCTTATGGTTACGCATGACGCTTTCTGCGCTTCTTATGCCAAGGACGTATATATCCTAAAAGACGGACTTATGAAGTGCAGACTGAGCAGAGGGGAGAGCAGGGGAGAATTCTATGACCGTATCATTGATTTGCAGGCTTCTATGGGTGAACAGTCGGGAGACGTTTCGGTAAGTAATGTGGGAGGTGAGCTTTCATGATATTGGTTAAGCTGTCATTTCATAATTTCAAGAAAAGCTTTCAGAACTATTTTTCCATGATTCTCTCGCTTGCTTTTACGGTCATGATTATATTTAATTTTATTAATCTGCTTTATACCGATACATTTACTTCTTTGGCGCAGAAGGAAGGCTATATAGAAAGCGTCGTTAATGTTCTGGAAGTAGTGCTGTGGTGCTTCACTTTTTTCTTTATTTGGTATGCGTCCAATGTTTTTCTTATGAAAAGGAAGAAGGAAATCGGAATCTATGTATTTATGGGACTTACCAATCAAAGAATCGGCAGACTGTATATGCTTGAAATGACAATGATTGGTATCTCGGCGCTTATTTTAGGCGTTTGCGGAGGGTTGATCACTACGCATCTTTTTCAGATGATTCTTTTGGCAATTTCTGAGATTACGGTAGATATATCATTTCAATTTGCATGGAAACCGGTTATTATTACGTCGATTATCTATATAGTGATGTATTTGATTTTTACCGTAAAAGGATATGTAAATATTGTAAGAAGCAGCGTACTTGATATGATTTCCGCAGCCAGACAGAATGAGTATGTCAGGACCAAAACTTATATTTTGTTTTTTAAGATGGTAATCGGAATTGCGGCATTAGCAAACGGATATTATCTTGCTACAAAAGACGGCGGTATGGAAACTATAAATAATCTGTTTATTGCCACGGTTTTTGTTATAATCGGCACATACTTTATTTTTGGCGGTTTTCTGCCGTTTATGTTTCAGTATCTTGCGGGGAAAAAATCGTTTCTTTACAGCCGCGAGAGAAATCTGTGGATAAACAATGTGATTTTCAGAATGAGGAAAAATTACAGGACCTATGCAATGACCTGTGTTCTGATAACTTGTGCTGTTACCGCGCTTGCTGCGTCTTTTGCCGCAAAGGGACAGTATGATAATATGGTGAATTTCAGGAACACATATACTTACCAGATTCTTACTAATCGCCCTGATATCGGGGAAGAAGCTGATGAGCTTATAAAAATGGATAATGATATTGATTACCGGACTGAAATATCGTTTCTACAGTTTGATAAAAGTCATTTTTCCGATGGGTATGCTTACGGAATACTGGCTTTTTCCGAAGTAAAAAAACTGGCGGAAGATGCAGGGCTGTCTTTCCCTTATGATAATCTGAAAGATGATGAAACAGTCTGTTTAAGACATATATATTTATTATCCCTGCTTACAAGCCGTAATTCTGACATGGGTATTTGCGGAAGGACTTTTCACCAGATAGACGAAACTACCGTTCCATATCTGGGATATCTGCAGGAAAGGTTAAGCTTCTATATGGTCAGTGATGCAGTATATGAGGAGCTTAAATCTGAAGGCGAGCAGGAAGCGGCAGAACAGGGATACACGCAGTCTGTGGTTTTAAATACCTATAATTACAGAATCGAGGATATTTACAATTACGAAGCATCATTAGATGAATTAGACCAGATCATTGTCAATACGGATACAGAATATACCGGAATTGTTAAAATCGATCCATACAGTAACGACATCATGTGGATTAAGATTGAATATTCCTTATGTGTTTTCGTATTTCTGGTTTTTGTTATGGCGAGCGGCAGCATATTGTTTATGAAGCTGTATAACGACGCCTTTGAGGAAAAAGAGAGATATGCGGTTTTGCGAAAAATAGGAATTCAGGAAAAAGTGCTGAAAAAGTCTATTACAAAGGAATTAAGGGTAGCGTATATTATGCCGTTTTTGCTTATGACACTGTCGTCATATTTTTCGGTACATTCATTGGAAAAAATGATGTCTGCAAATTTGAAAGCAATAAACATACTGAGTGTTGTAATTATTTTTATGTTTTTTATAGTGTTCTATAAGCTTTCGGTCGTGCTTTACCGGAAAAATGCAGGTATTGAATAAAAATCGAGTGTATGCTGCGGCATGTTACATGCAATTTCATTCATTACAAAAATATGCTTTTTCAATACATGTCCCATTAGGAATTTGATTGGAATGCCCGATACATACTATAGAAAACATGTACTGCGGATTTTGTATTATCATGTGATTATACTGAAAAATGGATTTCGAAGTAATCAGTCAGGGAAAGGACAGGAAGGACAGACTTAAAAAAGACATATGAATATTGCAATCTGTGATGATGAAAGCAGAATCAGGGAGGGTATAAAGAACGTATTAAAAGAGGCTTTTCCGAATGTTTCTCTGAGAGAATTTTCTTCCGGACAGAAGCTGCTTGAGGCTGTAGGGCATGAGTATATGCCCGATATAGTGCTGCTTGATATTGCAATGGACGGAATGGATGGTATGGAGACTGCCAGAAGATTACGGGAGCTTTCCGATATGCTTCTTATTTTTGTAACAGGCGTAAAGGAGCAGGTTTTTCAGGCGTTTGACGTAGGAGCTTTTCATTATCTGTTAAAGCCGGTTGAGAAAGCAAAACTGATTTCAGTTGTATCAAAAGCAATTGCGGAAGTAGAAAAGAACAACATGCAGCCCAAAATCATGTTGGTAAAGGCTGCCGATGGCTATAGGAGAGTTAATATAGAGGATATACTGTATGCGGAAAGCGACGGCAGAAAAGTTATCCTGCATATGAAGCAGGAAATTCTGGAATTCTATGATAGAATGGAAGAGTTAGAGAAGCGTCTTGGAACAGGCTTCTACCGCTGTCACCGCGGATTCATAGTTTCACTTTCGGAAATCAGGGGATATGACAGCACAAGCATTGTCTTAAGCAATGGAGACAGAATCTTTCTTGCGAAACGCAAATACAGTGAATTTGTGAAAATATACTGTAGCTTTTTGCAGGAGCCTGTATAAGATAAAAATCTTGGAAGGAGCAGGAATATTGCCGTGATTTATTGGCTGGACATTTTGGAGTATGGTATAAGAGCAGTTCTGCTTTTGTATTTGTGCGATGGAATGATAGTGTTTAAAGAGAAATATACAAAGCAGGGAAAATATATTTTTTTCCTGCTCTTTGTCATTTGGGGATATTGGCTTGCTAATTCTGCATGGCTTGATAAGCTTTTGTACGGTGAGGACGGGAATTATGAAAGGAGCGGAATTAGCATTGTAAAGCTGATTCTTATGATAGCAGTATGCTTTTTGCTTATAGATTTATTTTATTCAGGAAACAGGCTTATTAAGGCATATTTGGTTCTTTTATATAATACTGTTGCAGAGTTGGCAAGNTTTGGCATTCATGGTTTATGGAGNCTGATTGCAGGGGTATTCTATGATCAATTGATAAACCAAGTGTTGAAAGAGGAAATCCCATTTGGAGATTTAGATAGGTTTAATCATTTCCTGCAAGTCTATCAATATGTATGGCAAATAGTTTTAATGCTTTTATTTACGGCAACTGCCTGGCTTACGATACATGCCATATGTAAATACAGGCAAAGCATGCATGAGATTAGCAGACAGGGTATTCTTTTTTTGNTGCTTTCCCCAGCTGTAGGAATGGCATTTTCTTTTGTGTTGCGTTGTATTTTTTTTACAAGGATCGGTACCCGGATTGAATACATTTATGACAAACATGTCGGAATGTATGCNATTGTTCCGCTTATGGCATTATTATGCCTTTTGTCCATTGTTTACAGTGTAAAAATCTATGAGCAGCTTATGAGCGCGCAGGAGGAAAAAAGCAGCTTGCTNTTCTATAAACAGCAGTTGTCGGATATGACTGAACATGTGCAGGAAATGGAGCGTCTGTATGACAGTATACGTGGAATGCGCCATGATATGANCAATTACATTGCTGATATGGAACAGCTCTTGAGTGTCGGAAGCCGGTATNNAAATTCNGATGGCGNGNTAGAGGCTGAAGCTGAAAAATACCTGAATCATATGAAAGATGCGCTNGATGNNATGNCGCTTAANTATANNACNGGNAATCCCGTCACTGATGTTATTATGAACAGAAAGGGACAGGANTGCGAAAAGGAAGNNATCTNTCTTACNAGCGATTTNATTTTNCCTGAANAGCTTGGNATTGAAGCTTTTGACATTGGAATTCTTTTAAACAACGCATTAGATAATGCAATTGAAGGATGTNNGAANTGTATAGGCAAAANTTNATTGGAAATCCGTGTACGCAGCTATAGAAAAGGGCGGATGTTTTTCTTGCGGATTGAAAACGATTGTGATATGCAAAGNGTTATATATACGCAAGAGAANATTTTGCAGACTAATAAAGAAGACGACTGGATGCACGGAATAGGGCTTANGAATATGCACAGAGTCGTGGAGCAGTATTACGGAACCATGTCTCANGAAATAAGNGATNATGNATTCTATCTGACAATCATGCTTCAGGAGAANGAATCCTAGGGTGAAAAATAAATTTTTCACCCTATAAAAAGCGTCTTAGTAAAATCTTAATATTTTCTCATAATGAAAATTATAAATAATTAACCGCTGTATGATAAAATAATAATATCTTTTATGAAAGGATTTATTTTATGTCGGATAAAATAGTCGTCGTAGATGACGAGAAGGAAATTGCGGATTTGGTTGCAGTGTATCTGCAGAATGAAAACTATACGGTTCATAAATTCTATTCGGGTAAAGAAGCGCTGGAATTCATAGATGCAAACGAGATTGACCTTGCGATTCTGGATATCATGCTTCCGGATATAGGCGGGCTTAAACTATGTCAGCATATAAGGGAAAAGCATACATACCCCATTATCATGCTGACTGCAAAAGATGATGAGATTGATAAAATCAACGGATTATCGTTAGGAGCTGATGATTATATCACCAAACCATTTCGTCCGCTTGAGATGGTTGCAAGGGTAAAAGCGCAGCTGCGCAGGTACAAAAGATACAATGGTTCCCAGACGGCGGATATGGATGAGTCTGTCATAATTCATTCGGGTCTGGTAATGAATGTAAAAACACATGAATGCATGTTAAATGAAAAGCCGCTGACACTTACGCCGACCGAATTTGATATCCTTCGTATATTGCTGGAGCATAAAGGCGAGGTTGTGAGTGCGGAAGAACTGTTCCGAAATATATGGCAGGATGAGTATTACAGTAAGGGCAACAATACGATTACCGTACATGTACGTCATTTACGTGAAAAAATGAATGATACCGTAGACAATCCGAAGTACATCAGAACGATATGGGGAGTGGGATATAAAATTGAAGGATAAAAATTTAAAAAAAGAAAAAAGCGAAGCCGGTTTTACACAACTTAAGACGAAGATGTTCTATCATATATTTATAATGATAGTGATGGCGTTTGTTATTGTTTTTGCTTTGTACAGGATATTATGGTTCGGAAGAGGAGCCGATTTCGTGGTTTATCTG
>JAAUZS010000021.1 GCA_014804495.1 Lachnospiraceae bacterium
TGTTCAGATGGCAGCGGCAGACAAACATGGAAACGGTTTTCTCCTTTCTGTAAAGGTATTTCTTCCTTTTTCTCTGCTGTCGCGTCCATCGCGCCAAGCCTCCGGCAGGTAACGATTGCATATGCCGAATCCTCATTTCCGCAATTCAGGACTTCAAAATCTGTATCTATACAACGCTGTAACGTATGCGGATACACCTGTAAATTACTAATCCGCATTTGGTCATAGACATACAAAGAAATATCTCCCAGTATACCATTCCAGTTCGTCTGCGTGTCAGGAGACGTCATATGTCCGCCGGGAGTCTTGTATTCCGTATTGCTGACCAAAATCGTAATCTTATGTACTTTACCCGTCAAAAAACCTGAAAGATCATATTCATGCGCGACGCTGAAACTCTCTTTCTGCCCTACGAAATTATCATCAATCCAGACATAGGATTTCCTCGTCCGTTCCAGATTCAGAAAAAACATTTTTCCCATATTTTCATCAGAAATAATAATTTCCCGGCTATACCACGCATAACCTTCAAAATGATATGTCTCCGTCAAATACCCCGTCTCTTTTGCCGGATTCACTTCCCCCTTCTTCTGCTGTGCAGTAGTTCCGGGAAGATTGATTGTATCCTCCAAATCATCTGAATAATATTTTTTTATAATTCCCTCTTTTCCATAATCCAGTCTGAATTTCCACTCACCGGCAAGGTTGATTTTTTCCATGTTTTCTTCTCCTTTAAAATTTTTACAACTGATTTAAATGCTTTCCTCGTATACCGAGAGTACTAAATACTCAATTATAATTTGCCATCATTTGCATGGCGAATCAGCATGGAGGCATAAAAAACATTATACCTCTCCACTTCCCCATTTTCTACAAATATTCTATCATACTGACAGAGATGTTTCCATACAAAGCAGAAAACATCTCTGCCTTATAAAATTACAGAAAAATGCAGAGTTATGTTTACGGCTTGATTTTTTCTAATTCTGATATATTATAAAATATGGTTATCATCTATGATGCTTTGATTATCATTTACAGGTAACTATTTTCCCTTGTAAAATATATATGGATAAGGTGTTACTATGAAATCATATGAAATGGACCTTTGCAGCGGTTCCTTATGGAAAAAAGTTTTAGTCTACAGTGTTCCGCTGATGTTTTCTAATATTCTGCAAGTACTTTTTAATATGTCGGATGTCGCTGTAGTCGGCAAATTCGCAGGTCCTATCGCACTTGGGGCAGTGGGCTCTACAAGCATACTGATTACTTTGTTTACCGGTATGCTTATCGGACTTGCAAGCGGCGTTAATGCGCTTACTGCGCTCTATATAGGCTCAAAGAATAATAAAGATTTGCACGAAACAGTACATACTTCGGTGATTCTGTGTTTTTCCATGGGCGCGCTTATTATGATATTCGGCGTTGCATTCGCCCACACAATTCTTGCGGCAATGCACACTAAAAGCGAATTGATTAATGAGGCAGTCCTATACTTGCGCATATATCTGCTGGGTATGCCTGCGCTTGGTCTTTATAATTTCGGCAGCGCTGTTCTAAGCGCTGCCGGCGATACCAAACGTCCGCTATACTACCTTTTGTTTTCAGGCGTGATTAATGTACTGCTGAATCTTTTTTTCGTCATTGTATGTAAATGGGACGTGGCAGGCGTTGCCGCCGCAAGCATTATTTCTCAATATCTTTCTGCTTTTCTGATTCTTGCCGTCTTACTTAAAAGTAATGAGGGATTTGCATTGCGCATACGAAGCATAAAGCTATATCCCGAAAAAATGGGGCGCATATTCAAAATAGGCATTCCCGCCGCTTTTCAAAACGGGCTGTTTGCCATCGCCAACCTTTTTGTTCAGACCAGCGTGAATTCTTTTGACCATGTAATGGTTGAAGGCAATTCCGCCGCCGCAAACGCCGACCCGCTGGTGTATGACATGATGGCTGCTTTTTACACTGCCTGCTCCAGCTTTATCGCACAAAACTTGGGTGCGCGAAAAAAGGAACGCATTCAGAAAAGTTATATTGTATGCCTAACCTATTCGTTTTTCATCGGCTTAATTATCGGCGTGGGAATATACCTGTTCCGGTATCCGTTTCTTAACCTTTTTACAAATGAGCCTGCCGTTGTGGAAGCCGGAATAAACCGTCTGTCCATCATGGCTCTTTCTTATTCCGTATCAGCCTTTATGGACTGTTCCATAGCAGCATCAAGGGGACTTGGAAAAAGCGTCCTGCCGACCGTTATTGTAATCATGGGCTCATGCGTATTCAGGATTGTCTGGATATGTACGGTTTTTGCATATTTTAAAACCATACAGTCCTTGTATCTTCTGTATGTATTTTCATGGACTATAACGGCTATTGCAGAAATAATTTTTTTCATTACAGTTTACAAAAAAACGCTGAATTCTAATTGAAAAGATTTACAGTGCTGCAATTAATTGCAAATTTCTTTTCTTTTTGGTATCATTTATTAATAATCCACGTCATATAAGGAGAATCTGCACCGTATGATAGCTTTAAAAATAACAAACGTAAAACAATTCATGGGAAAACTCTTAGCTTCAGAGGAATTTGATTCATTTATGTTAGAAGAGGCTTCTATCAGTACTTACAATACTTTTATGATAGACGGTCATCAGAACCGTGATTTCTATACTACGGAAGAATGGGAAGATAGTAAGATGCGTCCCTATGACTTCACTACATGGAAACAGATACGTCCTATCTGCTTCTCCCTCATCAAAGGAACGCATACCCCAAGCGCATTCAAATTTATCCTGCATCTGATACCCGATTACACAGCCTCAGTCCTGAAAAATGGTGACACCTCTGTCACACCCCAGCAGATAAAGGCTTTAGTGCTTACCGTTAAATATGACGGTACTGTCTTAACGCTTATTACGGGTACCTCATTTCATACTTTTATCATGGACAAGACCGTTGATGTTCTCTGGGACAATGCCATCAAACAGTTTCTTGACAAACGCGGAATCAATTATGAGGAACTATAGATTATTTATACAGATAGTATTCCGTCATGCAAATATCCGCTACTGCCATTATCATTGTAAAAAACAGCATCGCTATAATAATCAGTACCGCCGGGAAATCATATACAAATTTCTGTTTATCCTGATTTTTTCCCACAGAGCTTATCAAAATCTCTATTCCAAGCATAACAAGAACGATCGGCCATAACTCCATGATTATCCTATAATCCAGAGTGGGCAGCGCCAGACGCACCAGAAACAGTATACCGTATAGAATCAGAACCAGCCCGCATGTTACAGTACCGACCCTGTGTGTACGACAGTTTCCCGGTTCGTCATACACACGCTCATTTGCAGATTCCCTCTGCTCCATATTATCCATAAATATCCCCCATTCCTATTTATATTAGTAGTTCCATTTGTATTTTTAGTTCTATGTGTATCTGTAGTTCTATTTGTATCTATAATTCTATTTATATTTCTATTCATCCTTCTTTTCAGACTCTATAGATGCATAAGTTTCTTCTTTCTCTTCCAGTTTATCTATTTCCGCCTTCTTACCAAGTATCATTTTAACTCCGGACCATATTATTAAGAGACCTATAATTATCCTTGGTACATTGTTCCTGAACATGCGTGAAATATGATAGAAATACTTATCAAACCATCCTCTCCCGAAAATGTCAATCAACGCGTCACAGAGTACACTCCATAACATTGAAGTTCCTACTAAAATCAGGACAATGGCAATGACTTTTCTGTATTTTCCTGCCATTAATTCCTTGAGCGAATTGGTGCCGTCCTCATCGATAAACAGATAATTATCCTCTATATTATTTAATTCTTCATTATTCATAGAGCCAAGATTATTAGCATTAAAAAAGCTGTAAAACCAAAGCACCATCGGTATAACTGACAGAATACCAAGCCCGCTGAAGCCGGCAAACATCATTCCCAATGCAAAACTGGCCATAATGCTTGAACCCATTTTCATAAAACCAAGGTACATCTCTCCTGCCCCCGGCATCAGGGAACAGCAAAATAATAAAAACCTATTTTTCTTCCTTCTCATTTAAATGAACCTCCATTCTTAATAATTGGTTTAATCCGTCGTTTAATTTGTCATAATATTCATTCATCTTTCTGTTTAACTGCCATATAGGGCTTTCTTCGTAACCTTCGTTTTCAAGTTGTCTCTCCTGTCTATGCTGTTGCTGTTCTATATTCATGTCTGTTTCAGACCGGATATTCTCAGGTACGAAAAGCACGATGGCTATGGCTGCCGCGGTTGCCAGGATTACTTTTGTGCTGTAGGAAAACAACTGCACATTTTTCATATATTTCCTTTTTTGGCGTATCCGTCCGACAATGTCATTCTTAAATTCCTTAGGAGGCTGCAGCAGCGGCTCTGTCTCTATCTCGGAAATCAATCTTTCCAATGCTTCATCGGATAAATAATCGCCTGAATTGCTTTTTCTAAAATTTATTATTTTTTTCATGCACTGTTCTCCTTTCTGTAGATTTTGCGTAACATGGCACGCGCCCTGTAAACCTGTGTCTGCACTGTCTTGATTTTCTGATTACGTTTCCTCGCAATCTCTTTTATATCCATTTCATCATAATAATAAGCCTTCGCCACTTCATCATATGGTGGCCTTAAGCGGCTGCAATTTACCAGCAGCGTTTCCTTTACTTCCTGCTCCATACAGATGTTCTCAGGAGTTTTAGTTTCCGGATTAGACTCCATACCCTTTTCCAGATAGATATCTTCCGTAGGCACACTCCGTCTGGCGGAATGAGACATATAGTCGATGCACTTGTTTGTCGCTATCCTGCAAATCCATGCCTTGGGATTACAGCCATCAAAGCTATTCAAATGCTCATATGCAGAGATAAAAGTGTCCTGCGCAAGGTCCTCTGCGGCAAAATAATCCGCCGTCATCTTATAACAAATGGAAAAAACAAGATTTTGGTAAGAATCAATCAGCGCTGTCAATTGTTCTTCCCTTTTTATGTGCATCACCTTCTCTCTGCTGCTATCGTATAAACAACGAATGCCACTCTTTGCGAGTCATCCTTATGCTAGTTAAAACGGAAAACAGCCCGGAACGTCTTCAACTTTTTAAAAATTATTAAAAAAATTTGTCATATAACCACCATGAGATGTGTCAGCCAATTATGGAAGTGCTATGGCAAGAGACGAACTTAGGCAAAATAAACAAGGCAAGGTGCTCACCGCAAGCGAAATCGCGCCTTGCCTTGTTTATTATGTCTAAGTTCTGGTTGCTGGAACAGAGTTTCGTAAATGTTCAATAAAAAATACTATAAAGTGGATTCAATGTGGGCATCGTTGTCTGAAACGGTCACGAATCCATTTCTTTCTTAAGCTGCATATACTGGCCGTATGCAGATATAAACGGTCCCACGGCGCTGGTGTCACTGAAAATATCATTCAGCTTATTTTCCATAAGATTCTCTACTATTTCCATACCTACAAACGCATACTTTTCCTTTAGAATAATTCCCATGCGGCAGGCTTTGATAATCGCATAAGCTATCATGGCATTCTCTGCATTTCCTGCCATTTTTCCATAATATGAGCAGTTTTCCTTATCATAGTTTTTAAGGAGGTCTGTGAGCGCCGCCTTAAACATATCCTGAATTATCCTGTATTTTTCGTAGATTTCAAAGCTCATTCCGGATAACGCGTCTATCATGGAAATTAAATATAGACCGATTTGGTCAATATTATCAACCCCTGACCTAAACATATTATCAGCTTTTTCAAACTGCTTGATTATGTCGCTGTATTTCGCTTTTTTATCATATCTGGTCTCATATTCCATGTAAAATGGCTGTACCATATANAGTTCTTCCATTGATATCTGANTNGGAGAGAGATTCTCAGGATGCTCGCGNAGCCAATCCATAACAGCTTCTATCGCCTTGCGGTATTTTTCCTCTCCCGTCTTATCATACATAAAAAAGAGAAGTTTACCGCNATTGACGCTNCTGACATCAAATTTGTCCGCATATCCATTTGCTATGGTTCCGTCATCCATAACAAAGTTCTTCAAATATCCCTCAATAAGTGAAAAGTATTTCTCATCTCCAAACGCATCATNCATCTGNTTAACNCTTACAAGTACGCTGCTATCCTCATAGTTTCTCTCAACCGTACCATTCTGAAATTTCTTTAAATACNCNTCAATTAGTTCTAATGCTTTCATTTTACCACCTGTTCCTTTCTTTTTTATATTTTACCGNTCAAAACGCCTATATCCTCTTCTTCCTCCAATACCCAGTCTTATATATGATGAAAAGCACGAGCGCAGACAATCCGTTACTGACCACAACAGAATACCATACGCTTCTGACTCCCATATGCAGCCATGTTTCGCAAACATACAGAGTTGCAAAACGGAAAATCCAAAGTCTGGCGGCGTCAATCANCATCGTTACCTCNGTNTGNCCGCTTCCCTGAAACAGACCCATACTGGAATTATGTACACCATTGGCAAAACACCAGAACGCCATGATACTAAGGAAATCCGCAGCCATACTTATTACTTCGGCATCATCTGAAAAAATCTGAACAATCGCTGTCGAAACCGGCATTCTTGAGAGGATCATACCGCCCACAAACAGGAAGATAACGCTGATACGTCTGGACATCTTATATCCCTGCTCGGCTCTGTCATACTGCTTAGCCCCTACATTCTGCCCTACTATTGTCGCAACAGCCGAGCCTATTCCGTTGGTCGGCAGCGTAATCAGGCTGTTAATCTTATTACCGATTCCATACGCCGCCATTGCCTGCGTTCCGTATTTAAAAACATTCCTGCTCATAAGCAGAAAACCGAACTGCATCGTACTGCCGCCAATTGCAGTAGGCAGACCTACTACCAGAATATTCTTTAACTTTTCTTTCTCAAATTTCAATTTACTAAGTCTTAAATAGACATCTTTGTTCCTGTTCTGTAGTAAAATAAATGCTATAACTGCCGGNACNGCTTTNGCGCTCACNGTTGCCANCGCTGCGCCCGCCACTCCCATACTAAGCCATACCATAAGCAATGGGTCTAATATCATGTTTAACACGATACCGGTAAAGTTTAGGAGCATTGGTCTTAGCGTATCACCCTGTGCCTGATTAATAGCAGTATACATATTCACCGTAAAAAGGAACGGCATATCCAGAATCACCAGCTGCATATATGTTTTACTATGCTGCCAGGTTTCGCCCTCCGCACCGAGCCATGTCACGATAGAAGGAGTAAACAATGCGCCAAGTCCGGCACACACTACGGAAAATATCAGTGCACAGGCAAAAATCTGGTTNGCCATGCTTCTTGCATCATCATCCTTTTTTGCACCCAGATACTGCGAAATCAGAACGGAGCCGGCTACCGTAATGCCGGAGCCGAAATTGATGATAATATTCTGCATGGGCGATACAAGATTAATTGCCGCCAACTCCTCTGTTCCNAACTTTCCCAGCCAATATGTGTCTGTCAGGTTATACATCGTCTGCAAAAAGCTATTGATGACAANGGGAATCGCAAGAGTCAATATCGCCTGTAGCATATTACCGTGCAGTAAAAGCTCACGGTTTGCATTTTTATTATTTTNAACTACATATTTTTTGACAAAATCCAAAAACATCACGCTTACATCTCCTGATAACGGAAGTCTTCAAATTCTATAAAAAGCGGTTCACCTTTTGAATATCCGTACATCCCTACCATAGCNCCGGTNAAGCGTTTTCCCATGGAGATNCCCTCATCGCATAANTAGTATATATCAGACAGTTCTTCCACTATTTTCTCGTTTTCTTCCGCCACAGTATAATAGAAGCTCCTGTTCAGATATTCAGTATTGACTCCCAATACAATAAGTTTACCGATTGGGTCAACAAGTTTTTCTATCGAATGTTCTATATCTTCCTTCCCTATATGCTCTTTAACCTGTAGAAAATAAGTATCAGCATTTCTTGAAATAAAGAAGCATACCCATGTATTCTCATCATAGTAGCAGGTTATTCCGGCCTCCTGCCCTTCTGAAAGCTCAGGCACCCTCAACTCAGCTTCTGCTTTGAAGCAAAACGCGCTCTGCCGTCTTACCAGAATGTTTCTTGCACTTACGGTGGAAAGCGGATGTGTACTTGCCTTTAATATCAGATGTCCGTCTTTAATACTTATTCCGTCTTTTTCCGGTGGTCTTGGAGTTATAAAATCCTTCGGCAGTCCGTTTTGAAAAGCTTTGACCTTAGCAGTCAAATCGTCTGGTGATGACTCTGTCATCTGCTTTATTGCAGCTGACGCATGAGTCGTTTGCACTTGCTCTCCTGTCAGTATCTTCGGCATAATCTGTAATACACTTGGTCCCTTAAGATTATTTACTATAGGCCAGCCATCCTGCGTCCATGTGATTGGGTCAAGTGCGGTTTCCCTTCCCAGTATACTGTATCCTTTACCGATTCTTCTGCCGCACAAATACACCATGTACCATTCCCCATTTTGAGTACACACTGGTTTTCCGTGTCCGCAGCGCTGTAGTCCGGCCTTCTCATCCATCTGCCGCATTATTGGATTATAAGGGCATGGCTCATAATTTCCCATAAGAGTCCTGCTTCTTGCTACGGTAATCCTATGTCCCGGTCCAGTACCGCCTTCCGCCAGAAACAGNTAATAATATCCATCCTTTTTCAAAAGATGAGGTCCNTCAGGNGCTCTCTTCTGACTTCCGTAATACAACAATGATGCTTCCGATATCTGACTCTTNCAGTCATTACTCAATTCAAAAATCCTTGCGCCTCTGTTAAGCAGCATATAGTGTCTGCCGTCTTCGTGAAAAATAGACGGNTCTATTCCATCCTCATCAATAATCGCCGGTTCACTGTACGGTCCTTCCGGTCTGTCTGAGGAAACCACAATCTGCTTCCTGTAAACCGTTCCCGTATCATTCAAACGATAGGTAGCAGTAATATAGAATGTCCCATTATCATATGAGATATCCGGCGCCCAATAACCCCTGCCGCCTTCNAGTTCATCCAGTTTCGCCCACTCAGGATTAGTAATAGCATGNCCNATAATTTCCCAGTGAANCAANTCTTTAGAATGAGAAACAGGTATGCATGGGAAAAAGATAAATGAAGAATTTACCATGTAATAATCCTCACCAACCCTGACAATCGAGGGGTCAGGAAACATTCCTGTACGAATCGGATTATGATACATGTTCTCATACGCCGCTCCCACCTGCTTCTCATAATATTCAAGCAGTTCCTTATGTCCATGCTCCCAAGCTATCTGATAAGGAGTCACCAGATTCCTGTCGCCGGCGGTAATATCCATTCCAACCCTTTCCACCAGATATCGATTCATCTCCAAATTTCCAGACATAGCGGCATAGTGAAGAATTGTCCGGTTTTCCNCATCTACCGTATTCATACTTGCCCTTGAATACTCAACGATATATTTTACAATAGGAAAACCACCTGCCTGTGCCGCATACAGGCACAGAGGAATATTATCCTTTGTTTTTTCGTCAATACATGGNGGATTCTCTGTTAAAATCCTTATNACTTCATCTAAATTCTGCTCTTCAATCGCCTTTTCCAGATTCATATCTCTGCTCCCATCCTAATTTTCATAAAACATCAATCTCGCATACAATTACTGCCCATACTGTTCACATTCTACTCAATTGGTGTGACGTGTATGTATTCAAAATCAGCATATCCGGCTGTATTCGCACTATCTGCTCCATCTGTGCATACATTAGCAAAAAGTCCGATTTTAGCGCCAACCCATGTGTGGTCTGAAGGTACGAAGTCGGTCGGTACGTTTACCTCTTCTTCACCATCCAAGGCATAGTACATTTTAAACAAAGGCTTTTCATTTCCTTCTTCCATAGTGAATGTAANATATATCTTGTNGGTATCATCTGAAAGTTTTCTTATGACTGTAGTCTTCTCTTTCACACCATCTTCTGCGTCATANGCTTCAGAGTATACCANNGTCTTACATCCATCTATNATTCTCACGGCGACATAAGCATAATGTCCGCCCATCATTACCATGCCCGCCTGACTGTTTTCAGAAAGACCGTTAATATACAGGCAGGTTGTCGCTTTAAAATACGGACATACCAGTTTCTGAGTCAGAACATTGGCGCTTTCCCACAATATCGGTTCCGCCTTTCCTGAAGGATTTAAAGCATACAGTCTTAAGAATCCCTCTTTTTCCGTAAGTGAATAGAATGATTCCTTCGGATTACCGAGCCACTGCCACATAAGATTCAGGTCAGGAGATTCAAAATCATCAGAAGCCTCCAAAGAAGAAGGAGATTCGCTTATTCCCGTGTTAGGTTTCCTGCATACAAGGCAGGGTTCTCCACATCCATCCTGAGCATTCACGCCTATTACCGGCCANTCATTCTCCCATACAACCGGCTGCATATGTATAATACGTCCGTACAATCCTCTGTCCTGAAAATGAATAAACCACTCATCGCCGTTGACCGTATCGATCAATGCNCCTTGATGAGGTCCGTTAATTATAGATTCTCCCTGCTTCATCACAATTTTTTCTTCATACGGTCCATAGATNTTTTTCGAGCGCAGTGCAGTCTGCCAGCCGGTTTTAACGCCACCCGCCGGCGCCAGTACATAATAATATCCGTTTCTTTTATATACCTTCGGTCCTTCTATAGTCGGCTGCGTCTCAACTCCGTTAAATATAAAATGATCCTCGCCTATCGCCTTTTTCCCATCGGCAGACATAGGAAAAATCCCCAGATAGCTTTTAAATCCGATACGGCTTTTGGCATACCCATGTATGACATATGCCTTGCCGTCGTCATCCCAGAAAGGACATGAATCAATCAACCCTTTCCCCTCAAGTACAAGTACCGGTTCATCCCATTTACCCAGCGGATCCTTAGCGCTTACCATGAAAATACCCTCATCCGGCATACCATAATAGATATAGAAACGATCGTCATGATACCTTATGGCAGGAGCCCATACTCCTTTAGAATGCTGAGGAATATCATATTTTTCATAATTAATTTTATCAAGTGCATAGTTTACCAGTTTCCAGTTCACCAAATCTTTAGATGTCAGGATCGGAAGTCCCGGTACATAGTTAAAGCTGGAGGCCGTCATATAATATGTGTCTCCTACTCTTATTACATCAGGGTCAGAATAATCCGCAAAAATAAGCGGGTTTTTGAATGTTCCGTCTTCTAAGTCTGCTTTCCATAAATATTCCATATTTTTATACTCCCTTCTTACTTAATATCTATAATTTATATATCTGTATATTTCCACGCGTTTTGTTTCCTATTTCAAAAATGGCTCAGGGCTAAGTCCTGAGCCATTATATCACATATCATATTTCATCTAACAGCAAATCCTTATAGATTCCGCCTAATTCCTTAAGTCCTCTTGCTATGCAGCCTCCGTACATAACAGCTCCCGCATACTTTAAATGTGTATCGTCAGCCAGCCCTTCCAAATGATACGGATACTTTCCTTCCGGAATATGCATATACCAATCCTTGGTTGCCTGCTCTCCGACTCTTTCCATTTCCGCACGGCTCATACTGTATAAATCAACGAGCGCCACGTCAAGATTTGCTGCCACCTGCTTCATAGCTGTCACATAATCTCCATGACCTCCGGGACCCAGTGTTTTATCGTCTATAAAGCATCTTCTTTCAACAGGCGTTATCAACACCGGATATGCCTTCTTATTTCTGGCTACATTTACAAATTTCTCAAGATTAATCATATAATCCGAAAAAGGATCTGTATATCTTGCAGGATTCTCTTTCTTTTCATCATTGTGTCCAAACTGAATAAAAAGAAAATCTCCTTCCGTTATCCTGTCATAAATGACAGCCAATCTCGATTCATCGATAAAATCTCTGGTACTCCTGCCGTTCTTGGCATGATTTTCAACTTTTATCTCAGGCTTCAGAAACAAATGAAAAACCTGACCTATACCCGTCTGCGGATATGTCATAATACCATTATACTGTACGGTAGAATCACCTGCCCAATAAATCGTAGCCATATTTTATCCTCCATACTCTTATACAATACTGCATTTCCGACTTATTCTTTAACAGCGCCAATGTTAACACCCTTTACAAAGTATTTCTGTAAGAAAGGATACAGAATCATAAACGGGATGATAACTACTATAATAGCTGCATTCTTAATTGTATTTTCCGTTGCATTTCCGGCTGCCGTAGGAAGATCACTACCCATGATCATACCACGAAGCTTCATCTGGAAATTATATAAATCAGAATTAAGAATATACAATTTGTAATGTGTATAGTCATTCCAATAGGAAACTGCATACATCAGTCCGATAGAAGCTAACGCCGGCTTTGACATAGGAAGTACGATTCTAATGAAAGTCTGCATCGGAGTACATCCGTCCAAGGTTGCCGCTTCATACAGGCTGGCAGGAATTCCCTCAAAGAAGTTCCTCATCAGTACTAGATTATATACGTTCAAGGCCGGGAACAAAATAACAACCCACAATGTATTGGTCAGATGCAAAGACCTTAATACCAAATATGTAGGAATCATACCGCCGCTGAAAATCATAGTAAACAGTAACATATTAGCAAATAATGTACGTCCCGGCATCTCCCACTGAATAAGTACATAAGCGCCAAGAGTTGACAGTGTCAAAGCAATTAAAGTACCTACTACCGTCGTCAGAACAGAAATTCCTAACGGACGATAAAGCGTAGGGTTTGAAAATACAAGCTTATAACCATCTAAACCAAAAGACTCCGGCCATAATTTCATACCATATGCCGTTTTCAAGTCAAATGAGTCAACCAAAACTTTCCACAACGGAATAATAATAATAAAACATACAATAATAAATATAAGTCCATTTATAATTGAAAAAGCTGATATCTTCTTATTTTTCATCTCTACCGCTCCTTCCTATACGATTCCACGACCATCGCGTACTTTCTTGCTCCACTGATTACATACAAGTACAAGTACCATGCCGACTAAAGATTTGAACAAACCAACGGCGGTCGTATATCCATAGTTAGGAATCGCACCACTGTTAAAACTTTGATAATAGATATAAGTTTCAAGAACGTTAGCAGTATCCAATACAGCATCATTCTGTAATACAAAAGCAGATTCAAAAAGGTTCATAACCTTAGCCAGATTCAGAATAAATACTGTTAAAATTGTGTTGGCAAGAGCCGGGAATGTAATATAACGCATCTTTCCCCAACGTCCTGCACCATCTATAGAAGCAGCTTCGTATAGTTCTGTATTCATGCCCGCCAATGTTGCCATAAAGATAACAGTCTGCCAACCGGTTTCTTTCCAAAGGTTTATAATATAGTATGTAGGTCTTCACCACTTAGGACTTCCCAGGAAATAAATCATATCATTGGCATTAATTACTCCGATCTTAACCAGAAACGAATTGACCAGACCATATCCACTGGGTGCCAGAATCAATGAGAACAAAGATGCTGTAACAACCCATGACAAAAAGTGCGGAAGATAAATAATTGTCTGTACTACTTTCTTAAAATGAATATTTATTATTTCATTTAAGAATAAAGAAACAACAACTGCTACAAACGTTGTTAATATCAATTTTATAACACTAATCTGCAAAGTATTTTTAAATGCAGACCAGAAGCCCGGCATACTGAACATTCTCTTAAAATTATCTAATCCTATGAATGCCGGTTCCTTGATGCCGTTATAATTCGTGAAACCAAATCTGATACCGAACATCGGTAAATAAAAGAAAATTACTGCAAAAACCAGTACAGGAAGGAACATTAAATAAAATCCCCTGTACTTAAACATACGAACCCCTAACGATTTACCAGAGCTTTTTGCTGCCGTTGGAGCTGATTGGCTTTTCTTTTCACCCTTACTCATTCCATTCTTCCTCCTTACATTCACTAAATTACCCCATTAATCCTAATGATAAATTATGTGAAGTTATAAGAAGCAATGCTTCCATAACTTCACATAATTCTAATTTCCTAAAACATTCGGGAAATTTTTAAGCCTTTAGGAGAAAATACCCTTATGCTCTTATTATACATATTACTGATTGTTCAAAGAATCAACAATCTGTTTTGACCAATCTGCACCGCCGTCAGCTTCATACTGAGCGTATGCATCATCAATTGAAAGTTCGCCTAAAGCAACCTTAGCAATTAACTGATTCTTCAATGTTGTCAAGTCACCATTGTACTGAGTCATTGCATCTGTAGTAGGAACTAAAACAGCTGTTACGGAATTCTGTGCAAACAATGTAGCTGATGCAGTATTCTCTGCTGCTCTGCTCTCTTTTGCAGGGTCGCCTGCCAAATCAACGAGTGCAAGTGCCGGGTCAATGTGAGCTTTTGTATACTGTGTTCCGGGATTCTCAAGGTTATCGNAGACCATGGAANTCNCCTTCTNCATATACTTTCTCNANTGACTTNCCGTCATCATTTGTCTGACCTTCGTATAATGTTTCAGCCTTTGTTGACCAGTGAACATCTTCTACACCATATGTCCATAAGAACTGTACATCGCCGCCGTCCTGCATGGTTTCAATGAAATATTTGAATACGCCTTCAGGATTCTCACAGGTAGATGTAATACACCATACCGGAGGAATACGGTCAAGGTATGCTCCTACTTCTGCGATAGGCTCAAGAGGAATCAGTTCACCATCAAGACCATTGTTCTCAAGGTTTGTCTTTAAGTTAGTTGCCCATGTACCTGCCCAGTATGTGAATACACCGAAGTCATCACTGTAGAATTTGTTACGGCAGTCACCGGTACCCTGATCNAGAGAAGCCTTGTCCAAAGCGCCCATNGAAACGAGTTCCTGTAATCTTCCCATAGCTTCTTTCATGGAGTCTTCTTCAAAACCGTCTACCCATGTACCGTTTGCATCTTTGTAGAAGCTNGGNTAAGCATCCTGATAAATNTCAGGCAGATAGTTTACATAAGGAGCTTCTGTTCCTACGAAACCTGCAGATGCTACTGCTGCATATGTGTTTCCGTCTACGCCGTCGCCGTCAGGATCACCTGTCATAAATGCTTCGAGCATAGCTTTGTACTCTTCCCAATTTGTAGGAGCGCTTGTNATACCACAATTGTCCATCCATTTCTTCTTTACATAGGTAACGCAACCATTACCACGTGCTGCAGGCATACCATAAAGATGTCCGTCAATCTTAACACCTTCAACAACGCCGGCGCCATTGAAAGCTTCCTGTCTCTGCTTCAGCTCTGAATTCTCCCATGCTTCAGTCATATCCCATAATACGCCTTCTGCAGCNTATCCTGAATAATATGTACTTGAAAGAATCATAACATCCGGCCAGTCACCACTTGCAACGATCTGTCCTACGTTGTCATAGTATGCATCATGGTCAGGCTGGATAACATTAATCTTAACACCTGTTAATTCTTCCAATTTTGCCATGAACTGATCACGAGCATTTTCCTGTGTGAAGACAGTACCATCAACCAGAATTGTAATTTCATCCGGTTTTACAACATCAGATGCATCAGCTGTCGGCTCTGTTGCNTTGTCNGTGTTGGTGTCTGTTGATGCACCACCATCAGTAGATGATGTTGTGTTGTTCTCAGTTGCTGCATTGCTTCCGGAGTCAGTNGTACCAGCTCCGTCATCGCTATTACCGCATCCNACTAAGGAAGCAGTCATAGCAGCAACCATGAGTAAAGAAACAATTTTCTTTTTCATAATTACCTCCTAGATTTTTTCATTTTAGATAGAAATATAGAAATTTTTCCATCTTATTGCATATTGTATCACCATGGGATTATCCTGTCAAGGAAATATTTTCTTNGNAACAAAAGACCGGAAGCGAAGACATAAGCAAAATGCTAAGTCATAGATTCTGACCTATGGCTTAGCACTATTTTTTTCTTATCTNCGAAATCAATAAAAGAATATGATGTTTTTTACACAGNCTGTACAAAAAATGTGTCATCAAATCTTAAATACAGAAATTTCTGATTTTAATCCCTGCATATTCTCACCCAGCAAATCCGCAGTCTTATTTAAATCCTCTACGTGGGTCAGAAGCNTACCCGCAATATCCTGTACTTTCTCGGCGCTGTTAGCGGTTTCTTCAATAATATTTGAGATATTTTGCACACCCTGAACGGTATTACTCCGCTCGGTATCCGCTTTCTCCATGCTTGCAACAATTCCTTTCAGACCTGCTGCAAGAGCGTTCATCTGCTCACGCATATCACCAAACACTTTAATANCCTGTTCTACCGACTCTCCCTGCAGCACGACAATCTCCTGCGCCTGTTCAGCATTTTTGACACTGCGCTCTGTCTGAGCCATGATATTGGCAACATTATTCTGGATCTCTCCCGCCGCTGCAGCCGAATCGTCCGCCAGCTTGCGTATTTCCTCTGCAACAACAGAAAATCCTCTTCCCGCTTCTCCTGCTCTGGCTGCTTCGATAGAGGCATTTAAGGACAAAAGATTAGTCTGTTCGGAAATAGACGTAATNGTTTCCACAAAAGAATTAATAATTTCATATTCTTTCTTCAAAGACTCAATGCTGTTACCCACTTCCGCTGTCATCTCTGTTGTCTGCTTTGCGCGCTCACCCAGAAGCCGGATTATCTCTATACCCTGATTGATCATATTTTCATTTTCATCTACAAGATCTTCTACTCTCTCTACTACCCTGCCTACTTCCTGTATTTCGTTAGATAAAATATCCGTTCTTGTTACGCAATCCGCCGCATTCTCCGACTGTCTGGCTATACCGTCATGAATCTCCCCGATTACCTGTGTAATATTCTGAGAACATTCATTAATAACCGCCGAAACCTCTTCTACGCTCACTGATGATTTTTCCAGTTCGTTTGTCGCATTACTTACCTTGTTGACAAGTTTTTTCGTATTTTTGATCATATGGGTTGCCGAAGAGGCAAGTCCCTGGAACTCATCGCGCCCTTTTGCCTGCACTGTAACAGTCAAATCTCCCTTTGCTACCTCGCCGAATTTTTTGGAGATACTTCTCATATTTCCCTGAATACCTGCTACTACAAAAACTCCGATCACCAACGCAATTATGCATGCCATGATAACAAGCACTACCGTCAATCCTTTAATCTCCTGCGCCTGGCTTGTGACAACGTCCATGGGTACAAGAGCGCATATGGTAACATCCTCCACATCCTCGCTTCTACAGTAGAAGAACAGATATTCCTCACCGTGAAAATTAATCTCCATGGAACCACTCATATTTTCCTTGTTAATTCCGTTGTAAAAGTCCTGACCGAAAAATACATTTTCTCCTTCTGTCAGTATGCTTTCCTTTCCCTCTTCCAGCTGTTCCGAAATAACTTCTCTTCCGTTTTCCGTAATAAATCCAATAACGCTTCCGTCTCCTATATCAAGTCCATCGATGAGTTCCTCAATCGCATCACGTTTAATATCAATAACAATACATCCGTTTTTGGCTTTTGTCAGAATTTCGTAAGAAATTATGTATGCTTCATCCGTTTTTCCCAATGCTTCATCTATAATAGGATGAGAATCTATCCATGTTTCAATCGTGCTTTTTCCGCTTGCAACCGCCTCCCTGTGTTCGTCAAAAACTCCCTGAACGCTCTTGTTTGTCGCCGTTGAAATAATCGTCAGATCCTGCCTGGGAATTATGTACATACTTCCGACAAAAGAAATCGCTGTCTGGGAAGATATCATACCCGAGTTAATATCGCTCATTATGTTCTTTCTTTCCACCGGAGAATTTTCCAACGTACCCATAAGATATTTGCTGACATCCCCGTCAAAAGCATATTTCAGTCCCTCAGCCTTAATAAATGAACAGCACATCTCTATATATTCCTTTGTCTTCTCTATCGTCTGCAGCGTAGACTCCTGGAATTTCTCACTCAGGCCATCCTCCGCTTTACGATACGCGGAAACGCCTACAATAACCATAAAAATGATAGGAACCAGAAAACAGATAACGATTTTATTTCGGATTCCGAATAACATGAAACCGAAAGAATTTTTCGTTTTTTTCGCATCTTCAGTTTTTTCAGTCTTCTCAATTTTTACTTTCTTTTCCTTCATGTTTATTTTTTTCATCGCAATCCATCTCCAATTCCTTATACTATTAAAATTCATTATACAATATTTTCTGTCTAGTTAAAACAGATTTTTTCCTTTATTTATAAAATCATTTCAGCTATAATAAATAACAGTATAATATCTTGTAAAGATTTCATTTTCATATTTNAAATTTATGTTATTATATATTAATAAAATTAATAAACGAAAGGGNCTATTCTATGCTGACATTTGAAACATCAACACCGGAAGCTGCCGGCATCCCCGGTAAGTGCATTATCAATTNTATTAACCGAATGAGTCAGCGGAAGGTTCCCATGCACAGCCTTCTTCTCATGCGACATGACAAGCTTGTCTTTGAGGGATATTATGCTCCATACACAGCCGATACCCTGCACCGCATGTTTTCCATCAGCAAAAGTTTTACTTCCATCGCTATTGGTCTGCTTGCCGAAGAAGGGAAGATTTCTTTANATGACACCATCGTCAAGTACTTTCCCGAAAAACTNCCGTCTGAGGNTCATCCGTGGATTGCTTCGATGACAATTATGGATATGCTGATGATGCGCTCTTGTCATGCCTCAACTACATATAAGCTCAATATGGAATTAGACTGGGTGGAAAGCTTCTTTACCACGCCTCCTACCCTTCCGCCCGGCAGGCTTTTTCATTATGACACCTCTGCCGCTCATACGCTCTGTGCACTGGTAGAGAAAATGACCGGTATGGTCATGTTGGATTATCTTAAAGAGAAGCTTGACTGCCTGGGATTTTCTAAACAATCATATATGCTGAAGGATCCCTTCGGCGTATCNCTCGGCGGCTCCGGTCTGGTGGCGCTGCCTATGGATTTACTTAAATTCGGATATTTTATCGCACATAGAGGAACAGNCTGCGGAAAACAGCTTATGTCNCCGGCTTATATCGACATGGCGGTATCTCCCATAAGCGAAACATGTGTCACCGCTCCCGTTCCAAGTGAAGCGCAGGGATATGGACTGCAGTTTTGGCGTGGTGATAAGAATGGGTATACCTGTTACGGCATGGGTGGGCAGCTTATAATCTTCCTTCCCGATTATGACATTATCTGTGTCACCACCGCAGATACACAGGATATNGGAGGCGGCAACCAGCAGATTTACGACGCCCTGTATGAAGAGATTCTTGCCTTTATTCAAAACGAAGCATTGCAAGCCGATGCCGAAAGCAGNCAACTCCTCGCAGGCAAAGCTGAATCACTAAAAATAGAACCCCTTATAACCACAGCATCTGTTGAAGCAGTCAGTGAGATGGTTAAAAAAATAAACGGAAAAACCTTCTGTGTCCGGACTCTGAATTCCGGATTTGAAAGTTTTACCGTTCATTTTAACGCTTCGTCTGCTTCGGAAAAACAAGGCAGCGGAAGCCTATCNTTTATTTACAANCACGAACCATATACCATTAAATTCGGAATGGGCAATATGCAGACAGGCGCTTTTCCTATCTACAACCAGCATTATGCGGCTAGCGGCGCATGGCTTAATGATGGCACATTTTATATCAAAGCCCATATCATAGACTCTTATGTGGGCAGTGTCCATTTCCAGCTATCCTTTGGCGAGAATGACCTCACCATATTTATGCGCAAGAAAGAAGAAAGTCTCTTTAAGGAATTTAACGGTCATATTTACTGCGTTAGTGAATAGCAGCAGTACGCTGAGCCTGTCACTTCTATAAGAGCGCTCAGGCAAAATATTGGTCGATTGGGAAAAATTCATCCAAATATTCACGCGTATTTAAGCACATCTCTTTAAACAGTTCTCCTGACTGTTCCATGGAAAGCGTATTGCAAAGCGGCTGATTCGCAAACGCCAAATATATCTTTTTAAGATCGCGCTCTTTGATACCCTCGTAGGTCGTGTCTATGTTCACGCAGCTACGGTAAACGAGGTTCGCAACGGCTATGGGCAGCGGTTTCGATACTACCGGTTTTACTTGATCGTTCGAGAAAATGCAGTTGGTTTCCACTATGCTGCCAAGCGGCATCTGCGGCATCTGTCCCCGATTCGGCATATTTACGTTGGACACTCTCGTCTGGAAGCCAAGCAGCGCTTTCATCAGATCAACCGCCTCTTCATTTGATTTCACAACCGGAAAGCTTCTGCGTCCCTCTGCCATTTCAATACTATCCGCGATCCGCTCCGCCTGCTGATTCTCACGAAAATCGACAGTGGTAAGCCCGAACTGCCATTCCTTAACGGTCGCAGGATCTTTCAGATACCACGAATTCGGCATGAACTCCGCTAAGTGACGGTCGCCCGCCGCCGCGAGTACGCCGTATTTCCGATACAAGTCGAGCTTCACCTTATTGCCGTATGCGAACGGGTCAGTCTTGAATGCAAAGCGGTCTTGTCCCTCGCGCTCGAAATAACCCTCCTCATAAAACCTGTCCATAAATTCAGGAAGCAGTGAAAGCAAATCAATATTTTGATATTTAGCCTCAGTTATCCAAGTGAAGTGATTAACACCACTGGCATCGGTATATATATTGCTGCGGTGAACGTTTATACCCTTTATCTCTTTTAATACGCAAGTCAAAAATTCCTGTGCATTGAACACCTCGTGACAGCACCCGAAAGCCTTTATCTCCGGGAAAACGTCATACAGAGCCTTAATACAAATGCTCATCGGGTTTGTAAAGTTGATGACCCATGCATTCGGACAAATATCGCGTATCTTCTTCGCGTAATCCTCATATATCGGCACGGTACGCATTGCACGCAGTACGCCGCCCGGTCCGGCAGTATCTCCGACAGATTGATAAACCCCGTACTTCTCAGGCGTATGTACGTCGCTGCGCATTTCCCTGAACGTTCCCGGCAGAATTGAAAATATAACGAAATCTGCACCATTAAGCGAATCCTCTATCCTATCATACAGTTTGTACTCGAACTTTGACTTAGTTCGCGGGTCCTGGTTGATGTAGCCGCCAATCTTAGCATTGCGCTCCGCGGCTTTCATATCAATGTCATATAACGCTATTTCACCCGACAAATTTTCCGCGACCGCGAGGTCTGACATAAAAGTGCGCGCCCACATCTTGGAACCGCCGCCGATGTACGCTATTTTAATTTTTCTTTCCATTCTCGTATTCCTCCGTGATTTTTATTAATTGAGTCAGGGACACCAGCCGTCACCTTCGCCAAGTACCCGTTCTTTGGTAAAAGCGGCCGCCTGATCCCCAACAAGTTCCCGTACAAAATCTGCTTTTTGCGGGAACGAAGATGCAGACTCCGATGCATACGCGCATTCTCCTATAGCATATAACACCGTATTTCTTGCGTTTTCTTTGTTCCAGTCATGAAAAAGTTCAGGGTTGATATGCTTTCCGAAGGAACATTCCACGAATACTGTCTTGGCATATTCTCTCCACGGTCTTCCAAGATAGACCGTACCGGTCAGGCAGTCCTTTGATATAAGACGGCATTTAGAAAAAACATAGCCGTATGCCTGCCCTTCCGGCGTGGAGGCCGCGGTAACATAGCCCTGAATCCTGGGTTGCGTCTCTGGCTTAATTTCATTACCTTTCGCTGTGCCGTCTGCGGGCTCCTCTGTTTCATCTTCAAAGCGCCTCAAGGATTCAATAGTACAGTTTTCAAAGTACGCAGTCGCACCTCCGAAAATAAAATCAACGTCACCGCAGATATAACAGTTTTTATAATAATGTCTTCCATTGATACGCGGAGCGTACTGTTTGGGTCCGATAAAACCGTTTTTCTGTATCTCTTTAGGCGGAAGCGGACCCGTAAAAAGAGTATCCTGATGTCCGAGCAGACGACATGAATCCACAATCAGCCTGTCGCCGTCCGCGTATAAGGCAATCGCCTGACCGTGCGTAACGGAATCACCGGAGGCATTCTCTATGGTGAGATTTTTCAATGTCACGTCATGGGCATCGATAAACACGGAATAAGAACGGAATGTACCCATCTTCATTCTGTCTTCCATAACTATGTTAGCATAATCGTCATATGTAAGAACAACGTCCTCGTTGCTCCTCCCCGTACCTTCCAGAGTGACAAAAGATCTGTCTATTGTGATTTTTTCATGATAAATTCCCGGTGCAATGTAAATCGTCACCTGATTTTGATTATCCTCCGGAATGCTGTACAGCGCATCTGAAACACTCTTAAAGCATTCCGGATTTTCCCCGCTTGGGGATACATATATTTTGTTCTGCATGTAATACTATACTCCTCTATTAGTCTGAGCGTTTGACCTTCTCAACCTAGTGATTAGATGTAAAAATGCATTGACTCTATTGGTCATTTCTATTTTTTCATCTTAGGTTTAAATATAAGACTCGCTAAATATCCGAAAACAAGCGCCGCACAGCAGCCTACCGCCCCGTTTGTAAATCCACCTTTAAACAAACCGATAAAGCCATCTTTGTCAACTGCCTCTTTAACGCCCTTCATCAGTATGTTGCCATATCCAAGAAGCGGCACTCCTGCTCCGGCGCCGGCATATTCCATAAAAGGCTCATACCAGCCGAACACGCTTATAACTGCTCCAAGACATACAAGCAGCACCATGATACGTCCCGGCATCATCTTCGTTTTTTCCAACAGAATCTGGGCCAATGCACAAATCAGCCCTCCTACCCAAAAAGCATTTACATAGTCCATATGCATAACCTCGCTTGTATATTTTTTCTGTAAAAATAACAGATATCACTCTGCTGTTATCTTTATCCGTTATCTTACGCATTTTTCCGCAAAGTTATACATTCTGTATGTATATAATTATCCAAGATATGCGATAACTTCGACCTCGCACAATACATCCTTGGGAAGCTGTTTTACAGCAACGCAGCTTCTTGCCGGTTTCTGTGTGAAATACTTCTCATAAACGGCATTAAATGCGGCAAAATCTGCCATTTCTGCCAGAAAACAGGTTGTTTTTACCACATTTTCATAATCCGTTCCCGCTTCTTTTAAGATTTCACCCACATTCTTCATTACCTGCTGTGCCTGTTCAGTGATATCCTTGCCGGTAATCTCTCCGGTTGC